>NZ_VFMN01000001.1:915815-1221087 GCF_006715055.1 Lapillicoccus jejuensis
GGCGTTCGCCCACCGACGCCGTCGGGACACCCTGACCTCGAGCGTCGCGTCGGTGCACGTCGCCTTCGAGACCGCGGCGTACGGACTGCTCGGCGACGTGCGCGTCCTCGCCTTCCCGTTCCCGGTCGACGACGCGCGGGCCGTCGGCACCCTCACCGTCTACGCGGACCCGGCCCCGTGGTCGCGGACCCGCCTCGAGGTGGGCACGAGGACGGCGGCCCTGCTCGGGGTCGTGCTGCTCGAGCAGGAGTCGTTCGAGGAGATGCTGCACGGGACGCCGTGGCAGCACCGCGTCCTGGTCCACCAGGCCACCGGGGTCGTCATGACGACGCTGCACGTGCCCGCCGCGGAGTCTCTCAGCCTGCTGCGGGCCCACGCCGTCGCCGAGGACGTCGCGGTCGTCACCGTCGCCCGGGGGGTCGTCGAGGACGGTGACACGGCGTGGCTCGGTGCCCCGTCACCCCGTCCGCGCCCCGGGTCCGACGGCCGATAGGTCCGACCCCGGGAGCGGCTCCGGCCTCCGAGGGTTTGGGTCGGCCGGGACGGGGAAGGACCCCGCCCCGGCCGTGTCGTCCCGTCACGGCCCCGACGGTGACCGGGCCGTGACCGTGACCGGATCCGGCCGCCTCCGTATTCACCATGAACCCCTCAGAGCAGGCACAATCGGACGAGGTCGCCGGGGACATCGGGATCCCCACCACCGCCACGGCCGTCAGGCGCGGGGGCGTCGTGGGAGCGACGAGGAAGGAACGACGACCATGCGGACGACAACGACGTCGACCCCGACCGGAGCCCTCCAGTGGGTGCACCAGCCCCTGCTGGGTCTGACGGTCCGCGACCTGCTGCGGCGGCTCACCGTCGTGGAGGACGAGCTGCGAGGGCTGCGCCAGCGCGACGGGCGCACGCCCGAGGGAGAGCAGGCCCAGCTCGAGCACTACGCCCGACGGCTGTGCGAGGAGCTGCGCCGCCGGCGTCGCTGAGCGGCCCGGGGCAGCGACCACACCTCACCGTGGTCGTCCGTGCCGGCCCCCGGGACCGGCACCCCCAGGGTCCTCGTCCCCCGACGACCTCCACCGGGGGTGCCGGCGGGAGCATGCCCACCTGACGGTCGAGCCGATGGGTGCTGCGTCCCGTCCCCGGTCTACCCACCACCTCGCGTCCCATGCACGCCGTCGCGGCCCGGTGGGACGGACGACGACGGAGCCGGGGCCCGGTCAAGAGCCGAGGTCGGCGCGCAGCCCACCGGCCGTCGCGACGGACGCGGCCCCCTGCCGCGCGAGGACGGCGATACGCACGTCGTCGTCGCCGTAGTCGGCGAGGACCCGCAGCCCCGGCGTACGCTCGAGGGCGTCGTGGACCTCGTCGCCGTCCTGGTGGTACTCGGGCACCCGCGGGCGCCAGTGCGACGCGAGGACGTGCCCGTCGTCGGAGAGCCGCTCGAGGACCCGCTCGACGAGGTCGCGCTGCTCGTCCGCGTGCAGGTAGTAGAGGCACTCGCTGAGGACGACGAGGTCGACCGGCCCGTCGGGCAGCGGGTCGCGCAGGTCGCCCTCCCCCAGGGTGACCCTGGTCGGGTCGTCGACCTCGCGGTGGACCCGCTCGCGCGCCCGCTCGACGGCGACGGGCACGAGGTCGCTCGCGACGACCTCGTCCGCCCGCTCGGCGAGCCGGACGGTGAGCACGCCCACGGAGCAGGCCGGTTCGAGCACGCGCCGGTAGCGCGGTCGCGGCAGCATGGCAAGGCACAGCCCGTACTTGCGCTGCTCGTACCACCGGGACGCGAACTCCCAGGGGTCCTCGGCGGCGTCGTACATCCGGGTGAAGTAGGCGGTGTCCACGTCAGTCCTCCGGGCGGGGGTCGGTGGGGAGCAGCAGGGTCTCGCGGTCGGTGACCAGCCGCTCGAGCACCGCCGGCGGCAGCACCGGGCTGCGGCCGGCCGGCGCGGTGACCTGGCTGACGAAGCAGCGCACCGCCTCCCGCTTGGCCTCCTGCTCGTCGTGCGTCAGCGGGACGACGGCCGCGCGGTGCCAGGGAACGGCGGGGTCCGCGGGCGCGGACCAGTGCCAGGCCCACACGGGGAAGTGCACCACCACCGCGCCCGTACGACGCCCCGCGGCCAGCGCCGCGCGGCCCACCGCCTCGTGGTCGGGGTGCCCGTCGCCGTCCCAGGTGGCCAGGCACACCGTGCCCGGCCCCAGCCGGGCGGCGAGCTGCTCGACGAGGACGTCCTCGTGCTCGGCGACGTGGCCGTCGGGGATGCGCAGCCGCTCGGCGACGGGCAGCCCGAGCAGCGCCCCGGCGAGCCGCGACTCGTGGACCCGCAGGTCCGCCAGGGCGGCCCGGCCCGCGGCGTCGGCCTGCGGGTCGGCGCCGTCGCCGTCGGTGACGGCGACGACCGACACGGCGTGCCCCGCGGCACTCAGCCGGGCCAGCAGCGCACCGACCCCGAGCACCTCGTCGTCCGGGTGGGGGGCGACGGCGACGACCCGGGGCCAGGTCGTCGGGTCGACCACGGGGAAGCGGGACCAGGCCGGCCAGGCCCGCCAGGTCGCGAGCGGCGTCCCACCGTGGTCGTCGTCGACGACCCCGAGGCGGTCCCCGTTGCCGCTCGGGGCGCCTCGCCGGGTGCCGGCGGCGGTCGTGCTCATTGCGGGAGCTCGCCGACGAGCAGCCGGCCGAGGCCCTCGAGGTCGCGTTCGGCGTGGCTCTGGCGCACGTAGACGGTGACGTCGGCGACGGCGGCCGCGTGGTCCCCGTCGAGGCACAGCGGCGTCGCCCCGAGCGCGCGGCCGACGTGGTCGACGGTCGTCGTGACGGCCTGCTCCGCGACGGCCCGCACGCGCATCGTCCGCACCTGCGCGGCGCGGCGGCTCGTCGGGGCCTCGTCGAGCTCGCGCGCCGCGGCGTCGAGCACCCACCGCGCCCCCGCGAGGGCCGCGTCGACCGCGCCGAGGTGGGCCAGGGCGTGCGCCTCCGGCCGGCGCTCGACGGCCTGGCGCAGGGTCCGGGCGACGCGCTCCGCGCCGCCGACCCAGCACGCGGCGACCCCTGCCCCGCCGTGCCAGAAGCCCGGCCGGTCGAGGTAGTCCGCGTGCGAGCCGACCCGACGCGCGGTGACGCGGTCGAGGTGGACGGTGCCGGTGCTGCTGCGCCGCATGCCGGCGGCCCGCCACGTCGACGGCTCGCCGCGCACGTCGTCGCCGCGCAGGTCGACGGCGAACAGAGCGACGCCGTCGTCGGTGTCGGCGGTGAGCAGGGCATGGGTGCACAGGCCGGTGCCCGAGCACCACGCCTTGGCGCCCGACAGCAGCCACCGATCCCCCTCCGGGGTGGCGGTGACCCGGGGCGACGGCGGCTCGGCCGCCCACACGCCCCACCACTCACCGCGCCGGGGCCGCTCCTGGCCGAGCTCGGCGAGGATCGCGTCGGCGTCGAGGTGCGCCTCGACGAGCCGGGCGACGACGACGTCGTCGGCGGCCGCCGCCCGCAGGCGGTCCCAGCGCTCGGCGGTGCCGCCCGAGCCGGGGAGGGGGACGGGCTGCCGCAGCAGCGAACGGACGGCGGCCGTCAGCAGGCGACGCTCCTCCTCCTCGGTCCGATCGGTGTGCGCCGACCCGGTGCCGCGGCCGGCCAGGGTGGTGGTGGACGTCATGACGCGAGCTCCCCCTCGAGGCGGTCGAGATGACCGGAGAAGCCGCCCGGGGTCCGGGAGGACCGTCGGGCGGCGGTGGTGACGGGCGCCCGCCTGGTGCGGCGGACGACCAGTCCGGCGGCGACGCAGCGCTCGACCAGCGCGACGTCCTCGTGCTCGCGGACGGCGCGGAACCCGCCGACGCGCCAGTACGACGACGCCCGCAGGCCGAGGCTGGCCCCGTGGACGTGCGGGTGGGACGGGTCGGTGGCGAGGTCGGTGGCGGGGTCGGTGGCGGGGTCGGCCGGGTCGACGGCGTACGCACGGTCCCAGGCCTCGCGCACCCCGGCGGGGCGCTGCGACCAGTCGGCGACCGCGACCGTGCCGACGAAGACGTCGGCGACCAGGGCGGTCGCCAGCTGCTCGGCGCACCACGACGGCGGGACGCAGGTGTCGGCGTCCGTCGTCGCGTACCACCACCCCGGGTCGGCCGGCTCCCCGACGAACCCGGCGGCGCGCGCGAGACCGACGACGCCGTGCCGGACCTCGACGGTGCGCACGGTCGGCGGGACGACGTCGGCCGTGCCGTCGCGGCAGTCGTCGAGGACGACGACGACGCGGACCGGCGGGGCGACGTGGACGGCGGCGACCCGCAGGGCCTCGAGGCAGGCCGGCAGCAGCTCGCGCTCGTCGTGCGCGGGCACGACGACGGTCAGGCCGCGGGCGGGCCGCTGGGCGCGGGGGGGCGTCACCGGAGCGGACTACCCGGGCCCCCCCGATCCATGCACCCGGGCCCGGCCCCCCGGCGCCCGGTCAGGCCTGGGCGCCCTCGGACCGCTGCTGCAGCCAGCCCGACTCGACGACCTCGGCGGCGACGTCGCGCAGCCGCCGGTTGCGGCGCTGGCTGGCGATGGAGAGCAGGTCGAAGGCCTGCTCGCGGGTGACCTTGTGGGCGCTCATGAGGACGCCGACGGCGGCCCCGATGTCGCGGCTGCTCTCCAGCGCCTTCTGCAGGTGCGACATCTTCCGCCCGGCGATGACGGCGGCGGCCCGGGTGGCGACGAGCAGGCCGCGGGCGACGGACGTGTCGTCGTACGCCCCCGGCTCGTCGGCGTAGAGGTTGAGGCCGCTGACGACCTCGTCGATGCCGGTGTGCAGCCGGTAGGAGAGCAGGCTGCGGTAGCCCTCCTCGTGCGCCACCCGCGAGCCGAACTCGGGCCAGCGGCCGTCGGTGAGCAGGTCGTCGGGGTGGTAGATCGCGTCGTCGAGCACGGCGTCGACGCACGGTCCCGAACCCAGGTCGTACTGGAGCGCGTCGGCGCGGCGGACCCGCTCGTCCGTCGCGGCGTCGGTGGTGAAGTGCGCTCCGCGGTACGACGTGATGCTCGCGCCGGCGGTGCCCGGCACCCACTTGGCCGCGACGTCGACGACGTCGCCCAGGCTCGCGGCCTCGGCGCGCAGGAGGTGGCCCAGCTCGTCGCTGAGCGCGGCCAGTCCCGACGGGTCGGAGAGGGGGGACGGCGACACGGGTCCTCCTGGATGAGGGGCAGGGGGCGAAGGGGCCGGGTGGTCGGGTGGTGCTCCTGCGCAGGATAATCTCCTCCCGGCGGACCACCTCGAACCACTGGGGCACGGTCCGTCGCGCGTCCCCGAGAGGTCCCCGGTGTCCGATGGCGCCCACTCCCCCCGCGACGACTCCCCCGCGACCGAGGTCGTGCTGCGCCGACAGGTCGAGCAGCTCACCCGGCGGGTGGAGCAGCTGACGACCCAGGTCGGCAACCTGCGCCTCGCGCTCGACAGCAACCGGCAGATCGGGATGGCCGTGGGCATCCTCATGGCCCTGCGCGGCGCGACGGAGTCCGATGCCTTCGACGACCTCGTGCAGGTCAGCCGGACCACCAACCGCAAGGTCCGCGAGGTCGCCGCGGACGTGGTGCAGACCGGCGAGCTCCCTCCGGCCGACCCGCACCCGGGCAACTCCTCCGGGCGCTGACGGCAACCCTCAGCCGACGTCCTCGCGGGCGATGCCGACGAGCTGGCGGACCGGGCCGGCCGGGGGCTGCGCGCTCCCGGACCACACGGCCCGGAAGGCCCGGCGCAGGTCGAGCCCGGCCACCGGCACCCGCACCAGCCGTCCCTCGGCGAGGTCGCGGGCGACCGCCCGGGCCCCGAGGACGGCGGGTGGTCCGCCGGCGGCCACGGCCTCGCGGACCGCGGTGGCCGTGGTGAGCTCGACGGCGACCCGGGGCTCGAGCCGGTGCCGCCGCAGGGCGCGCTCGAGCACGGCCCGGGTGCCGGACCCGGGCTCGCGCCCGGTCGTCGTCAGCGCGGCGACCTCCGCCGGCTCCACGGGGGTACGACGTCGCGCCAGCGGGTCCCCGGGGGCGGCGACGAGGACGAGCTCGTCGTGGGCGACGACGGTGCTGCGCAGCCCGGCCGGTGGCGCGGCGCCCTCGACGAAGCCGAGGTCGGCCGTGCCGTCGCGGACGGCGGCGGCGACCTGGGTGCTGTTGGCGGCGGTGAAGCGGACGGCGGTCGGCGCGAGACCGTCGGCGGACCGCCGCTGGCGCAGCAGGACGAGCCAGCGCGGGAGCAGCCCCTCGGCGACGGTCATGCTGGCCCACACCGTGAGCCCGCGGTCCCGGTCGCCGCGCAGGCCGTCGATGGCCAGGTCGATCTCGTCGGCGAGGTCGAGCAGCCGCCGGCCCCACCCGGCGACGACGACCCCGGCGTCGGTCAGCTCGGAGCCGCGGGGACCTCGGCGCACGAGCGGCAGACCCACCGTCCCCTCGACCGACCGCAGCCGCTCGGACGCCGACTGCTGCGTCGTCCCGACGGCGCGCGCCGCCCCGCCGATGCTGCCCGTGCGACCCACGGCGTCGAGCAGCCGCAGCGCGTCGAGGTCGGGCACGCGACTGGTCACAGGGACGACCTTAGTCCCGACACAGGTTCGACCTGTGGATGGACAGGGCGGCACCGGCTACCGCGTCGCGGCGTCCGGGCCGACCCTGGAGGGGTGACGACCGCCGCCCCGACGACCACCCTCGTGACCTCGACGACCCCGCCCGGACGCCTCTGGTTGCGGGCGGTGGCCCCCAACTGGTTCGCCGCCGTCATGGGCACGGGGATCGTCGCCAACGCCGCCGCGACCCTGCCCTGGCACCCGCCGCTGCTGCTCGACGCGGCCCGGGTCGTGTGGCTGCTCGACGCCGCCCTGCTCGTCCTCGTCGTCGCGGCCACCGTCCTGCAGTGGCGCCACGAGCGCGGCACCGCCCGCGGTCACCTGGACGACCCGGTCCTCGCGCCGTTCTACGGCGCCCCGGCGATGGCCCTGCTCACCGTGGGGGCGGGCGCCCTGCTCGTCGGGGTCCCGGTCGTCGGGCTGCGCACGGCGGTCGTCCTCGACGCCGTGCTGTGGAGCGCCGGCACGGCGCTCGGCCTCGCGACCGCGGTGCTCGTGCCACTGCGCCAGTTCACCCGCGGCCCTTCCGCCCCGGACGCGGCGGTCGGCGGCTGGCTCATGCCGGTCGTGCCCCCGATGGTCAGCGCGGCGACCGCTCCCCTGCTCGTGCCGCACCTGCCGGTGGGCGCGTGGCGCCAGGCCCTGCAGCTGCTCGGCACGATGATGTTCGGCGCCGCGCTGCTGGCCAGCCTCGTCGTCATCACGATGGTCTGGAGCCGGCTGGCCCTGCACGACGTCGGACCCACCGCGGCGGTGCCCACGCTGTGGATCGTCCTCGGCCCGCTCGGGCAGTCGGTCACCGCCGCCCACACCCTCGGCGCCACCGCGCCGTCGGTCCTGCCGGCGCCGTACGGGACCGCCTTCGAGGCCCTCGGGCTGGTGTACGGCGTGCCGGTGTGGGGCTTCGCGGTGCTGTGGCTGGCGATCGCCCTCGGCCTCACGGTGCGGACCGCGCGCTCGAGCGTGTCGGGGCTGCCCTTCTCGCTGACCTGGTGGTCGTTCACCTTCCCCGTCGGGACGGTCGTCACCGGGACGTCGGCGCTGGGCGCGGCGACCGGCGCCCCGTTCCTCGCGGTCGTGGCGTGCGTCCTCTACGCCGGTCTGGTCGGCGCGTGGGGGGTCGTGGCGGTCCGGACCGTCCGCGGGCTGCGCCGCGGGACGCTGCTCAGCCCGGTGCGCTGACCGCCCGCCCGGCGACGGCGTCGTCGAGGAAGCCGGTGACCAGCTCGGCGAAGAGGGCGGGCTGCTCGTAGAAGGCGAAGTGCGAGCCGCCCTCCTCGCTGGTGAGGACGCGCAGCCGGGCGCCGGGGATCTGCCCGGCGATCCACTCCTGGGACGTGGGCACGACGTGGCTCTTCTCGCCCCCGACGACGAGGGTCGGTACGTCGAGGTGGGGCAGCACGTCGCGCCAGTCCTGCATGATGTGGTCGAGGAGCAGCTTGGCGGCGAACGGCATCCGGCCCTGGAGGTTCTCCTGCTCGAGCCAGTCGACGTCCTCCGGCGGCAGGTCGGGTCCGATCATCGACTCGAGGAACGCCCGCCGGGCGGCCGGGCCGTCCGCGCCGGCCACGGCGGTGACGAAGTCGTAGGCGCCGGGGAAGTCGACGATGGCGCCGACCGTCGACGCGTCCTCGGGCGCGAGCCACGGGACGAGCGCGCAGACGCTGGGCTGGTCGACGAGGACGAGCGAGCGGACCGAGCCGGTGCCGTGGGCGTCGACGTACGAGTAGAGGACCGAGCAGCCCATCGAGTGGCCGAGGAAGTGGGCCGAGTCGACACCCAGGTGCTCGAGGAGCTCGCGCAGGTCGGCGGCGAGCGAGGCGATCCGCGCGCCGCGGTCGGACCCGCCGGAGACGCCGTGGTTGCGGTAGTCCCAGGAGACGACGCGGTAGCGGTCGCCGGCCGGCTCGAGGGCGGCGAGGAGGCGGTCGAAGGTGGCCCGGGTCTGCGACCAGCCGGTGAGCAGCACGAGCGTCTCGGGGCCGGAGCCTTGGTCCTCGTAGTGGATCCGGCAGCCGTCGCGGGTGGTGAAGTCGCCCATCGGTGACCCTCCTCCTCTCCTCGGTCGTCGTCGACCGTCGGGTGCAGCATCGGCCCGTACGACGCCCCGCTTCCACCGACGCCCGCCGCAACCCGGTCCGGGCGCGTCCTACACCTGTCGAAGCCCTGCCGGGTCGAGCAGCTCGCGCAGCCGCAGGCCGGCGTGCAGGGCGAGCCGGGTGCGGCCGTCGTCGAGGTCGAGACCGGTCGCCTCGCGGATCCGCTCGAGCCGGTAGTACAGCGTCGTACGGTGCACGTGGAGGGCGTCGGCCGCGGCGGGGGCCGAGCCCGCGTGGTCGAGGAAGGCGAGGACGGTCGTCACGGCGGTGCCGTCCCGGTCGTGCGCCAGCAGCCGGCTCACCTCGTCGGGGAGCGCGTCGACGCCGGGTCCGTCGGGGCCGGCGAGCCGGTCCAGCGGCAGCCGCAGCAGCACGGCGTACTCCCCCAGGCCGCTCCAGCGCACGACCGGGCCGGGGCGGACCCGGCCGGCGGCCGAGGCCGCGGTCCGCGCCTGGCCGATGACGGCGCGGGCCTGCTCGAGGCCGTGGCCGGCCCCTCCGACCCCCGCGACGCACCGCAGCCGCCCGGCCCCCACGGCGTCGACGCGGGCGACGAGCCGCTCGGCGAGCCCGGCCACCGCGTCCTCGCCCGGGTCGGTGCGGGCGGTGACGAGGACGGTGGCCCGGTCGTCGCGCACGCTGGTCAGCAGGCCCCAGGCGGGCGGGGCCACGACCTCCCCCGACAGCGCGTAGCGCAGCGCCGCGGCCGGGTGGCCGGGTGAGCCGCCCTCGGCCGCCGCCTCGTCGCGGCAGACGAGCACGACCGCCCGCAGCGGCAGCTCGGCCCGCGGGCCGAGCCGCGCCCCGAGGTGGCGCAGGGCCGAGCGTCGTACGGACGGCTGGTCGGCGGCGAGGTCCTCGAGCGCCTCGGCGTCGTCCTGCGCGGCGGGGTCGAGCTCCGGACGGCGGTCCTCGGCGAGCAGGGCCGCCAGCTCGTCGGCCCCCGCGGCGATGCGGGCCACCTCGTCCGGCCTCAGCGTGCCGTCGGCGTCGACGACCATGAGCAGCCCGAGCAGGGTGCCGCGCCAGCGGACCGGGACGCACAGCCGGGCGCGCAGCCCGAGCTCCTCGGCGGCGGGGATGGTGCCCGGTCGGCTCCAGGAGGCGACCCCCTGGGCGAGGACGTAGCCCACGATCTCCGGGCCGGCGTCGCGCTGCAGCACGGCCCGGCGCCGGACGTCGTCCTCGTCCCCGTAGTGCCGGCTCGCGTGGAGCAGGCGCACCTGGGGGTCGTCGACGACGACCGAGCGACGCAGCCCGGCGGCGAGGGTGTCGACGAGGTCCTGGACGGCGCCGGTGCTCACGGGCCGATCCTCGCCCGGTTCGACAGAGCGAGCAAGGCGGTGGGCGGCCTCTCACCCCCGGTGGTGGTCGCGCCGCCCGTCCCGCGCGCAGGGTGGGGGTGCCGCCGACGAGGGCGGCCCGACCGGCGAGGAGGAGCCGCGTGCCCCTGTCGCTCGACCTCTCCGGGCGTGTCGTCCTCGTCGTGGGCGCCGGCTCGTCCGGCGCGGGCCTCAGCAACGGCGAGGCCGCCGCCCTCGCCTACGCCGACGCCGGGGCCGCGGTCGTGGCCCTCGACCGCGATCCGGACGAGGCGCAGCGCGTCGCCGACGAGGTCGTCGCCCGCGGCGGCGAGTCGCTCGCGGTCACCGCCGACGTCACGGACGAGACGCAGGTCGAGCGCGCGGTGGCCGAGGCCGTGGCGGCGTACGGCGCCCCGTCCGTCCTGCACCACAACGTGGGCGCCGTGCGCCAGGGGTCCGTCACCGACCTCGACCTGGCGGGGTGGGAGGCCGCGTTCCGGCTCAACGTCACGAGCGCCTACCTCACGACGCGGCACGTGCTGCCGCACCTGCTCGCCGCCGGCCGCGGGGTCGTCACGACGGTGTCCTCGGTCGCGGCCATCCGCTCCACGGGCTACGTCTACCCGGCCTACAGCGCGTCCAAGGCGGCCCTCGACCAGCTGACGGTCAGCCTCGCGCTGACCTACGCGGACCGGGGGATCCGGGCCAACGCGATCCTCCCCGGCCTCATCGACACCCCGCTCGTCACGGCCCAGCTCGCGCACGACCCGGCCGCGCTGCGGGCCCGGCACGCGGCGAGCCCGACGGGGCGGATGGGCAGCCCGTGGGACGTCGCGCGGGTGGCCGTCTTCCTCGCCAGCCACGCGGCGTCGTACGTCAACGGGGTGTGCCTGCCGGTGGACGGCGGCCTCTCCGCCCGCTGCCTCTGAGCGTCAGCCCTCCTCGGCGAGCAGCTCGCGCACCCGCGGCACGACCTCCTCGCCGTACAGGCGCACGGACTCCAGGCGCTGCGCGTGCGGCAGCCCGCCGACGGCGTACTTGAGCTGGAAGCGGGACAGGCCGAGCGTGCGCACCGCCCAGGCGATCTTGCGGGCGACGGTCTCGGGCGAGCCGACGAAGATCGCGCCCTCCCGCGAGGCGGACTGCTCGAAGGCGAGCCGGGTGTACGGGCCCCAGCCGCGCTCGCGGCCGATGCGGCCGAAGGCCTCCGCCTGGTGCGGGAACATCTGCTCCCGGGCCAGCTCGTCGGTCGCGGCGACGTGCCCCGGCGAGTGCATCCCCACGGGGAGCTCCGGCAGCCCGAGCTCGGTGAGCGCCCGGCGGTAGAGCTCGGCGAACTGGACGAAGCCGCGCGGCGAGCCGCCGATCACGGCGAGTACCAACGGCATCGCGTAGCGCGCGGCCCGGATCACCGACTCCGGTGACCCGCCGACGGCGACCCACGCGGGCAGCCGCCCGGCGGCGGTCGTCGGGTAGACCTGCTTGCCGTCGACCGGCGGGCGGACGGTGCCCTGCCAGTGCACCGGCTGCTCGCTCTGCAGGGCGGCGAAGAGGTCGAGCTTCTCGGCGAAGAGCCGCTCGTAGTCGGCGAGGTCGAGCCCGAAGAGCGAGAACGACTCCACGAAGGAGCCGCGTCCGAGCTGGACCTCGGCCCGGCCGCCGGAGACGGCGTCGAGGGTCGCGAAGCGCTCGTAGACCCGGATGGGGTCGTCGGAGGACAGCACGGTGACGCCGGTGCCGAGCCGGATCCGCTCGGTCCGTCCCGCGATCGCCGCGAGCACGACGTCCGGCGCGGAGACGGCGTAGTCGGCGCGGTGGTGCTCCCCCAGCCCGAGGTAGTCGACGCCGAGCCGGTCGGCCAGCACCGCCTCCTCGACGACCTCGCGGATCGTCGCGGCGTGGTTGCCCGGCGCCCCGTCCAGGGGCGCGTCACCGAAGGTGTCGAGCCCGAGCGTCGGCCGCTCGCGCGTCCCCAGCACGTCGTACGACGGCGCGTCCGGCGCCGGTCCCGTCGTCGTCACGTCGACCTCCCGCGTAGTTGAACTCGCAACCACCTTAGCCGACGCCGCGCCGCCCCTCCCGTGCCCGGGACGCGGCCCGGGCCCCGGCCGCGGCCCAGACCGTCGCCGACACGGTGTCGACGACCCCGGCCCGTCGCCGCGTGGGGTCGAGCGCCGCGAGGCCGGCCGCGGTCGCCGCGTGCAGGACGTCGACGACGACCCCGAGGGCCAGGCCGGCCGGCCGTGGCGTCACGAGCGTCGCCCCGGCCTGCACCAGGTGGCGCGCCCCGAGGACGCGGGCGACCACGAGGCTGCGCTCGTCGACGCGGACGCCGTGCACGTGGGTGAGCACGGTCCGGGGGGCCAGCAGCAACGTCGCGCCCCATGCGGCGCGGGCCGCCTCGACGAGGCGGACCCGCCGCCGGGAGGACCGCGCCGTCGCCGGGGCCGTGGGGCCCGCCGTCGGGACCGTCATCGGGTCCGGCGCCAGGTCGCCAGGACCCCGGCGAGGGCGGCCACGCCGGCGGCCACGGTCGCGGCCCGGTGCTTGGCGACGAAGGAGACCGGGTCGTGCTCCGAGGCCTTGTCGGAGAAGGCGCCACGGGCACCGCGGTCCGCCTCGTGGTCCTGGGGCTCGAACACGTTGGAGCCGTAGCGCGGCGCGTCCTGCGACGTCTGCTGCGACCCGACACCCGTCCGGCCCAGGTACCAGTCGACGAAGCGTGGGGCGACCCGGTTGCCGAGCACGGTGTAGGCCGTCGAGATGCCGACCCACATGTTGCGCCGGGGGTGCTCGGCCGAGAAGCGGATCGCCCGGGCGCACACCTCGGGCTGCACGATGGGCGGCACCGGCTGCGGGTGCTGGTCCATCTTGTTGAGGTTCCAGTCGAACTGGGTCGTGTTGACCCCGGGCAGGGTGACGAGCCCGACCGTGACGTGGCTCCCGGTCGCCCGCAGCTCGGTGATGACCGACTCCGTCATCCCCTTCGTCGCGTGCTTCGCGCCGCAGTAGGCGGACTGCAGCGGGATCGAGCGGTAGGCCATCGCCGAGGAGACGTTGACGATGGCGCCCCGGTCACGTGGGCGCATGACCCGCAGCGCCGCCCGGGTGCCGTTGACCTGGCCGTAGTAGGTGACGGCGGTCATCCGCTCGTACTCCCGCGGCGTCGTGTCCCAGAACCACGACAGCGCGCCGACGAACGCGACGTTGACCCAGACGTCGATGGGGCCCAGCTCGGCCTCCACCCGGTCCGCCGCCGCCTCGACCGCCTCGTGGTCGGCGACGTCGGTCTGGACGGCCAGCCCCCGTCGACCCTCGCGCTCGACGTCGGCGACGGCGGCGTCGAGCCCGGCGCGCCCGCGGGCCAGGACCGCCACGTCGTAGCCCGCCCGGGCGAACTCCCGCACCGTCGCCCGGCCGATGCCGGCCGACCCTCCGGTCACCACCACTGTCCTGCTCATCCGCTGCATCCTTTCCGTCGTCGGGGATCGACGTCCTTCCCCGTGGGGCCGAGGTCACGCACCGTGGCCGCGGCGTTGATGTGGGCGAGGTGGCTGAGGGCCTGCGGCAGGTTGCCGACGAGCTGCCCCGTGCGGGCGTCGACCATCTCCGACATCAGCCCCGTCGGGGGCACGAGGTCGCCCAGCCGGCCGAGGCGGTCCCGGGCGTCGTCGAGCCGGCCGGTCAGGGCCAGTGCCTCGACGAGCCAGTAGGCGCAGGCCAGGAACGTCTCCTCCTCCGCCGAGACCGCGGAGTACCGGTAGACCAACGGCCCGGCGCCCAGCTCCCGCTCGACCGCCCGCACGGTCGACGCCATCCGCTCTCCCGTGTCGAACCCGAAGCGCGCGCCCAGCAGCACCGAGGCGTCGAGGTCGTCGCTGCCCGCGTAGAACGTGTAGGCCTGCTTCACCGAGGACCAGCAGTGCTCCTGGACCCAGTCGGCGACGGCCGCGGCCTCGCGCCGCCAGCGACCGGCACGGTCCGGCAGGTGCCCTGCGTCGGCCAGGCGGGCGGCGGCGTCGAGGGCACGCCAGCAGTTCATCTTGGACGAGGTGTAGGGACGCTCGTCCTGCAGCTCCCAGATGCCGGCGTCGTCGTGGCGCCAGCTGTCGGCGCAGCGGTCGGCCAGGTCGGCCAGCTCGCGGGCCGAGCGCAGGTCGAGCACGTGGCCGTCGTCGACCCAGTCCGCGACGGTGCCGAACAGGTCGCCGTACACCCCCAGCTGGGTCTGCGACGTCGCGCCGTTGCCGACCCGGACCGGGCGGCTGCCGCGGTAGCCGGGCACCGGCGGCTCCGTCGTGTCCGGCGCCAGGCCGCCGTCGAGGTCGTACACGACGTGCACGTCGGGCCCGTGCGCCCGGATCGCCCGCAGGAGCCAGACGACGCTGGCGTGCACCTCCTCCTGCATCCCGCAGACGCTCATCGCGTCGATGGTGAAGGCCGCGTCGCGGATCCACGCCAGCCGGTAGTCCCAGTTCTTCGGCCCGCCCACCCGCTCGGGCAGCGAGGTCGTCGCGGCAGCGGCGATGGCGCCGGTCTCGGCGACGATGACCGTCTTGAGGGCCAGCGCGCTGCGCACGACCCGGTCGCGGTCCGGCCCGTCCCACCGGACCTGGCGCGACCACTGGCGCCACCGGTCGGTCGTCAGGTCGATGCGACTGGCGATCGCGTCGAGGTCGGTCAGGTAGAGCGGCTCGCCGTTGCTCGCGACGACCGCGGCGACACGCCGCTCACCCTCCACGACGGTGACGCGGCTGCGCACCAGCCGGTCCTCCGGCTGGTGCCCGACCGGCCACGACGTGCGCACGGCCAGGACGACCTCGCCCGCGTGCAGGAGCGTGGGACCGTCGCCGGTCGCCTCCCGGTCCGCCCAGGCGCTCCACTCCCGCAGCCCGGTGCCCGGGGCGACGACGAGCTCGAGCTCGACCTCCCCCTGCTGCCCCTCGAGGCGCCAGGCCAGCTCGGTCCACGGCAGCCGCCCCGCGTTGCCGACGTCGAGGGAGGTGAGGACGCTCACCCGACCCGACCCCGTCGCGAAGGTCGTCACCAGCTGGTTCGTGCCGTCGAGGTAGCGCATCTCGCTCGTGGCGTCCGGGTCGGTCGGCCGCAGGGCGACGAACCCGCCCTGCCCCGGGTCCACCAGCGCGGCGAAGGCCGGGCGGCTGTCCAGGCGCGGCACGGGCCACCAGTCCACCCGTCCGTCCCGGGCCAGCAACGCCACCGTGCGCCCGTCCCCCAGGACGCCGTACGACGAGATGTCGGCCTCGCCGCCGTCGTCGCGCACCACGCGGACCGGCTCGAGCCCGGTCACGGCAGCGACCGCCCGGTCGCGGGCCAGACCTGCTCGGCCGCGGCCGCGAAGTCGGCCATGGCGGCAGCCACCGCGTCGCGACGGTCGGGGTCGAGGCGCTCCAGCACCGCCCGCAGGTCCCGGCGACGGCGCTGGGTCACGGTGCGGACCACGCGGCGGCCGGCTGACGTCAGGGCGAGGCGGGTCTCGCGCCGGTTCTCCGGGCGGACGCTGCGCTCGACGAGGCCGGCGGCGACGAGCCGGTCGACCATCCGCAGGGCCGTGGAGGGGGCGACGTCGAGCTGGCCGGCCAGGCCGGTGAGGCTGTCCTCCGCCTCGGACAGCACGACGAGCATGCGGAACTGCGGCAGCGTCACGCTCTTGGCCCCGGCGATCGAGCGCGCCGACACGGCCACGAGGGCTCTGGACCCGTCGAGCACCGCGTCGACGATCGCCGCCAGCGGGTCGTCCGAGGTCGTCCCGCCCGGGTCGCCGATCGGTCGTCGCGTCACCACCCTCCGACCATAACCCACATTGACGTGCATACAGCAACTATTGCAGTATGCAATGGTGACGGCACTGACGATGCGTGTGGACTGGGCGCGGGCCCGTGGGCTGCGATCCCGGCGGCTGGGGCTGCTCCTGCTCGCCCTCGGCGTGGGGGTGGGGGCCGGCCTGGGCGCCGTGGCGTTCCGCTACATGATCGAGGGGCTGACCCACCTCTTCACCGGGTTCTCCGACTACGCGGGCCACCCCGGAGCCGCCAACCCGCAGCTGCCCGCCCTCGGGCGGTTCTTCGTCGTCCTCACCCCGGTCGTCGCCGGTCTGGTCTACGGGCCGCTCGTGCAGCGCTTCGCCCGCGAGGCCCGCGGCCACGGCGTCCCCGAGGTCATGGTCGCCGTCGCCCGCCACGGCGGCCGGATCCGGCCGCAGGTCGCGCTGGTCAAGGCCGTCGCCTCGGCCCTGTGCATCGGCGGCGGCGGCTCGGTCGGCCGCGAGGGCCCCATCGTCCAGATCGGCTCGGCCCTCGGCTCGACCCTCGGTCAGTCCTTCAAGCTCGACGAGCGCCGGGTGACCCTGCTCGTCGCGTGCGGCGCGGCCGGCGGAATCTCGGCGACCTTCAACGCGCCCCTCGCCGGCGTCTTCTTCGCGATGGAGCTCATCCTGCGCCAGTGGGCCGCGGAGTCCTTCGGGATGGTCGTGCTCTCGTCGGTGACGGCCAGCGTCATCGGCCGCGGCGTCCTGGGTGACTCGCCCTTCCTCGTCCTGCCCGCCTTCCACGTCGACCACCTCGCGCAGTACCCGCTCTTCGCTCTCCTCGGCGTCCTCGCCGGGCTCGTCGGGGTCGGCTTCTCGCGCGTCCTCTACGCCGTCGAGGACGCCTGCGACTGGGCCTGGCGCGGCCCGGAGTGGCTTCGTCCCGCCACCGGCGGCCTGCTGCTCGGCCTCGTCCTGCTCGTCCTCCCGCAGATGTACGGCGTCGGCTATCCCGTCCTCGGCCGCGCGGTCGACGGCGGCTACGGCATCGCGTTCCTGCTCGTGCTGCTCGTCGGCAAGCTCGTCGCCTGCAGCCTGACCATCGGCATCGGTGGCTCGGGCGGGGTCTTCGCCCCGAGCCTCTTCGTGGGGGCCATGGCGGGGGCGGCGTTCGGTGAGGTCGTCCACTCGGTCGCCCCGACCTCGGGGGGCTCGGTCGGCGCCTACGCCCTCATCGGGATGGGCGCCGTGTTCGCCGGGGCCGCCCGCGCGCCGATCACCGCCGTGGTCATCCTCTTCGAGCTGACGGGCGAGTACTCGATCATCCTGCCGCTGATGCTGGCCATCGTCCTCGCCACCGGCATCAGCCAGGTCGTGTCCCGGGACACGGTCTACACCCGCAAGCTGCTGCGTCGCGGCATCGACATCGACGAGCCCGCCGACGCCGCCGTACGACGCCGCCCCGCCGCCCCCTTCGTCACGCCGGCCCCCGCACCGCTGCGGGTCGACGACACGCTCGAGGCCGCGGCGGCGCGGTTCGCCGCCGGCACCGACGCCGAGCTGCCGGTCGTCGAGGCGGACGGTCGGCTGCACGGCACGGTGACCGCGACCGACGTCGTGCGGGCCCTGTCGGCCGGCGACGACACGCGCGTCGGTGCGCTCGCCTCGCCGGCCGACCCGGTCCCCGACACGGCGACCGTGGGCGACGTGCTCACGGCGCTCGGCCACGCCCGCTCCGTCGTCCCGGTCGCCGACGCCTCCGGCGCGGTCGTCGGGTGGGTCCGCGAGCGCGACCTGCTGGGCACCACCGGGCTGGGCCGCGGCTGACGGTCGCGAGCGCCCGGGCGGTCACGCAGGCTGGGGCCATGCCGATCACGCCCACCGGGTACGCCCACGTCCGCCTCACCGTCACCGACATCGAGCGGTCGCGCGCCTTCTACGACGCCGTCTTCGGGCTGCCCGTCGCCTTCGAGCTGCCCGCCGACGCGGACGAGGCGACCCGTGACCAGCTGTCGTTCCTCTTCGGCGGGGTGATCTACCGGCTGGGCGAGAGCTCGCTGCTCGGGCTGCGCCCGGTGGCGCGCGACCGGTTCGACGAGGACCGCACCGGCCTCGACCACGTCGCCTTCACCGTCGGCGCGGTCGCCGACCTCGAGCGGGCCGTCGAGGTCCTCGACGGCTTGGGCGTGGCCCACGAGCCGGTCAAGGACATCGGCGCCGGCCACATCCTCGAGTTCCGCGACCCCGACGGCGTCGCCCTCGAGCTCTTCGCCGCCGCCTGAGCCGGCGGGCTCAGGGGGTCGCGGGCGGCTCGTGGTCGCCCTTGACGACGAAGAACGACCCGCGGATGGTTCCGGCCAGCGTCGACCTCTGACGTGCGAACGTGAACTTCCCGTCGAGCTCCTCGGGGACCTCCATGCCGTCGGACAGCTTGAAGCCGACGGCCCGCTTGCCACCCTCGGCGAGGGTCCACAGCACGTTGACGACCAGTCCGGACTCGTAGAACACGTGCGTCCACCGGATCCCGTCGACCTCGCAGCTCGACGCCTCGAGCGGCCGTGAGCCGATGACGACGTCACGCTCGGCCAGCACGCGGGCCACGTACTCGACGAGCTGCGGCACCTCGTCGGCCGGGTGGGTGGTGAGGGCGTGCCCGTACTTCGTCGAGAAGTACCGGGCCTCGTTGGCCCGCAGGCCGGCGAGGGCCGGCCCCACGGGCGAGCTCTCGAGCCCGCTCGTGCTCACGGTGCGGAAGTCGACGACGGTCACCGGGGCCTCTCCATGACGCGGACGGGTCGGGGACACCGTACGTCGTCGCCGACCTGCCCGCCCGTCCTCGGGCGATGTGACTCAGCCACGCCCTACGCCGTCCGCCCGTCAGTAATTCCGTCGATTGAACCTCTTGTACTGCGAACGAAAGCGCTCTTACACTCGTGGGGCCTGAAGCGGCGCCTGTGGGGGCGCGCGTGACGGGTGGGAGCCGTCCCGACGGCTCCGGTGCACGACGGTCCGCCCTGCGGGCCGCTGGTTCGGACGGGGCCCGCCCGTGTGGGGGCGGGTCACCGCCCGGACCCCCGCACCTGATCCGCACCTGATCCGCAGCGGATCCGCATCGGGTCTCGTCGCGCAGCGACCCCGCCACCTCGTCGTCCCAGGCCTCGAGCAGCTCGCGTACGGCGGACGGCCAGGCCCCGGCGCTTGACTGGGGGGCGACGGACCGCGGCGTACCGGCCGCCCGGGCCGGCCGCCCCGACGAAGGAGCGGACCCACCGGATGACCGACACGAGCGACGACCTCGAGCTCCTCGACCGCCGCCTGGGTCAGGGGATCCTCGCCCCCGGCCGGGACCCCCGCGTCGCCCTGGTCCGGGCTGCCATCGTCGTCGGGGCCCTGGCCGTCCTGGGGTTCCTCCTGCGGTGGCAGCCCCTCGACGGCGGGCTCTCGCGCCGGCTGAACGGCGCGCGCACGGGCGTCGTCGGGTCGCTGTCCACGACGGTGTACCACCTCTTCTCGCCCGCTCCGGCGATCGCCCTCACCGTCCTCGCCACCGCCCTCGTGTGGTGGTGGTCGCACCGGCTCCGGGTCGCCGCGGCGTTCGCGGGCACCGTCGCCGTCACGTGGATCCCCTCCGATGTGCTCAAGCTCGTCGTCGACCGACCGCGGCCCGACGTGCACCTGCTGCCGCACCCCTTCCTGCCCTCGCCCGCGGACCCGTCCTTCCCCAGCGGGCACACGGTCTTCGTCACCGCGTTCGTCCTGGCGGTCCTCCTCGTCGTGCGCGGCACTGCCCTGCACCACCCGATCGCCATCGCGGGAAGCATCATCGTGGTCATCGTCGCGCTGTCCCTGTCGGTCGACGCGGTCCATTACCCCACCGACGTGCTCGCCTCCGTGGCGTGGTCGGTCGGCGTCGCCCCCGCCGCGCGGTGGGTGTGGGTGGACGTCGTCCTCGGCCGGTTCGCCGGACGCCGTACGGGGTCCCGCCGGCGAGGCTGAGGTCCGTAGCCTGGCCCCATGGGCATCGACCGGTCACACCGCTGGTGGACAGGGACCGAGGCGGCCGACCTCGGCGAGTACCTCACGGCGTACACCGCGGCCGGCTACCCGGCGACCCGGGTCGTCCACGCCCGGTGCGCCCGGTGCACCGGCGCGACCTTCCGCCTGCGGGTCGACGACGAGGAGGGCTGCGCCGAACGCACCTGCACGGCGTGCGGCGACGTCCGGCTCATGCTCGACTCCGGCGACGTGATCGAGGAGGCCGACCTCGGCGAGGCCGAGTGCCCCTGCGGCGGGGCCGTGTTCGAGGTCGCGGTGGGGTTCGCGTTCACCGCGGAGCAGGACGTGCGGTGGGTGTACGTCGCCCTGCGCTGCACGGCGGACGGGGTCCTCGGCGTCTACGCCGACTGGAAGATCGACGACAGCCCGGGCGACCACCTGCTCACCGAGGTGTGACCGGCCGACCGGCCGGATCCGTCCGGGCTCGGACGTGGAGCGAGGGGGCCCACCCCACGTGGGCCCCCTCGGGGGACATCCCACACAGCGGTGGCCGCGGATGACGCTGGTCGCCCCCACGGCGGCCGGTCTTCGGGTCCAAGAGACCTGCGAGCAGGTCTCGCCAAGACACCTCGCGGTGCTTGGACGTTGTGTCCAGGTCGGGCACTCCTCCGTGCCCGATACGAGAATAATACACCCAAAGTCCGGTTCCGCACCAGCCCCAGGGAGCAGGTCGACACGGCGGAGCCGGGTCCGACGGCGCGCTCCCCGGGCACGAGGACGGGCCCAGGTCGCGTGACCTGGGCCCGTCCGGTGGAGCCGCCTGTCGGAATCGAACCGACGACCTATTCATTACGAGTGAATCGCTCTGGCCGACTGAGCTAAGGCGGCGTGCGCCGAGGCGCGGGGCACGAGTATACGGACAACCCCGCCGGCCGCCTAAACGGCCCGGCCGGCCCGACGGGGTCAGCAGCGCAGCCCGTCCTCCGGCACCGTGCCGTCGAGGTAGTAGGCGTCGATCGCGTCGTCGACGCACGAGTTCGAGCGCTTGTAGGCGGTGTGGCCGTCGCCGTCGAAGGTCACGAGCGAGGCGTTCGCCAGCTCCTGGCGCAGCCGGACCGACCACTCGTACGGCGTCGCCGGGTCGCGGGTGGTCCCCACGACGACGAT
Organism: Lapillicoccus jejuensis; assembly: GCF_006715055.1. Taxonomy (NCBI): domain Bacteria; kingdom Bacillati; phylum Actinomycetota; class Actinomycetes; order Micrococcales; family Intrasporangiaceae; genus Lapillicoccus; species Lapillicoccus jejuensis. The sequence continues at coordinate 936,743 of NZ_VFMN01000001.1, forward strand.
CGGGCCGGAGCCCTGGGCGGTGACCTTGTGCGGGGTGCCGGTCGCCTTGACCGGCCACACGCCGCACGGCACGGAGCCCCAGGCCAGGAGCGGCCCGAAGGTGGGGGCCGCGGCCTCGATCTTCCGGGCGTTGGCCTCGACGGTCGGGATGTCGGCGGTGTCGGGACGGTCGAGGCAGTTGACGGCGTAGATCGCCTCCATGATGTTGCCGGTGTACTGCCCGCCGGGGGTGCGCTCGACCATCTCGTCGGCCAGGCGCATGAGCAGGTTGCCGCTGCCCTGAGCGGCCTGGGTGAGGGCCTGGCTGAGGGTGGGCCACAGCGACTGGTCGTACATCGCCTGGGCGATGCCGTTGGCGGCCCAGGTCTGCCCGAGCTCGGTGACGCGCGCGTCGTCGGTGACCGGGACCGGCTGAGTGTCGGTGCGGGCGAGGAAGTCGCGCAGCCACTGCATGCCCTGGTCGACCGTGCGCCCCACCGGGCAGTCCGAGCGCGTGACGCAGTCCGCGACGTAGGCGCGGGCGGCGGTCTCGAAGCCCTGTGCCTGGCCGAGGTTGATCTCGTACGACGTGAGGTCCGGCGGCACGACGCCGTCGAGGACCATGCGGCCCACCTTGGTGGGGAACAGGTCGGCGTACGTCGCCCCGAGGAAGGTGCCGTAGGACTTGCCGAGGTAGGTCAGCCTCGCCTCCCCCAGCGCCGCCCGCAGGACGTCCATGTCCTTGGCGGCGTCGACGGTGGAGACGTGCGGGAGCAGCCGGGCGCTGCGCTGCTCGCACCCGTCGGCGTAGGTCTTCGCCTCGGCGACCCAGGCCTGCGCCTCCGCGGTGTCCTCCGGCGTCTGGTCGGTGTCGAAGAACCGGTCCATGCCCTCGTCGGGCAGGCAGTCGATCGGGGCCGAGCGGGCCACGCCGCGCGGGTCGAAGCCCACGACGTCGTACCGGGTGCGCACCCCCGAGCCGACGATCTGGCCGGCCGCCTTGGCGTAGTCGACGCCCGAGCCGCCCGGGCCGCCGGGGTTGACCACGAGGGAGCCGATCCGGTTCGACGCCGAGCGCGCCGGCACCTTGAGCAGGGCCAGCCCGATCGTCGCGCCGTCGGGCTGCGCGTAGTCGACCGGCACCGTGAGGGTGGCGCACTGCCCGCCCTGGCAGTCCGACCAGGCGAGCGTCTGCGTGTAGAAGCGCGCGAGCCCGCTCTGCCCGGCGGGCGGCGTCTGGCTGCCCGGCGCGGGGGTCGTCGAGACCGGGGCGGAGTCCCCGGAAGACAGGAACGGCAGGCTCGCGCAGGAGGAGAGCACCAGCGCGCTCACGAGGGCCGCACCGGCCAGGGCGGCAGGACGCCGCAGTCGGGTCATGGGGTACGGCGCTCCTCCGGTCGCGGCCGGGTCGGTGGCCGTCGGTCAGGTGCGAGCACGGTACCCCGCGCACCTGGGCCGCGCCCGGGGGCGCGGCCCAGGCCGGGGACGTCACCGCTGGTAGCGCAGCACCTTGCCCGGTCCGACCGGCGCTCCCGTGTCGTCCGTCTGCGCGATGGTCGAGACGTAGACCGAGCCGCCGGCGACCTCGACCCCGAGCGGGCCGGCGACCTGGGCGAAGGTCGTCACCCGGCCGTCCTGGACCTTGGCGATCCGGCCGCCGAAGAGCTCGGCGACGAAGACGGCCTTGGCGTCCCGCCCGGAACCGACGGCGAGGTTGGTGGCGCCGAGGAAGCCCGTGGCCACCTTGAACGCCGACCCGCCGGAGGCGTCGAGCCGGTAGAGCGAGCCGCGGGCGCCCAGCTCCGGGCCCTCGGGGCCACCCGGGAGCGTCGTCACCCAGAGCCGGCCGTCGGGGGCCTGCTCGACGTCGGTCGGCACCGGCTCGAAGCGGTACGTCGTCCCGACGATGCAGGTCGGCGCCCCGAGCGCGGCGGCCTGCTCGGCGGTGATCGTGATCGGCTGGGGCGGCAGCACGGCCATCGTGCTGACGGTGCCGTCCGTCGTGATCCGCAGGATGTCGTTGCCGCCTGCGTCGGCGACCGCCCAGGTCCCGTCGGCGAGCGCCGCGACCGAGTACGGGTGGGCGTCGAGCAGCCCGGTGTAGCGGGCCGGGCCCTGGGTAACCTGGCGGAAGAAGGCCTTCGCGCACGCGTTCGCGCTGGGCAGGACGCCGTACGTGTTGACGGAGTCGGGGTTGTGCATCCGCTCGTAGCCGCTGAGGTCGACGACGAGGTCGTCCGCCCCCGGCCGGTGCAGGACGAAGGCGGCGTTGCCGCTGTCGTCCGTCGTCGTGTAGGCGAAGGACGAGCCGTCCGTCGACCACTCGACCCCGGCGGCGCCGGGGGCGTTCGTGACGACCGGCACCGAGTGGCCGTCCGTCACCCGGGACACCAGCCCGGTGAAGCCGTCGGCGACGAGCACGGCGTCGCCGCGCACGGCGAGGTTGAAGGGCCCCACGACGTCGCGCGCGAGGACCTCGCGGGACGTGGACCCCGTGGCCGTCGCCGTGGACGCGGCGGCGGAGGTGGTCGTGAGCGGCGCGAGGGTCAGGGCGAGGGCCCCGGACGCGACGGCGACGACGATCGAACGAGCTCTGCGAAGCATCGGTTCTCCTGGTGGCAAGGCGGTACCCGTCCCCCCGCGGGTGCGTGGACACCCGGGCGCAAGGCCGGACGGCGTCTCCCTGCCGATGACGGCGCTGTCGGTCTGCCCGGCAGTGTGCTCCGCTCCCAGGTGGCGCGCACCGGTTTTCCCGAGAACTGTCAGGCGGCCGGCCCGGTCGGCCCGGGCAGCGGGCCGATGGCGAGCGTCACGGTCATCGCCTCGAGGGCGAGCAGCGGCGGCACGTTGCTCGCGATCCGCTCGCGGGCCTCGCCGATGGCGTCCATCGCCTGGAGCAGCCGCTCGGGCGAGCGGGCGGCCGCCAGCGCCCGGACCACGTCGACGCTGTCCTCGTTGACGAGGTCGACCGGCGGCCCGAGGTGCAGCACGAGCGCGTCGCGGTGCACGGAGAGCAGGTCGACGAGGGCGCGGTCGACGACGTCGCGGGCGAAGCGGGTCGCCCGCGCCTTCTGCTCCCGCTCGAGCGAGGCCAGCTGCGCCCGCACGTGCGGGGGCTGGGTGCGGGCGCCGGGCTCGGCGCCGAGGGTCTCCAGCAGCCGGGTCCGCTCGGCGACGTCGCGCTCCGCCGACGCCGCGGTCGTCTCGTCGTCGGCGATCGAGGCCAGGTCGGCGGCGGCGCCGACGGCGTCGCCGACGCCGTGGATGCGCGCGGGCATGGTGATGACCTCGCGGCGACGGATCCGCGCGCCCTCGTCGCGGGCCAGCCGCCGGGCCAGGCCGACGTGCGACTGGGCGGCGCGGGCGGCGTACCGCGCCATGGTCGGGTCGACCCCGTCGCGGCGCACGAGCAGGTCCGCGACCGCCTCGGCCGGCGGGGTGCGCAGCCGCACGTGCCGGGTGCGGGAGCGGATGGTGACGATGACGTCGTCGAGGCTCGGGGCGCAGAGCACCCACACGGTGCGCGGCGTCGGCTCCTCGAGCGCCTTGAGCAGGACGTTGGCCGGGGCGTCGCTGTACGACGTCAGCCGGTCCGCGTCCTCGACGACGATGACCCGCCAGCGCCCGACCGACGGTCGCAGCCCCGCCTCCTGGACGAGCGCGCGCATGTCGTCGACCTTGAGCGAGAGGCCCTCGGTCGCGACGAGGCGCACGTCGGCGTGCGACCCCTTGAGGGCGGTGCGGCACTCGCGGCACTCGCCGCAGCCGCCCCGCGGGCACTGCAGCGCGGCGGCGAAGGCGCGCGCCGCGACCGAGCGGCCGGACCCCGGCGGGCCGGTGAGCAGCCAGGCGTGGGTCATCGCCCCCGGGTGGGTGGCGGCGTGGGCGAGGGTGGCGACGGCGTCGGGCTGGCCGACGACGTCCCCCCAGACGCCTTGCGCGACAGCGGTGCTCACGCCTGCACCCCTAGCCGGTCCAGGGCCTGCCCGACCCGGGCGAGGACGAGCGCGTGCGCCTCCTCGGGCGGCAGGGCCGCGTCGACGACGACGTACCGCTGCGGGTCGGCCTGCGCGAGGAGGAGGAAGTGACGGCGTACGGCGTCGTGGAAGTCGTCGCCCTCCGCCTCGAGCCGGTCGGCGGCCCCCCGGGCGCCGCGCCGCTCGCGCCCCGTCGCCGCGGTGACGTCGAGCAGGACGGTGAGGTCGGGCAGCAGGCCGCCCACGGCCCAGTGCTGCAGCCGCGTGACGTCCTCGACGCCGAGGTCGCGACCGGCGCCCTGGTAGGCGACCGAGGAGTCGACGTACCGGTCGGTGACGACGACCCGGCCGGCCGCGAGCGCGGGGCGCAGGACGAGCTCGACGTGCTGGGCCTTGTCGGCCGCGTAGAGCAGCGCCTCGGCCCGCGGGGCGACGTGGTCGCCGTGCAGGACGAGGTCGCGCAGCGCCTGCCCCAGCGGGGTCCCGCCCGGCTGGCGGGTGACGAGGACGTCGTCGACGCCCCGCCGCGCGAGGGCCTCGACGAGCAGCCGGACCTGGGTCGACTTGCCGGCTCCGTCGCCGCCCTCGAAGGCGACGAACAGTCCGCCGCGGGCGGCGTCGGTCGAGGGGGTCGGCACGGCCGCCAGCCTAGGCCAGCCGGCCGACACCCCTCGGGCCGTCGTCCTCAGGCGCCCGTCGCCTCGTGCCGGTCGGCGTTGGCGTGGATCGCGTCCCGGGTGAACCGCGCGAGCCCCGGCGCGACGTCCTCGTACGTCTGCGTGAACCGCTCGTCGGCGACGTACAGGTCGCCCAGCCCGCGGTGCATGGCGTAGGGCACGTCGTAGAACCAGCGCTCGATGTGCCGGCGGTGCGCCTCGGCCGCGTCCATCGCCGCCTCGCTCGTGGCCGGCTCGCCCGAGCCCAGCGCGGCGGCGAGCCCGTCGTTGACGGCGTCCATGTCGGCCTTGATGGCGACCCAGTCCTCCTTGCCGTACGACGACGTGCGGTCGCGCGACTGCTTCCACGCGTCGGTCTCGCCCCAGCGCTCCTGCGCCTCGGCGCTCCACTCCTGCTCGTGGTCGGCGAAGCGGTCGCCGAACAGCTCGCGCTGCTCCTGCCTGCTGATGCCCATGCCCGTGCTCTCCTTCTCGATGGCTGCGTCGATGGCGTCCACCAGGTCGTGCAGCTCCGACAGCCGGCCGACCACCGCCGCCCGCTGCCGCCGCAGGTGGCCCTCCAGCTGCGCCCCGGACGCCCCCAGCAGCGCGCGGATCTCCTCGAGGGGGAAGCCGAGCCGCCGGTAGACGACGACGGTGGTCAGCCGCTGCAGGTCCGCCTCGGTGTAGAGGCGGTAGCCGGCGGCGGACCGCTCGCTCGGGCTGACCAGCCCGATCCCGTCGTAGTGGTGCAGGGTGCGCACGGTGACGCCCAGCTCGTCGGCGACCTGGCCGACGGTGAGCGCCCGGTCACGGGGCGCGCCGGTGGTGGTGGTGGTGGTGGTGGTGGTCCGGTCGGTGGACATGGGAAGGAGCCTCCGGCCTCACGTCGGGTGAGGGTCAAGCCCATTCTGCGGGACGCCCGTCCGGGGGCGGCATAGCCGACGCCGGCGCGCGGTTGGTCACGACGACACCCGTCCCCGACCGGAAGGCCCCCCGTGCGCGCCGTCGTCCTCACCCAGCCCGGATCCAGCGACGTCCTGCAGGTCGTCGAGCGCGAGCCCGCCGAGCCCGGCGCCGGCGAGGTCCGGGTCCGCGTCGTCCGCTCCGCCGTCAACCCGACCGACTGGAAGTCGCGCTCGGGGTCGACCGGAGCGGGCCTCGCCTTCGCGGAGGTGGTCCCCCACCAGGACGGCTCCGGCGTCGTCGACGCGCTCGGCGAGGGGGTCGAGGGTCTCGCCGTCGGCGACCCGGTGTGGGTGATGCTCGCCGCGCACCAGCGCCCGACCGGCACCGCCCAGGAGCTCACCGTGCTGCCGCGCGAGCGCGTCGTGAAGCTGCCCGACGGGGCGCCGTACGACGTCGGGGCGGACCTCGGCGTGCCCGCCGTCACCGCGCACCGCGCGCTGACCACGAGCGAGGGCGGGCCGACCCGGCTGTCCCCCGGCGCGCTCGCCGGGCGCACCGTCCTCGTCCAGGGCGGCGCCGGCGCCGTCGGTAACGCGGCGATCCAGCTGGCCGCCTGGGCCGGCGCGACCGTCGTCACGACGGTCTCCTCCGACGCCAAGGCCGCGCTGGCCCGTGCGGCCGGCGCCCACCACGTCGTGGACTACCGGGCCACCGGCCCCGAGGGCACCGTCGCCGCCGTCCGGGAGGCCGCCCCCGACGGCGTCGACGTCGTCGTCGAGGTCTCCCCCGCGCGCAACCTCGGGCTCGACCTGCAGGTCATCGCCCCCCGCGGGACCATCGCGATCTACGCCAACGACGGCGGCGACGAGGTGAGCCTCACGGTCCGAAAGACCTTCACCACCAACGCGCGGTTCCAGTGGGTGCTGCTCTACACGGTCGGGGCCGAGGCGCTGGCCGCCGCCGCGGAGGACGTCACCGCGGCCGTCGCGGACGGGGCCTTCGGGGTCGGCGAGGAGCACGGGCTGCCGCTGCACCACTACCGGCTCGAGGACGTCGCCGCGGCGCACGAGGCCGTCGAGGGCGGCGTCGTCGGCAAGGTGCTGCTCGACGTGTCCGACCCGGCCTGACGGGCCTCGTCGAGCACGCCCCGCAGGCGGTCCGCGACCTCGTCCGGCAGATGACCGGACGGCCCGCGGCACTTCCGTGCACGTGAGCGCTTGGTGTCACCGGGCCGCTGAAACCTGCGCAATCGACCACCGATGTTGCGCTCATGGCCTAGTGTGGCAACATCGCTTCCGCCGAGACCACCTGGTGGAGGCATCCCGACGGGCCCCAGGGTCCGTCGGCCCGTGAGCGCGGCGCCCATGACGAGACCCCCCGAGCCGTCGTGGGCGCCGCTTCACGTGCCGGGCCGGTCCGCCACCTCCCCCCTGGCGTCGACCGGGCCCCCCAGCGCACCCTGCTCCAGCGCGAGCAGGGTGCGCTTGGCGTCCGCGCCCCCGCGGTAGCGCCCCGGCGTCCCGTCCGAGCGGACCACCCGGTGGCACGGCACGAGCAGCGGCAGCGGGTTGGTCGCGCAGGCGGTGCCGACCGCGCGGACGGCGCGGGGGCTGCTCGTGCGGGCCGCCAGCTCGCCGTACGTCGCGACGGCGCCGTACGGGACGTCGGTGGCCAGGCGGTCCAGGACCTCGCGGCGGTAGCCGGAGCTGAGGCGCCGGTCGAGCGCGACGCCGGTGGCGGCGTCGAGGCGCCGGCCGGCGAAGTAGGCGTCGAGCCAGCGCGCGGCCGGGTCGAGCCGGCGCGGGGCGAGAAGCACCCGCGGGCTGACCCGCCGGGCCAGCTCGTCCTCGACGGCGTCGAACCCCTCCCCCTCGAAGGCGATCCGCACCACCCCCGCGGGGGTCGCGGCGAGCAGCAGGGGCCCGACGGGGCTGTCGAGGGTGCGGACGGCGACGTCGAGGGTGCCGTCGCGCTCGGCGGCGTCCGCGAGCCGGTCGCGGAGCCGGTCGAGGTCGGAGGGCGGGGTGGTCATGCGGGCTCCTCGGGGTCGAGACCGGCGCGGCGCAGGGCGGCGACCCCGTCGGCGGCGGACCGGCGCACGGCGGCCGCGCTGCGGCCGGTGAGCCGGGCGACCTGGGGGTGCGGCAGCCCGGCGAGGTGGTGGTAGGCGACCGCCTCGCGCTGGCGCGGCGGCAGGGCCGCGACGGCGGCGACGAGGTCGAGGGCGTCGACGTGGGCGGTCGACCCGGCGGCGGGGGCCCCCACCGCCGCCGTACGACGCCCCGGCTCGGGCGGCTCGGCGACGACCGTCCCGCGCCGGGCCGACGCCCGGACGACGTCGACCGCCTTGCGGTGGGCGATGGTGACGAGCCACCCGGCGACATCGGCGTCCTCGGGCAGGTCGGGCCAGGCCCGCAGGGCGCTGAGGAAGGTCTCGGACCACGCGTCCTCGGCGTCCGCGCCGGGGCCGAGGACGGCGCCGACGACCCGCAGGACGCGGGCGCCGTGGGCCTGCACGGCGCGCTCGAAGGGGGCCTGCACGGGGCGGGATCAGAGGGCGAAGAGCGCCGGCTGCCCCGCGGCCGGGACGACGCTCTCCCCCATCGCGAGCACGCCCTCGAGGGTGAGCAGGTGCCGCTTGCGCTCCAGGCCGCCCGCGTAGCCGGTCAGCGACCCGGTGGCGCCGACGACGCGGTGGCAGGGCACGAGGACCGAGACCGGGTTCGCCCCGACGGCGTGCCCGACGGCGCGGGGGTGGGCGGGGCCGCCGCCGAGACGGGCCGACAGGGCGCCGTACGTCGTCGTCGTGCCGGTGGGGATCTCGCGCAGCAGGTCCCACACCGCGCGCTGGAACGGGGTGCCGGCGACGTGCAGCGGGATGTCGAAGGTGGTGCGGACCCCGGCGAAGTACTGCTCGAGCTGCGCCGCGAGCGCGGCGAAGCCGTCGTCGGCGGGGGCGCCCCACCGGCTGCGGTCGGGGGTGCGCGAGTGGCCCTCGAAGTAGAGCCCGGTCAGCCCCTGCTCGTCGCGGACCGCGGTGAGCGGTCCGAGCGGCGAGGGCAGGGTCGTGTGCCAGGTGGCCGGGGCGTCGGCGGTGGTCATCGGCGGTCCTCCTGCGGTGAGTGTGTCACCAGGAGGACGCGCGGGAGGGCCGGAGTGTGAGGTGGGGACTCAGCGCAGGTGGCTGGCGCCATTGAGGTCGACGACCGCGCCGGAGAGCCACTCGGCGCCGGGGTCGGCGAGCGCGACGACGGCGTCGGCGACCTCCTGCGGCCGGGCCACCCGGCCGAACGGGCTCTGGCCGCGGATGGCGTCGCCCTCCGGGCCGTCGAGCAGGGCCGCCGCCATGTCGGTCGCGACGAAGCCGGGGGCCACCGACACGACGGCGATCCCCACGGGCGCGAGCGCGACGGCCATCGACTGGCCGAAGGCGTGCAGCCCGGCCTTGCTCGCGCCGTACGCCGGCACGTCGGGCTCGCCGCGGTAGGCGCCGCGGGAGCCGACGTTGACCACGCGCCCGACCGGGAGGCCGTCGGCCGGGGGCACGGCCCCCATGTGCCGGGCGACGCAGAAGGTGAGGTTGGCCGGACCGAGGAGGTTGGTGGCGAGGGTCGCCTGCCAGGCGGCGACCCACGCCTCGTAGGAGACGTCGGTGACCCGGTGGTCGCCGCGGCGGCTGCCCTCGCCCGCGTCGGCGGGGTCGAGGAAGCGGGCCGCGTTGTTGACCAGGACGTCGACGCGGCCCAGCCCGGTGGCGGCCTCGTCGGCGAGCCGCGCGACCTGCTGCGGGTCGGCGAGGTCGCCCTGCACGAGCAGGTGCCCCTCCCCGGGCAGGTCGGCCAGGACGGCCCGGGCCTGCTCCTCGCCGGAGCGGTAGTGCACGGCGACCCGGTCACCCCGGGCCGCGAAGGCCTGTGCCGTCGCCGCCCCGATCCCCCGGGACGCGCCGGTCACCAGCACCCCGCGCCCACCCGCTGCTCCCATGGCCGACACCGTACGACGTCGCGGAGCTCGCCCCGGCAGCGCCCCTCACCCCTCCCCCTGTCGCGTTCCGGACTCGCGTTGTGCCGCATCCGGAGCCGGGCGAACCGGTTCAGGAGCGGCAGAACCTGAGTCCGGAACGCGGAGGGGTCAGCGCCAGCCGGCCTCGTCGACGCCACCGGGGACGTCGCGGGCGTCGTCGTACGGCTCCCGGGTGTAGCGGAAGGACGCGAGGTCGAGGTGGCTGACGGCGCCGGTCGCGTCGCGGACCACGACGAGCGGCTCGTCGGCGTAGTAGCCGTCGAGACCGAGCCAGCGGTCGTCGCCGACGCGGCGGAAGCGCGAGCCGCGGCCGACGCCGGGCTCGCCGAGGACGAGCAGGCCGCCCTGGGCGCGGACCTCGCTGCGGGCGGGCCCCCAGTGCCAGGCGCCGACCAGCTCGAGCGCCTCGGGGAGGACTCCCCCGGCGTGCCACGGGGCCGGCTCGGCGGGCTCGCGGTCGGCCAGCTCGGCGAGCAGGTCGCGGGCCAGCGGACCCATGCCGCTCGTGGCGTTGGCGAAGGCGACGACGCCGTCGCCGCTGGCGAGGTCGACCTGGAGGGCGGCGAGGAAGCCGGGCATCGACCCGCCGTGGCCGCCGTAGCGCCGGCCGTCGACGTTCCACACCTGCCAGCCGAGACCGTGCGCCGCGGTCCACGGCTGGCCGGGCAGGTCGGAGACGACCTGAGGCTCGAGCATCTCCTGCAGGGTGTCGGCCGACAGCAGGCCGCCGGTGTCGCCCGCGAGGAACGCCGCCCAGCGCGAGAGGTCCTGCACCGTGGACCAGAGCTGGCCCGCGGGGGCCATCGCCCCGGCGTCGTGCTCGGGCTCGGGCAGCAGGAGGTCGGCGAGCGGGTGGACGGCGAGCCCGGGGGCCGCGACCCCGCTCGGGCGCGACGACGTCCGGCGCATCCCCAGCGGCTCGAGCAGGTCGCGCTGCACGACCTCGAGCCACGAGGCGCCGTGGAGGCGGGCGACGAGCTCGCCGAGGGCGCCGTACCCGGTGTTGCTGTAGTGGTAGCGCCGGCCGGCGCGGCTGCGCTGGACGGGGCGCGCCGGGCCGACGAGGTCGTCCCAGCCCCCGCCGGGGGTGCGCTCCCACCACGGCCCGTCGGTCTCGGACTGCAGGCCCGAGGAGTGCGACAGCAGCTGCGCGACGGTGACCCGCCCGAAGGCGCTGCCCGGCACGTGCTCCTCGAAGCGGTCGTCGAGGTCGAGCCGGCCCGCGTCGCGCAGGCGCATCACGGCGACGGCGACGAAGGTCTTGGTGATCGACCCGATCCGGTACTGCGTGTCGGCGTCCGACGCGCGACCGTCCGCCCGACCGTCGAGGGTGCCGGCGGCGTCGGCCCACACGAGCCGGCCGCCGCGCACGACGCCCGCCGCGACGGAGGGGAGCCGGTGCTCCGACTGCTCGGTGAGCAGCCGGTGGCGCAGCGCCCGGGTCGTCGTGGGCAGCAGGGCGCCGGTCGGGTCGGTGCTCACGTCGGGGCTCAGGCCTTCTTCGCCGTCGTCTTGCCGGCGGTCTTGCGGGCCGTCGCCTTCTTCGCGGTCGTCTTCTTCGCCGCCGCCTTCTTCGTCGTCCGCTTGCGCGTCGTCGGGCCCTTGGCCCGCTTGTCGGCGAGCAGCTCGAAGCCGCGCTCGGGGGTGATCGCCGTCGGGTCGTCGTCGCGGCGCAGCGTCGCGTTCGTCTCGCCGTCGGTGACGTACGGGCCGAAGCGGCCCTCCTTGACGACGACCGGCTTGCCGGACACCGGGTCCGCGCCGAGCTCCTTGAGCGGGGGCGCGGCCGCGGCCCGCCCGCGCTGCTTGGGCTGCGCGTAGATCGCGAGCGCCTCCTCCAGGGTGACGTCGAAGAGCTGCTGCTCGGTCTGCAGCGACCGCGAGTCGGTGCCCTTCTTCAGGTACGGCCCGTAGCGGCCGTTCTGGGCGGTGATCTCGACGTCCTTGCCCTCGTCGTCCTGGACGACGCCGACGACGCGCGGCAGCGAGAGCAGCTTCAGCGCCGTCTCGAGGTCGATGCTCGCGAGGTCCATGTCCTTGAACAGCGAGGCGGTGCGCGGCTTGACCTTGTTCTTGCCCTTGCCGCTCGTCTCCTCCTCGGGGAGGACCTCGGTGACGTAGGGGCCGTAGCGCCCGGCCCTGGCGACGACGTCGTGGCCCGACCCGGGGTCCTTGCCCAGGACACGACCGTCGTCGGCGGCGGCCTCGAGCAGCTCGCGCGCCTTGGCCGGGGTCATCTCGTCGGGGGCGATGTCGTCGCTGATCGTCGCGCGGCGCGGGGTGGTGTCGCCCTCGGCGACCTCACCGGTCACCTCGCCGGTGGTGGGGTCGATGCCGTCGGGGACGGTCTGCTCGACGTACGGGCCGTAGCGCCCGACGCGCACGACCATCCCCTCCCCGAGCGGGATCGTCGAGATGCCCTTGGCGTCGATGTCGCCGAGGTCCTCGACGAGGTGGCGCAGGCCCTCGGCGGAGGCCGCCTCGTCGCCGAAGTAGAAGCGGCGCAGCCACGCGACGCGCTGCTCGTCGCCGGAGGCGATCCGGTCGAGGTCCTCCTCCATCGAGGCGGTGAAGTCGTAGTCGACGAGGCGCGGGAAGTGCTGCTCGAGCAGCTGGGTCACCGCGAAGGCGAGCCACGTCGGCACGAGCGCGTTGCCGCGGTTGACCACGTAGCCGCGGTCGGCGATGGTCTCGACCATCTGCGCGTACGTCGACGGGCGGCCGATCCCCTTCTCCTCCATGGCCTTGACGAGGGTCGCCTGCGTGTAGCGCGGCGGCGGGCTCGTCTCGTGGCCGTCGGCCTCGGTGCGCAGCACCGCGAGCGGGACCCCGACGGAGACCTTCGGCAGGCGGCTGCCGCCCTCGCCCGCGTCCTCGCCGCGGCGGGTCGGGGCGACGTCGTCCTTGCCCTCCTCGTAGGCGGCGAGGAAGCCCTTGAAGGTGATGACGGTGCCGCTGGCGCTGAACTCGGCGGTCGTGGCGACGTCGGTCGCGGCCTCGCCCGACAGGGTCGCCGTCAGCCGGATCGTCGCGGTGGAGCCGCTGGCGTCGGCCATCTGCGAGGCGACCGTGCGCTTCCAGATCAGCTCGTACATCGCGTACTCGTCGCCGCGCAGCTCGCCGGCGACCTGGGCCGGGGTGCGGAACCGGTCGCCGGCCGGGCGGACCGCCTCGTGCGCCTCCTGCGCGTTCTTCACCTTGGAGGCGTAGACGCGCGGCTCCTGCGGGACGTACTCGGCGCCGTACAGGTCGCGGGCCTGGCTGCGGGCGGCGGTGAGCGCCGACTGCGACAGCGTCGTGGAGTCGGTGCGCATGTAGGTGATGTAGCCGCCCTCGTAGAGGCGCTGGGCGACGCGCATCGCGTTGCGGGCGTTGAGCCGCAGCTTGCGCGAGGCCTCCTGCTGCAGCGTCGAGGTCGTGAACGGCGCGGCGGGCCGGCGGGTGTACGGCTTCTCCTGCACGTCGCTGACGGCGACGGACGCCTGCGGTACGGCGGCGGCGACGGCGCGGGCGACCCGCTCGTCGACGTGGACGACCGAGGTGCTGCGCAGCTGCCCGGCGTCGGTGAAGTCGCGGCCGGTGGCGACGCGCTTGCCGTCCAAGGAGGACAGCCGCGCGGTGAAGGTGTCGGAGGCGACGACCTCGCCCTGCTGGTCGCGGGTCGAGAAGTCGCCCTCGACGTCCCAGTACGACGCCCGCACGAAGGCCATCCGCTCGCGCTCGCGCTCGACGACGATGCGGGTGACGACCGACTGGACGCGGCCGGCGGACAGGCCCTGACGGACCTTGCGCCACAGCACCGGCGAGACCTCGTAGCCGTAGAGCCGGTCGAGGATGCGGCGCGACTCCTGCGCGTCGACGAGGTCCTTGTCGAGCTCGCGGGTGTTGTTGACCGCGCGCTGGATCGCCTCGCGGGTGATCTCGTTGAAGACCATCCGCTTGACCGGGACGCGGGGCTTGAGCGTCTCGAGCAGGTGCCACGCGATGGCCTCGCCCTCGCGGTCCTCGTCGGTGGCGAGGTAGAGCTCGTCGGCGTCCTTGAGCGCGCGCTTGAGCTCGGCGACCTTCTTCTTCTTGTCCGCGTCGACGACGTAGTACGGCTCGAAGCCGTTGTCGACGTCGATGGCGAACTTGCCGAACGGGCCCTTCTTCATCTCCGCCGGGAGCTCCGACGGGTTCGGCAGGTCACGGATGTGCCCCACCGACGCCTCGACGTCGTAGTCCCCGCCGAGGTACCCCGCGATCGACTTCACCTTGTTGGGCGACTCGACGATGACGAGCTTGCGCCCCTTGCCTGCGGCCACGCCAATCCCTGCTTCCTGCGACACGATGTGCAGCGGATTCGTCGCTGCGTCGGACACGGTGCCGCGCAGCGGAACCATAACGCGTGCGGCGGGGCGTCGCTCCCAGGCGCCCACCGACCCCGACGCACTAGTTGAATGTTGTACTAACAGACGCTACGCTGGGCCCATGACGACCCAGCCGGTGCTCTACCTCAGCCACGGGGCTCCCCCGCTCGCCGACGACGCGCGGTGGACCGCCGAGCTCGCCGGCTGGTCGGGCGACCTCGTCGCCACGGCGGACAAGCCGGCGAACGTCCTCATGGTGTCCGCGCACTGGGAGGAGGCGCCGCTCGCGCTGTCGTCGACGACCGGCGCGCCGCTCACCTACGACTTCTGGGGATTCCCGCAGAAGTACTACGACGTCACGTACGACGCCCCGGCCGCGCCGGCGCTCGCCGCCGACGTCGAGAAGCTGCTGCACTCGGCCGGCACCCCGGTCCAGCGCGACGAGGCCCGCGGCCTCGACCACGGCGCCTACGTGCCGCTCGTCGAGATGTTCCCCGAGGCCGACGTGCCCGTCCTGCAGATGTCGATGCCGACCCTCGACCCGCGCGAGCTCTTCGCGATCGGCCAGAAGCTCGCGCCGCTGCGCGACCAGGGGACGCTCATCGTCGGGTCCGGCTTCACCACCCACAACCTGCGCGAGTTCGACCCCCGCAAGGGCTCGGACTCGACGCCGCCCTCGTGGAGCCTCGAGTTCGACCAGTGGGCCAAGGAGGCCATGGAGCACGAGGACGTCGACGCGCTCCTCGACTTCCTCGACAAGGCTCCGGCCGCGTCGGTCGCGCACCCGCGCACCGAGCACTTCGCGCCGCTCTTCGTCGCGCTCGGGGCGGCGTACGCCTCCAGCGGGAAGGGGCCGATCGAGAGCCGCTCGGTCATCGACGGGTTCTGGTTCGGGCTGTCGAAGCGGTCCTGGCAGCTGGGCTGAGCCGGGGCCGGGCTGCGGGGCGCCGTACCGGCGGGAATGAGTCGGCCTCCGCTTCCCTTGGCCCCCTCGTGACCGACCCGACCACGACCGCGCCGGCCGGTGTCGGGCTGCGCTCCGAGCGCGGCCCCATCCTGCTGGCCCTCATGGTGTCCACCGGCCTCATCGCCATCGACGCGACCATCCTCGCGACGGCGGTGCCGTCGGTGGTCAAGGACCTCGGGGACTTCTCGCTGTTCCCGTGGCTGTTCTCCGTCTACCTGCTGGCGCAGGCGGTGTCGGTCCCGGTCTACGCGAAGCTGGCCGACACCTTCGGGCGCAAGCCGCTCATGCTGCTCGGCATCGGCCTGTTCCTCCTGGGCTCGCTGCTGTGCGGGGTGGCGTGGAGCATGCCCGCGCTCATCGCCTTCCGCGTCGTGCAGGGCCTCGGCGCCGGCGCGGTGCAGCCGATGGCGATCACCATCGCCGGCGACATCTACACGGTCGAGGAGCGGGCCAAGGCCCAGGGCTACATCGCCAGCGTCTGGGCGGTGTCGTCCGTCGTCGGCCCGACCCTCGGCGGGGTCTTCGCGCAGCTCGGCATCTGGCGCTGGATCTTCCTCGTCAACGTCCCGCTCTGCCTCGTCGCGGGTGCGCTCATCTGGCGCTCGTTCTCGGAGAGCATCGAGCGGCGGTCGCACCGGGTCGACTACGCCGGCGCCACCCTGCTCACGGTCGGGCTCAGCCTCGTCATCCTCGGCGTCCTCGAGGGCGGGCAGGCGTGGGCGTGGGGCTCGCCGCTGGGGATCGGCGTCTTCGTCGCGGGCGTGGCCCTGCTCGCTGGGTTCGTCGCCGTCGAGCGCCGCGCCGCCGAGCCCGTCCTGCCGCTGCACCTGCTCACCCGCCGGCTGCTGCTGACGACGAGCCTGCTCTCGCTCGGCGTCGGCGCGATCCTCATCGGGCTGACCTCGTTCGTGCCGACCTACCTGGAGAACTCGCTCGGCGTCAGCCCGCTCGTCGGCGGACTCGCGGTCGCGGCCCTCACCCTCGGCTGGCCGGTGGCGGCGACGCTGTCCGGCCGGCTGTTCTACCTGCGCTACGGCTTCCGCCCGACCGTCCTCGTCGGGATGGGGCTGACGCTGCTCGGCACGCTCGGGCTGGCCGCCACCGGGCAGCGTCCGTCGGTCGCCGTCGTCGCCGTCACCTGCTTCGTCACGGGGCTCGGGCTGGGCCTCGTCGCCACGCCGTCGCTCATCGCCGCGCAGGCCAGCGTCGACTGGGCCGAGCGCGGCGTCGTCACCGGGCTCAACATGTTCTCCCGCTCGATCGGGTCGGCGGTCGGCGCGGCGATCTTCGGGGCCGTCGCCAACCACGTCGTGTCGGCCAGCCGCCGCCCGGAGACCGACCCGGCCACCGCGACGTCGTCGGGCTCGGCCGTGTTCTGGGCCGTCCTCGTCGCCACCGTGCTCTCCGTGGCCGCCGGGATCGCCATGCCCCAGGTGCGCGCCGACGACGGCGTCGGGGCGCGCACCGGGGACGGGCCCGACGACGACGTCGACGCGCAGGCCGCCGCGGCCTGACCGCCGTCGCTAGGGTGCGCCCATGACGGTGCGCGTCGGGTTCCTGCGGGCGGTCAACGTCGGCAAGCGGCGCGTGGCCATGGCCCGGCTGCGCGAGGTCACCGAGGGCCTCGGGCACACCGACGTGTGGACCCACGTCAACAGCGGCAACGTCGTCTTCGACGCGACCGGCCGTCGCGACGCGCTCGAGACGTCTCTCGAGGCGGCGTACGAGGACGCCTTCGGGTTCGAGTGCACGACCTTCGTGCGGACGGCCGCGGAGGTCGACGCGGTGCTCGCCGCGACGCCGTTCGAGGTCGGTGACGGCGACACGCACTTCGTGACCTTCCTCAAGGACGCGCCGTCGGCGGCGGCCCGGCGCGACCTCGAGGCGCTGTCCGGCGCGTTCGACACCCTGATCGTCGACGGCCGCGACGTGCACTGGCTCATGCACGGGAGGTCCACCGAGACGCAGATCCCCAAGCGCGACTGGGAACGCGTCCTCGGCCGGAACTCCTCCACGAGCCGCAACACGACGATGCTGCGCGGCCTGTCCGCCAAGATCGCCGCTCGCGCCTGACACCCCACCTGTCGCTGGCTCTGGACCGGCCCACCACGGTCCAGAGCCAGCAACATGTGGGGTGTCGGTCGGGGCGTCGTACGGAAACCCGGTGGGCACCGGCCCCACCGACCTGCCACGCTGTCGGGTCGTGAGCTGGCGAGAACGACTGCGGGCGGTGCGCGTCGACACGACGCCGTTGGGGCACCGCGACTTCCGGCTGCTCTTCGTCGCGGGGACGGTGTTCTACCTCGGCGGGATGGTCTCGTACGTCGCCGTGCCGTTCCAGGTCTTCGCGCTCACCGGGTCGAACCTCACGGTCGGCCTGCTCGGGCTGGTCGAGCTCGTGCCGCTCGTCTTCTTCGGCCTGTACGGCGGCGCGCTGGCCGACCACGTCGACCGTCGCCGGCTGCTCGTGGCGACGGGGGCCGCGCAGGCGCTGCTCACGGCCGGGCTGGCCTGGAACGGGTTCCGCGAGCACCCCAGCCTGCCGGTGGTCTTCGTCCTCGCCGCGCTGCTCGCGGCCGCCGGGTCGCTGCAGCGGCCGTCGCGCGAGGCGCTCATGCCGCGCACGCTGCCGCACGACAGGATCGTCGCCGGCAACGCCCTGACCAGCCTCGGCACCCAGATCGGCGTCCTCGCGGGCCCGCTGCTCGGCGGGGTCCTCGTCGCCTCCGTCGGCGCGGGCTGGTGCTTCGTCGTCGACGTCGCCGGGCTCGTCGTCGCGACCGGTCTCTACGCGGCGATGCGGCCCTACCCGCACCGCTCGGAGACCACCCCGCCGAGCCTGGCCGGTATCGGCGAGGGGATCTCCTACGCGCTGCGCCGCCGGGACCTGCTCGGGACCTACCTCGTCGACATCGTCTGCATGCTGCTGGCCATGCCGGTCGTGCTCTTCCCGGCGCTGGCGCAGGAGGTCTTCCGCCAGCCCCAGCTGCTCGGGCTGCTCTACTCCGCCGAGACGGTCGGGGCGCTCGTCGCGACGGCACTCTCGGGGTGGACCGCGCGGGTGAGCCACCACGGGCGCGCGATCGTCCTCGCGGCGGCGACGTACGGGCTCTTCGTCGGGCTGGCCGGGCTGATGCCGAGCATCGGCCTCGTCGTCGTCTGCCTGGCCTGCGCCGGCGCGGCCGACATGGTGTCGGGGGTGTTCCGCGGCACCGTGTGGAACCAGTCGATCCCCGAGTCGATGCGCGGGCGCCTCGCCGGGATCGAGATGCTGTCCTACTCGGTCGGTCCGCTCGGCGGGCAGGTCCGGGCCGGCCTGACCGCGGACCTGTGGTCGGTCCGCGGCTCGATCGCCTCGGGCGGGTTCGCGTGCGTCGCCGGGGTCGCGCTGACCGCCGCGTGGCTGCGCGACTTCTGGCGGTACGACGCCTCGACCGACGAGCACGTCCTCGCCGAGCGCGCCGTCCGGGCCGCGCACGGCGAGCCGGTCACCGACGCGCCCGGGCCCGCTTGACGCAGCGTCATGCCGCTTGAGGCAGGGTGCACCCTGCGTCGAGTGGCTCGACGCTGCGTCGAGTCCACCCCGGCAGGCGGCTCAGGGGGTCGTGAGCGGGTCCGCCCAGCGCACGACGTAGCTGCGCGGCGTCGCGTGGACGGGGGCCGAGCCGTCGTCGTCCACGACCGCCCACGTGGTCCCGCCGTGCCCGACGACGCCGGCGACCCGGTCGTACGGCAGCCGGTACGTCGTCCGCGACGCGCCCAGCGCCTGCTCGACCGCTCCCCCGGTGGTCGTCAGCCAGCCGCGGTCGGCGGCCGCCGCGTCGACGAACCGGCCGAGGCCGAGGTCCCAGCGCAGCGGCGCGGTGTCGCCCCACGCCACGACCGAGCCGGTGCGGGTCGCCGGCACCCGGCCGACCTCCCGCAGGTCGTTCGGCCGGTGCCGCACGGCGGTCCACTGCTCACCGCTCGCCGGCGTGCCGGTGCGCGCGAGGGTCCACACGTCGCCGCCGCGGATGGTGACGACGTCGGTCGGCCCGAGGTGCACGACCCGGACCAGCCGGTGCCGGTCGTCGAGGACGGCCGCGGTCCCGGCCGAGTCGACGGCGTACGACGTCGTGCCGGCGGTCACCGAGACGGTCGTCCCCCGCCCGAACCCGGTGACCGGGACCGGCTTGCCGAGGTCGGTGACGAGGAGCAGCTGCGGCAGCGAGCCGGGGGTGACGACGAGGGCCCCGGCCGCCTTCGGCAGCGGGGCGACGACGGCGGCGGGGACCGACGCGGCGCCGTACGCCCCGGTGCGCGGGTCGAGCGCGACGAGCCGGTGGTCGCGGGTCAGCACCCAGGTGGCGCCCCCGGGGGCGGCGAAGGCGGAGACGGCGCGCGCCGGGAGCGGCGTGACGTCGGAGACCCGGACGTAGTCGACCTCGTGCGCGTGCGGGTCGCCGACGACCGCCCGCTGGCCGAGCGACAGCACGGTGAGGCCGAGGACGCCGAGGACGGCGCTGACGACGAAGAGGTGGCGGGCCCACGGAGCGTGCCCGGTGACGAAGGAGCCGAGCGAGCGCAGCGAGCCGTCGGCGGGCAGCCGGCGCCGCTCGTCGAGGTCCTCCTGCGGCTCGAGGCGCAGCAGGTCGGGCAGCTCACGCACCCACGGCAGCAGGGTGACGAGCGTCGCGCCCGCGGCGGTGGCGACGGGCAGGACGAGGACGAGCGCGGCGAGCAGGGCGACGACGAGCAGCCCGAGCGGCACCCCGAGCCGGGCGCCGCCGACGACGACGGCGAGGGCGGTCACCCCGGTGCCGACGACGCTCGTCCCGCAGGCGACGACGGCGCAGAGCAGGGCCACCCGCTCGAGGCGACGCACCGACGGCCGGGTGGCGCGCCACGCGGCGGCCAGGGCGACGGCGTACGGCAGCCCGGTGCCGAGGGTGACGAAGGCGGTCACCGCGTCGCCGTGGGCGGGGTCCACGGGGTTCCCGGCCGCGCCGAGCCAGCCGACGAGCAGCCGGGCCCCGCCCCAGGTGCCCGGGTCCGCGACGTAGACGTGGCCGAGCGCGCGGGCGAGGACGGTCGCGACGAGGACGGCCGGGACGAGGAGGACGGCCGTGGCGGTCCACAGCCGCAGGTCTCCGCGGGCGAGCAGCAGCACGCAGGCCGCGGTCCCGAGCGCGAGGGGGTGCAGCGCCGACCAGGCCTGGGAGTGCGACGCGGCGACGAACCCGACTCCGGCGACCCCGGCGACGACGAGGACCGAGGCGGTGAGCCGCAGCAGCCGCCGCGCGTCCGTCCCGAGCCGGGCTCGCGGACGGCCGTCCGCCCGACCGGTGAGCAGGCTGCTGGTGCCCGTGACGACGAGCAGCGGGATGGCGAGCACGGCTGCCGCCGCCGCCACCGTGGTGGTCCATCCGAGCACGGCCCGTCCCCCTCCGACACTGGAGCCTGGGGGGATTGTCGGGCCTGGCGGGCCCGGAGGGAAGACCTCGTCCGGCACCGCGACGGCATCGTGACCCGCGCCGGTTGCGCGGCGCACCTAGGGTGGCCGGATGGCCCGCCTGCTCCGCGACGCGTACGGCGTGCCGCACCTCGTCGCCGCCTCCCTGCCCGACCTGCTGCGCGCGCAGGGGTGGGTGACCGCGCACGACCGCACCTGGCAGCTGGAGCACCTGCGGCGGCGGGCGAGCGGCACCCTCGCCGAGCTGCTCGGCCCCGGCCGCGGCGGCTCGGTCCTCGCCGCCGACGTCCTCGCCCGCCGGGCGGGCGTCGTCGAGCAGGCCCGGCGGGCGTACGACGCCCTGCGCGAGGACACCCGCGCGGCGCTGGCGTCGTACGTCGAGGGGGTCAACGCGGGCCTGCGGTCCGACGCCGCCGAGCTGGTCGCGCTCGGGGCGACGCCGGGGCGGTGGGAGCCGTGGACGCCGCTGGAGACCTTCCTCGTCCAGCACCTGCTCTTCGCCCGGCTGCCCGGCAAGCTGTGGTCCGCGCGGCTGCGCGAGGTGCTCGGCGACGACGCGCGGCTGCTCTCGAGCGAGGGACCGAGCCCGAGCGGGTCGAACGCGTGGGCGGTCGGTGGGGAGCGGACGGCGTCGGGGCTGCCGCTCGTCGCCGGCGACCCGCACCGGGACCACGCGTCGCCGGGGCCGTACCTGCAGGTGCGGCTGCGCAACGAGGACCCGGCGGATCCCTTCGACGTCGTCGGCTTCTCCTTCGCGGGGGTGCCGGGGGTGCAGCACTTCGCCCACGCCGGCGAGGTGGCGTGGGCGATCACCAACGGGCAGGCGGACTACCAGGACGCGTTCCGCGAGGAGCTGCGCCGGACCGCTGACGGCGGGGTCGAGGCGCGCGGGCCGCGCGGGTGGGAGCCGGCGACGGCGCACCGCGAGACGGTGTCGGTCGCGGCCGGCGAGCCCGTCCAGGTCGAGGTCGTGCGGACCGCGCGTGGACCGGTCTTCCACGGGGAGGTCGGCGGCTCGGGTGGGGCGCTGTCGCTGCGGGCGGCGTCGGACGTCGTGGGCGAGCTCGGGTTCGACGCGCTGCTGCCGCTGCTGCGGGCGCGGTCCGTCGCCGACGTCGAGGCGGCCCTGGGGCACTGGGTCGAGCCGGTCAACAACCTCGTCGTCGCCGACCGCGCGGGCGCGGTCCGCTACGCGCTCGTCGGGCGGGTGCCGCTGCGCGACGACCGCAACCGCCGCGGACCGGTGCCGGCCTGGGAGGCCGGTCACGAGTGGACCGGCTGGCTCGACGGCGCGCGGTACGACGTCGCGCCCGACGGCGTCGTCGTCACCGCCAACGAGCGACGCGGCGCCGAGAGCGACCTCGTCGGGACGGCCTTCGCGTCGCCGCACCGGGCGGGCCGGCTGCGCGAGCTGATGGACGGGAGGACCGGGCTCGACGTCGAGGACATGGCAGCGCTGCACGCGGACGTGCGCGTCGGGGTGCACGGGAGTGTCGTCGCGTTCCTGTCCTCGCTCGACGACGCCGGGCTGTCGGACGCGGGGCGGGAGCTGCGCGCCGCCGTGCTGTCGTGGGACGGCGAGGCGTCGGTGGGGTCCACCGGGGTGACCGCGTTCGCCCGGTGGCGGGCGGCCTTCGCGCGCCGGGTCGCCGACGAGCCGGTCTTCGCCGCCCTGCGCGAGCCGGTCGACCTGCCGGCGCCGCTCGCGGCGGTGCACGACCTGCCGCACCAGGTCGCGCTCGGGCTCGGGTCGCTCCTGTCCGACGCGGCGGGGCCGGCGCCCTTCGGCCTCGACCTCCCGGCGCTCGCCACGGCGGCGCTGGAGGACGCGGCGGCCGAGGGCCCGCTGCGGCCCTGGGGCGAGGTGCACACGCTGTCGCCGGCCCACGCCTTCGACGCGGTCGACGGGCTCGAGGCCCCGGGCGTGCCGCGGCCCGGGCTGCGCGGCGACGTCGAGACGGTGTGCTGCGAGGGGTCGTGGACGCCGTACAGCGAGGTCGCCTACCGCGGCTCGGTCGCGCGGTACGCCTGGGACCTCGCCGACGTCGCGCGCAGCGGGTGGGTCGTCCCGCTCGGCGCCGACGGCGACCCGGCGGGCGCGCACCACGGCGACCAGGCGACGCCGTACGCCGACGTGCGGCTGCTGCCGGTCGTCACCGACCTCGCCGCGCTGCGCGAGGAGCCGCTCGGCTGAGCGGCCCCTCGCGCGTCACGCGGACGGGCGCGGGGCCATCCGGGCGCCGGCGAGGACTGGGCCCGCCTCGGCACCCGGGTCGACCTCGGCCGCCGCGCCGGCGAACTGCGCGGTGTACAGCCGCGCGTAGGCGCCGTCGCGCGCGAGCAGGTCGTCGTGCGTGCCCTGCTCGACGATGCGGCCGTCCTCCATGACGAGGATGACGTCGGCGTCGCGGATCGTCGAGAGGCGGTGCGCGATGACGAAGCTCGTCCGGTCGCTGCGCAGCGCCCGCATGGCCTGCTGCACGAGCAGCTCGGTGCGGGTGTCGACCGAGCTCGTCGCCTCGTCGAGGATGAGCAGGTCGGGCCGGGCGAGGAACGCGCGGGCGATGGTGACGAGCTGCTTCTCGCCGGCGCTGATGTTGCCGGCCTCGGAGTCGAGGACGGTGTCGTAGCCGTCGGGCAGCGAATGGACGAAGCGGTCGACGTACGTCGCCCTGGCCGCCTCGAGCATCTCGTCCTCGGTCGCGTCGGGGCGCGCGTAGAGGATGTTGTCGCGGATGGTGCCGGCGAAGAGCCAGGTGTCCTGCAGCACCATGCCGATCCGCGACCGCAGGTCGTGGCGCGACATCCGCGTGATGTCGACGCCGTCGAGGGTGATCCGCCCGCCCTGCAGCTCGTAGAACCGCATGACGAGGTTGACCAGCGTCGTCTTGCCGGCGCCGGTCGGGCCGACGATGGCGACGGTCTGGCCGGGCTCGACGCGGAGGTCGAGGTGCTCGATGAGCGGGCGGTCGGGCACGTAGGAGAACGACACGTCCTCGAAGGCGACGCGGCCGCTCGCGCGGGTCACCGGCTCCGTCGTCGAGTCGGGCACCTGCTCGTCGGCGTCGAGGATCTCGAAGACGCGCTCCGCCGATGCGACGCCGGACTGGAGCAGGTTGGCCATCGACGCGACCTGGGTGAGCGGCTGGGTGAACTGGCGCGAGTACTGGATGAACGCCTGAACCTCGCCGAGGGTCATCCCGCCGCTCGCCACGCGCAGGCCCCCGACGACGGCGATGACGACGTAGTTGAGGTTCCCGATGAACATCATCGCGGGCATGATGATGCCGCTGATGAACTGCGCGCCGAAGGCCGCCTGGTAGAGCTCGTCGTTCTTCCGGTCGAACGCCGCCTGGGCCTCCTTCTGGCGGCCGAAGACCTTGACCAGACCGTGCCCGGTGAAGGTCTCCTCGACGATCCCGTTGAGCGCGCCGGTGTGGCCCCACTGGGCGACGAACAGCTTCTGCGAGCGCTTGGCGATCAAGGTGGTGACGAGCATCGAGATCGGGATGGTCACGAGGGCGATGAGCGCCAGCATCCACGAGATCGAGAACATCATCGCGAGCATCGCGACGACGGTGAGCAGCGAGGTGAGCAGCTGGCTGAGCGTCTGCTGCAGCGACTGCTGGACGTTGTCGACGTCGTTGGTGACGCGGCTCAGCAGCTCGCCTCGGGGCTGGCCGTCGAAGTACGGCAGCGGGAGGCGGTTGAGCTTGGCCTCGACCTGGGCGCGCAGGTCGTAGACGACCGTCGTGACGGCGCGGGCGAGCAGGCGGCCGGCGACCCACTGGACGAGCGCCGAGACGACGTACAGGCCGATGACGAGGAGCAGGACGTCGCGCAGGGCGGTGAAGTCGATGCCGCGACCCGGCACGAGGTCGATTCCCGAGATGAGGTCCGCGAGCTGCCCCTGACCCTGCCCGCGCAGCTGCTCCATGACCTGGTCCTTGCTGACCCCGGACGGCAGCCGCTTGCCGAAGTAGCCGGCGAAGATCAGGTCGGTCGCGTTGCCGAGGATGCGCGGGCCGAGCGCGCTGAGCACGACGCTGACGACCGACATGACGACGACGAGGAGGACGGTGGCCCGCTGGGGACGGAGCCGCCCGAGCAGCCGCTTGGCCGACGGGACGAAGTCCTTCGACTTCTCGCCGCCCATGGCCATGCCCATCGGGCCGCGGTTCGCGCCGGCGGCGCGGGTCGGTCCGCGGCGCGCCTCGGCGGCCTTCTCCTCGGCGCTCTTGACGCCCTCCGCCTCGCTCACGCGACCACCTCCTCGCTCGCGGCGCGCTGGGACAGCACGATCTCCTGGTACGTCGGGCAGTGCTCGAGCAGCTCGTCGTGGGTGCCCTGACCGACGACCACGCCGTCGTCGAGGACGACGATGTGGTCGGCGTCGACGATGGTCGACACGCGCTGGGCGACGACGATGACCGTCGCGTCGCGGGTGACCGGCCGCAGCGCGGAACGGAGGCGGGCGTCGGTGCGCAGGTCGAGCGCGGAGAAGCTGTCGTCGAAGAGGTAGACGCCGGGGCGTCGTACCAGCGCTCTGGCGATGGCCAGGCGCTGGCGCTGGCCGCCGGAGACGTTGGTGCCGCCCTGGGCGATCGGGGCCTCCAGCTGCTCGGGCATCTCGCGGACGAAGTCCTCGGCCTGCGCGATCCGCAGCGCCTCCCAGAGCTCGTCGTCGGTCGCCTCGGGGTTGCCGTAGCGCAGGTTGCTCGCGACGGTGCCGGTGAAGAGGTAGGGCTTCTGCGGGACGAGCCCGATCTGCGACCACAGCGTGTCGAGCTCGAGCTCACGGATGTCGACGCCGCCTACGCGGACGGCGCCGCCGGTGACGTCGAAGAGGCGCGGGACCAGACCGACGAGCGTCGTCTTGCCCGCGCCGGTCGAGCCGATGACCGCGGTGGTGCGGCCGGGCTCGGCGCGGAGGCTGACGTCGCGCAGGACGGGGACCTCCGCGCCCGGGTAGTGGAAGTCGACGTGGTCGAGCTCCACCGTCATCCCGCCGCGCAGCTCGGTGCGCGCGCCCGGCGCCTCGGCGACGGACGAGTCGGTGCCGAGGACCTCGCCGATGCGGTCGGCCGAGACCGCGGCGCGCGGGATCATCATCGACATGAAGGTCGCCATCATCACCGACATGAGGATCTGGATGAGGTAGCTCATGAAGGCGGTGAGCTGCCCGATCTGCATGTCCCCGCTGTCGACCCGGCCGGCGCCGAACCACAGCACCCCGACCGAGGACAGGTTGAGGATGATCATGACGATCGGGAAGACGAGCGCCTGCAGCCGGCCCACCGCGAGGGCCGTGCGGGTGAGGGTGCGGTTGGCGTCGCCGAAGCGCTCGGTCTCGAGGTCCTCGCGGACGAAGGCCCGCACGACGCGGATGCCGGTGATCTGCTCGCGCAGGATCCGGTTGACCGAGTCGATCGACTTCTGCATCGAGCGGAACTGCGGCAGCATGCGCGAGACGACGGCGCCCACGGCCACGCCGAGCAGCGGCACCGCGACGGCGACGAGCCACGACAGGCCGACGTCCTCGCGCAGCGCCATGACGATGCCACCGACCATCATGATCGGCGCCGACACCATGAAGGCCAGCGCCATGAAGAGGACCATCTGGACCTGGGTCACGTCGTTGGTGTTGCGCGAGATGAGGGTCGGGGCGCCGAAGCCGCTGACCTCCTGGGCGGAGAAGCCGACGACCCGGTGGAAGATCGCGC
Source organism: Lapillicoccus jejuensis (assembly GCF_006715055.1). Taxonomy (NCBI): domain Bacteria; kingdom Bacillati; phylum Actinomycetota; class Actinomycetes; order Micrococcales; family Intrasporangiaceae; genus Lapillicoccus; species Lapillicoccus jejuensis. The sequence goes on from NZ_VFMN01000001.1 coordinate 962,778, forward strand.
CGCGCAGGTCGCGACCGACGCTCATCGCGGTGCGCGCCGACAGGTAGGCGGCGAGGACGGTCGCGAGGATCTGCAGGATGCTGACGCCGAGCATCCAGCCGCCGATCCGGAAGATGTAGCCCGTGTCGCCGCGGGCCACGCCGTTGTCGATGATGTCGGCGTTGAGCGAGGGCAGGTAGAGCGAGGCGATCGTGCCGACGAGCTGGAGCACGACGACGACGAGCAGGGTGGAGCGGTACGGCGCCACGTGGCGTCGGACGAGCCGGACGAGCATGCAGGGGGCCTTTCGGGCAGGACGACGATCGGGCGGCGTGGCCGTCCACCCCTACCTTGCGCCCTCACCCCGGGTGAGGGTCAACGAGGTTTGTCACGAGTCCGCGAACGCGCGCCCACCCTCGGCCCGGCCGGTGGCCGCCTCCTGCCAGAAGCCGTAGGTCCCCTGCTCCAGCAGCTCGCGAGCGGCCCCGACGAGGCCACCCATCGCCGCCCAGTAGAGCCCGGAACCGGTCGAGACGCGGGCGACGCCGGACGCCGCGAGCTCGGCCACCGCCGGCGTGCCGGGCAGGGCGATGACGTTGAGCCGTGCGCCGGTGGGGGCGACGGCCCCGGCGAGGGTGCGGACCGCCGAGGCGGACTGGTGGCCCGGCGCGTAGACGACCGGGGCGCCCGCCTCGGCGAAGGCGACGAGGCGCCGTACGGCGTCGTCGAGGTCGGTGGAACCGTGGAAGCCGGCGTCCGCGCGGGCGGTGAGGACGACCCCCGTACGGCGTGCCGTGGCGGCCGCCGCGGCGACCCGCTCGACCGCGTGCTCGAGCGGGTAGGGCTGCTCGCGCACGGGGTCCCAGTCCTCGACCGAGCAGCCGGCGAGCCCCGCCTGCGCGGCGAGGGCGACGGTGGCGGCGACGCCGTCGGGGTCGTCGGCGTAGCCGTTCTCGAGGTCGGCCGAGACCGGGACGGGCACGGCCGCCGCCACCGCGGCGGCGTGGGCGAGGGCCTCGTCCCGGCCGACCTGGCCGTCAGGACGCCCACCCGCGCCGGCGAGCCCCGCGCTCGTGGTCCCGAGGGCCCGGGCGCCGAGGCCGACGAGCAGCCGCGCCGAGCCGAGGTCCCACGGGTTGGGCAGGAGCAGCGGCCGGCCGGGGACGTGGAGGGCGAGGAAGTCGTCGGGTGCCGTGGTCACCCACCGGACGCTAGCCCCGGTCGGCGAGGATCCGTCCGAGCGTGCGGGTCATGACGTCGGCCAGCGGGTGGCCGCGCGGGGTGTAGTAGGCGATGGCGCCGAGGGCCTGCTCGAGGGCGTTGAGCCGCGCCCGCTCCCAGGTCGCGTCGTCCGCACCGACGAGCTCGCGGAAGCGCGGGCGCGCCGACGGGGCGACGACGGCCCAGGCGGGGACGAGGTCGAGCGCCGGGTCGGCCGCGCTGAGATAACCCCAGTCGATGACGGCGCTGAGCCGCCCGTCCCGGACCAGGAGGTTGCCCGGGATGAGGTCTCCGTGGCTGAGGACGGGCGGGTGCCGCGCGTCGTCGTACGGCGCCGCGTCGGTCACGGCCGTCGCCGCGGCGACCACCTCGCGGACCGCGGCCGCGTCGACCGAGGGCGGCAGCGGGCCCTCGGCCCCGCCCAGCCACAGGTGGATGCGCTCCAGCACACCCTCGAGCGGGCCGCCGCGCCGGCCGTGGCCTCGGCGCCGTACGCCGTCCGTGGGCAGCGACCGCAGCGCGGTCACCACGCCGGCGAGGTCGCGGGCCAGCCGGTCCGCGCTGGGCGGCTCCTCGAGGACGGCGCGCGCCGCCCACGCGTCCTCGCCCTCGAGCCAGTGCAGGACGGCCCAGGCGAACGGGTACGACGGCCCGGGTCGCCCGAGGTGGACCAGCCCGGGGACGGCCACCGGGAGCCGGCCGTCGACCCGCCGCAGGTGACCGACCTCCTCGCGCAGGCTGTCGGCCGCCCGGTCGGTGCGCGGGACCCGGACGAGCAGGTCGTCGCCGAGCCGGCGGACGGCATGGTCGGTACCGGTGTCCCCCACCGGGATGAGCGCGCGGTCGGCCCAGGCGGGGGTCTGCGCGCGCAGCAGCGCCCGGACGACGGGCTCGTCCGTGTCGACCTCGTCGTCGTGGATGCGCGGCACGGGGCGACACCCTGCCAGCGGCGGGCGGGACGGGCCAGCCGGTTTCCGGCCGCGCCGTCTAGGGTCGGCGCCATGGCGCACGGGACCCACGACCACGGCAACGACCCCCGCAACGACGACATCCTCATCTGGGTCAACGGCGAGCTGAAGCCGCGGGCGCAGGCGGTCGTCTCCGTCTTCGACTCCGGCTTCGTCCTCGGCGACGGCGTGTGGGAGGGGCTGCGGGTCCACCACGGGCACCCGGCCTTCCTCGAGACCCATCTGGACCGCCTCTGGCAGGGCGCGCAGGCGATCATGATGGACCTGCGGACGACCCGGGAGGAGCTGACCCGCGCGCTCTACGAGACCCTCGCGGCCAACGACATGCACGACGGCGTGCACATCCGGCTCATGGTCACCCGCGGGGTGAAGTCGACGCCCTACCAGGACCCGCGGGTCACCGTCGGGCCGCCGACCGTCGTCATCATCGCCGAGCACAAGGAGCCGATGCCGAGCACGGTGACCGACGGAATCACGCTCTTCACGACGCACGTGCGGCGCGCGACCCCGGACACGCTCGACCCGAAGCTCAACGCGCACAGCAAGCTCAACGACATCCAGGCGTGCATCCAGGCCTACACCGCCGGGGCCGACGAGGCGCTCATGCTCGACCCGCAGGGCTTCGTCGCGACGTGCAACTCGACGCACTTCTTCATCGTCACCCCGGACGGTGAGGTGTGGACGTCGGACGGGCGCTTCTGCCTCGGCGGGATCACTCGCGGCAACGTGCTCGACGTCTGCCGGAACAACGACATCCCTTCCCGGGAGACGACCTTCAGCCTCACCGACGTCTACTCGGCGAGCGAGGCCTTCGTCACGGGGACCTTCGCCGGGGTGGTGCCGGTGCGCACGGTCGACGGTCGCACGATCGGCACCGGTGCGCGTGGCCCGGTCGTCGAGCGGCTGCAGCGGCTCTACGCCGAGCACGTCGAGGCCGACGTCGCGGGCCGCACCGTCCCGGCGGGGGTGGGGGCGTCGTGACCGTCCGGGTCGCCATGTGGAGCGGGCCTCGGAACATCTCGACGGCGATGATGCGGGCCTGGGAGAACCGGCCCGACACCATCGTCGTCGACGAGCCGTTCTACGCGGCGTACCTGGCCCGCACCGGGCTCGACCACCCGGCCCGCGACGAGGTGATCGCCTCCCAGCCGACCGACGTCGGCGCGGTCGTGGGGGGCCTGCGCGCGCCGCTGCCGCCGGGTCGGACGGTGCACTACGCCAAGCACATGACCCACCACCTGGCCCCGGACCAGGACCTGACCTGGGTGGGCGACTTCCGCAACGTGCTGCTGGTCCGCGACCCTTCGGAGGTCGTGTCGTCGTACGTGAGATCCCGGGAAGCCTGTGAGCCGGAGGACATCGGGCTGCTGCAGCAGGTGACGCTGCTCGACGTGCTCGAGGCCGTCGGCCAGGAGCCGCCGGTGCTCGACGCGGCCGACGTCCTGCGCGACCCGGAAGGTCACCTGCGGTGGCTGTGCGACTGGCTCGGGATCCCGTTCACCGACCGGATGCTCGCCTGGCCCGCGGGGCCGCGCGACTCCGACGGGGTCTGGGCCCCGCACTGGTACGACGCCGTGTGGGCCTCGACCGGCTTCGCGCCGTACCGGCCGCGCGAGGTCGACCTCGACCCGCACGACGCCGCCGTCGCTCGGGCGTGCCGGCCGGCGTACGAGCGGCTGCACGGGCGGCGGCTGCGCCTGACCTGACGACCCCGGACGTCCTCTTGCTCCGGATGTGCCCGAAACAGCTGCTGCAGGTGCGGATTCGGGCACATCCGGAGCAAGGAGTCGCCCGTCAGTGCGGCCGGGGAACCAGCGGGGAGTAGGCGAACCACCCGCCGCCGGGGCCGCCCTGGCCGGCGTCGGGACCCGGCCCACCGGGGCCGCCGTCCGGTCCCCCGGCGCCGAGCAGGCTGCGGGTGAGCGCCTGGCCGTCGGACATCAGCTCCGCGGCGGCCGCGACCAGGTGGCCGTCGCCCGGCTCCTCGCCGCGGGTCGCGGCGTGCAGGACGGCGCGGCGCACGAGCTCCTTGGCGAACGAGGCCGTCGTCCCCGCGGTGGTCGCGGCGACGCCCGCCATCGCCTCCTCGCCGAACATCCCGTGCGCGTAGAGACCCAGCAGCCGGCGTCGACCCTCCTCGTCGGGCAGCGGGATCTCGGCGGCGAGGTCGACCCGGCCGGGGCGCTGGCTGAGGGCGCGCTCGAGGTCGGCGACGCGGTTCGTGGTGAGGACGAAGGTGACGTCGGCGTCGCCGTCGAGGCCGTCGAGCGCGTCGAGGACCTCGAACAGCAGCGGCTGGGCGCCGTGCCCGAAGGAGCGGTCCTCCGCGACGAGGTCGACGTCCTCGAGGACGACGAGCGCCGGCTGGTGCGCGCGGGCGATCCGGGTCGCGAACGACACGAGCCGCAGCGACATCCCCGCCAGCAGCACCGCCGTCGTCCCCGGGCTCGCCCCCAGCAGGTAGCGCACCGTGTGCGTCTTGCCGGTGCCGGGCGGCCCGTAGAGCAGGACGCCGCGCTTGAGGTGCTGGCCGTGGGCGAGCAGGACGTCGCGGTGCGCCGCGGCGCCGAGGACGTGCTCGTCGAGCCGCTGGAGAAGGCCCTCGGGCAGGACGACCTGGTCGGGCGTCAGCCGGGGCCGCTCGAGGAAGGTCACGCCGGCCAGCTCGTTGCCGTAGGGGTCGCCGGAGAACGAGACGACCTGCCCGCCGAAGACGCTGTGCTCGTCCATGAGCGAGCGCAGCTCGGCGACGAAGGCCTCGGCCCGGTCGCGGCTCGTCGCGACGACCTCGACGGCCCCGGACGGCCGGCCGTACTGCGGCGCCGCCGACTGCTGGCGCACCGCCACCGGCGCGCCGTCGTGCTGCACCAGCCACAGCCCGAGCGACACGACGTGACGACGATCCTCCGGACCCGGCCCGGTGGCCCGGTCGACGAAGTCCGGCTGGGCGACGAGGCCCAGCCCGAACCCGCCCTGGTGCCGGGCCGCCTGGATCTGGTCGCCGAACGTCATGTGGTGGCGCTGCTGCCCGCCGCCGAAGCCGACCAGCCGGTGGCCGGGGTCCCGCTCCGCGATGACCGACATGGCCAGGTCGGCGTCGACCAGGCGGTACTCCGGCACGTCCTCGTGGACGACCGGCAGCTCGTCGGGCCGCTGCCCCAGGTGCGCCTCGAGCAGGTCGAGCAGCCGCTCGCCCGGACCGTCCGCCTCGTCGTCGGGCTCGTGGACGAGCTGGCGCACGAGGCGCTTGAGCGCCTGCCGCAGCTCCTCGTCCTGCCCGCTCGCACCGGTCACGTGCGCGTCGCCGTACGGCGTCTCCCCCGAGCCCATGCCGCGACGCTACCGCCCGGCAAGGCGCGGTGGACGAGGAGAGCCAGGACGACTTCTTGCTCCGGATGTGCCCGGATGTGCCGCTCCGGCGCCGGATCCAGGCACATCCGGAGCAAGGAGTCGTCCCTCAGCCGGGGAGGAGGAGGCCGTCGGAGACGAGGTCGCGCAGGACGGGCAGGGCGGCCTCGACGGTCGCGTCGGTGTCGCGCTCGAGCAGCGCGGCGATGGCGACCAGCGCCGCGCGGGCGGTCAGGTCGCCGTCGCAGACCGACAGCAGCCCGGCGGTCACCGTGTCGAGGCGGACGGTCCGGCGCAGGCCCCCGCCCTGCCGGACGAGGACGACCGTCGGGTCCTGCTCGCCGAACCGGGCGTGGCTCTCCTGGGTGACGTCCTCGGCCACCCGCCAGGCGGTGTCGAGCAGCCCCGCGTCACCGAGCTCGGCGAGCCGGGTCCGCGCCCGCAGACCGGCGTCGACGGTGCCCCCGAGGGTCCGGGCCACCGGGCCCGGCACCTCGACGAGGTCGTGCCACGGTGCCCGCTCGGTCGCCGGGCGCTGGACGGTGACGACGCCGAAGCCGATCCGCTCGACGTCGCGGGCGGCGAAGTCCTCCAGCCAGGCCGCGTAGAGCTCCTCGAAGCCGGCCACCCCCGGTCGGGCCCCACCGTCGCGGGCCCAGAGCTCGGCGTACTCGGCGGGGTCCTGCTCCTCGCGCTGGACCACCCAGGCGTCGAGCCCGGTCCCCTCCAGCCACTCCTGCCAGCGCTCGCGCCACGAGCCGCCGGGGCGGACCTCCCAGTTGCCGAGCAGCTGCGCGACCCCACCGGGCTCCAAGTGGGCCGCGACTCCGCGCACGAGCGCCTCGACGACGCCGTCGCCGACGAGCCCGCCGTCGCGGTACTCGTACAGCGGGACCCCGTCACGGCGTGGGGTGATGACGAACGGCGGGTTGCTCACGACGAGGTCGAAGCGCTCCCCCGCCACGGGGTCGAAGAGGCTGCCCTGGCGCAGCTCGAGGCGGTCGGCGCCGAGCCCGGCGAGGGCGGCGTTGAAGCGGGCGTAGCCCAGCGCCCGCGCGCTGAGGTCGGTGGCCACGACGTGCCCCGCGTGGGCGCCCAGGTGCAGCGACTGGACCCCGCAGCCGGTGCCGAGGTCGAGGGCGCGGGCGGCGGGGCGCCGGATCGTCCACTGGGCGAGCGTCGTCGAGGCGCCGCCGATGCCGAGGACGTGGTCGGGACGCAGCGGGGCGCCGGTCGACAGCTCGGACAGGTCGGAGGCGACCCACCACTCGTGCGCCTCGTCGCCGTACGGGCGCAGGTCGCACGTCGCGCGCACCTCGTCGCCGCTCGCCTCGGCCAGCCCCAGCGCCCGCAGGCCGTCGGTGCGGACGGAGGGCAGCGCCGCGTCGAGGGCAGCGCGCGTGGCCGGGTGGCCGAGGGCGAAGAGCCGCACGAGCGTCGCCGCCGGCTCGTCCGAGGCCCTGGTCGCCAGGTCGGCGGGCAGCGGCTGGTCGCGGTGCAGGGCGGCCGACGCGACCGGTCCCAGCAGGGCCGCCACCCCGTCGACGGTGTACGACGCCCCCTCGAGGTCGGCCCGCAGCGCGGCCACCAGGTCGGGCGCCTCCTGCGGGTCGACGGGCACACCGGACGACGGGACGGGCATGGCGCCAACCCTACGCACGACGGCGCCCGCGCCTCCCGGGTGGGAGGCGCGGGCGCCGGGGTCGTGCGGGGGTCGTGCGGGGGTCGCGCGAGCGGGTCAGACCCGGGGACCGACGTCCTCGCGGACGCCCTCGTGCTCGCCCGCCAGCGGGTCGTGCGCGCCGGCCGGGTCGACCGACGGCTGCTCGAAGTCGGCCGGCTCCTCGTCCTCGTCGCCGCCCACCGCGATGTCGCGCGACTTCGAGACGGCCACGGCCGCGACGAGGATGACGAGCGCGACGAGGGCGATGCCGTAGCGGACGACGGGCTTGGCTCCGTCGCCGATCGACAGGGTGACGATGGCCGGGGCGATGAGCACCGACACGAGGTTCATCACCTTGATGAGCGGGTTGATGGCCGGCCCGGCGGTGTCCTTGAAGGGATCGCCGACGGTGTCGCCGATGACCGCGGCCGCGTGGGCGTCGGAGCCCTTGCCGCCGTGGTGGCCGTCCTCGACGATCTTCTTCGCGTTGTCCCACGAGCCGCCCGAGTTGGCCAGGAAGACGGCCATGAGCGCGCCCGTGCCGATGGCCCCACCGAGGAAGCCGGCGAGCGAGCCGATCCCCAGGCCGAAGCCGACGACGATCGGGGTCAGTGCGGCGAGCAGGCCGGGGGTGGCGAGCTCGCGGAGCGAGTCGCGGGTGCAGATGTCGACGACGCGGCCGTACTCCGGCTTCTCCGTGTAGTCCATGATCCCGGGGTGCTCGCGGAACTGGCGGCGCACCTCGAAGACGATGGCGCCGGCGGCGCGGGTCACCGCGTTGATGGCCAGGCCGGAGAAGAGGAAGACGACGGCCGCCCCGATGATGAGGCCGACGAGGACGCTCGGCGTCGAGATCTGCAGGTCGACGAGCCGCGACAGCTGGTCGGTGAAGGTCGTGTACTGCGCCTGCGCCGTCTGCTGGGTCAGCTGCCCGGCCTGGATGGCGGCGTTCAGCGCGTTCTGCTTCGCGGTCACGATCGGCTGGACCGCGTTCTGCCAGGCGTCGGTGAACGAGCCGAACAGGGCCGTCGCGGCGAGCACCGCGGTGGCGATGGCGATGCCCTTGGTGATGGCCTTCGTCGTGTTACCGACGGCGTCGAGGTCGGTGAGGATCTGCGCGCCCTCGCCGTCGACGTCACCGGACATCTCGGCGATGCCCTGCGCGTTGTCCGAGACCGGGCCGAAGGTGTCCATCGCGACGATGACGCCGACGGTGGTCAGCAGTCCGGTGCCCGCGACGGCGATGAAGAACAGCGACAGGGTGACGATGCCGGCGCCGAGCAGGTAGGCGCCGTAGACGGCCGCGCCGATGATGACCGCGGTGTAGACGGCCGACTCGAAGCCGACGCCGATGCCCGACAGGACGACGGTCGCGGCCCCGGTGCGGGTCGTGCGGGCGACGTCCATCGTGGGGCGCTTGTCCGTGCCGGTGAAGTAGCCGGTCAGCCAGAGGATGACGCCGGCCAGGACGATGCCCAGCAGGACCGCCAGCGAGGCGCGGATGCGCAGCCCGTCCACGGCGGCCTGGGCCACCTGGCCGGTGGCCGAGTCGCCCTTGGCCGCCAGCGACGCCGGCAGGTAGAGGAACACGGCGGCGACCGACAGGATCGCCGCGATGCCGGCCGAGATGTAGAAGCCGTTGTTGATCGCGGTCAGCGCGTTCTGACCGGGCCGCACTCGCGTGATGAAGACGCCGATGATCGCGGTCACGGCGCCGATGGCCGGGATGAGCAGCGGGAACACCAGGCCCTGGTCGCCGAGGGCGGCGGAGCCGAGGATGAGCGCGGCGACGAGCATGACGGCGTACGACTCGAAGAGGTCGGCGGCCATGCCGGCGCAGTCACCGACGTTGTCGCCGACGTTGTCGGCGATCGTCGCGGCGTTGCGCGGGTCGTCCTCGGGGATGCCCGCCTCGACCTTGCCGACGAGGTCGGCGCCGACGTCGGCGGCCTTGGTGAAGATGCCACCGCCGACGCGCATGAACATCGCCAGCAGCGCGGCCCCGAAGCCGAAGCCCTCGAGGACCTTGGGGGCGTCGCCCTTGTAGAGGAGCACGACGACGGCGGCGCCGAGCAGACCGAGGCCGACGGTGGCCATGCCCACGGTGCCGCCGGTGCGGAAGGCGATCTTCATGCCGGTGTCGCGGTCACCGAGGCGGGCCGCCGCGGCGACGCGGGTGTTGGCCTTGACCGCGAGCGACATGCCGAGGTAGCCGATGGCGGCCGAGAACAGCGCACCGACGACGAAGAAGACCGAGCGGCCGACCTTGATCCCGAGGGTGTCGGCCGGCAGCAGGAAGAGCAGGCCGAAGACGATGACGACGAACCACGACAGCGTCGAGAACTGGCGGCGCAGGTAGGCCTGCGCGCCCTCCTCGACGGCGCCACCGATGCTGCGCATGTTCTCGGTGCCCTGGTCGAAGGCCAGCACCTGACGTCGGAACATGAGTCCGAAGACCAGGGAGACCACGGCGATGGCGAGGACGACGTAGACCAGGGTGAGGTCCTTGCCGCCCAGCGCCACGGTGGCGGTAGGGGCGATCAGGGGCATGCGAAACGTCCTCCTCGAGGTGCGAGACCACCTCGGGGGGCGCGTTGGCTCGGCCGAGTCGAGGTGTCAGGTCGCGGGTGACGTTACCTGTGCGTCACCACGCGGCCCCATCAAATCAGATGGTGACCGACATCACTCGTCGGTGACGGCCTCGTCGACGGAGCGGTGGATCTCGAAGACCTTGTCGAGGCCGGTGATGGCGAAGACCTTGAGCACCCGGTCGTTGGCGCTGACCAGCGACATCGTGCCGCCGACGCCGCGGATGACCTTGAGGCGCCCGACGAGCACGCCGAGACCGGTCGAGTCCATGAAGGTGACCCCGCCGAGGTCGACGACGAGGTGGTGGTGGCCCCGCTCGATCTCCGCGTCGAGACGCTCGCGCAGCGCGGGCACCGTGTAGACGTCGATCTCCCCCGCGACATGGACAACCGTCCGGGCGTCGCGCTGCGACGTCGTGATGTCGAGATCCATGGTGGTGGTGAGTCCTTCGCCCTTCGCGCACGCCCTACCCCGTGCGGCTCCCGGAACCCTACTCGGTGACGGTGGGGCGACGTACGGTGATCGCGATGACCCGCCCCACCTCGTCCGTCCCCGGCGCAGGACCGTCCCGGTCCCCGCAGGAGCTGCTGACCCGTCTGGCGGGGGAGGGCGACCCCGACCGCATCACGCACGTACGACGCCGCCCGGCCCGCCCCGGGAGCACCGCCCCGCTGCCCGGGTGGGTGCACCCGGCGCTGGTCGGGGCCCTCGCGGGCGAGGGGGTCGACCGGCTGTGGACCCACCAGCTCGAGGCCGCGGAGGCCGCGCGCGGCGGGGAGCACGTCGTGCTGTCCACCGGCACCGCCTCGGGCAAGTCGCTGGGCTACCTGCTGCCCGCCCTCACCGAGGTGCTCGACGGCACCACCGCCCCGACCGGACGGGGCGCGACGGCGCTCTACCTCGCCCCGACCAAGGCGCTGGCCCACGACCAGCTGTCCCGCATCGAGCGGTGGGCCCTGCCGGGGCTGCGAGCCGTCGCCGTCGACGGCGACACCCCGCCGGAGGAGCGGCGCTGGGTGCGCGACCACGGCGCGTACGTCCTGACCAACCCGGACCTGCTGCACCACACGCTGCTGCCGGGCCACGAGCACTGGGCGTCCTTCCTGCGGGCGCTGCGCTACGTCGTCGTCGACGAGTGCCACGTCTACCGCGGGGTCTTCGGGGCGCACCTGGCCCACGTGCTGCGCCGCCTGCGCCGGGTCGCCGCCCGCTACCGCTCGAGCCCCACGTTCGTCCTCGCCTCGGCCACCGTGGCCGAGCCGGGCCGGCACGCGGGGCGGCTGGTCGGCTCGGCCGTGCGCGAGGTGACCGCGGACGGGTCGCCGCGGGGCGCGGCGACGTACGCCCTGTGGGAGCCGGGCGGTGGGCGCAGCGCCGTCGCCGAGGCGGCGGACCTGCTGGCCGGTCTCGTCGGCGAGGGGGTGCAGACGGTGGCCTTCGCCCGCTCCCTCGGCGGGGTCGAGGCCCTCGCGACGGCGGCGCGGGACCGGCTGCGCACCGCCGACCGCGACGGTTCCCCGCTCACCGACCGGGTCGCCGCGTACCGCGGGGGCTACCTGCCCGAGGAGCGGCGCGAGATCGAGCAGGACCTGCGCAGCGGGCGGCTGCGCGGGCTGGCCGCGACGACCGCCCTCGAGCTGGGGGTCGACGTCAGCGGGCTCGACGCCGTCGTGCTCGCGGGCTGGCCGGGCACCCGCACCTCCTTCTGGCAGCAGACCGGCCGCGCCGGCCGCGGCGGCGAGGAGTCCCTCGCCGTCCTCGTCGCCGGCGACGACCCCCTCGACGCCTACCTCGTGCACCACCCGGAGGCGGTGCTCGACGCCCCGGTCGAGGCCGCCGTCGTCGACCCCGACAACCCCTTCGTGCTCGGCCCCCACCTCGCCGCCGCCGCCCGCGAGCTGCCCGTGACCGAGGCGGACGAGAGCTGGTTCGGGCCGGCCACCCCGCGGGTCCTCGACGACCTCGTCGCCGACGGCACCCTGCGGCGGCGACCCACCGGCTGGTACCCCCCGCAGGTCGGTCCCGACGGCGCCGCGGTGTCGCTGCGCGGCACCGGCAGCCCCGTCCGCATCGTCGAGGCCCGCTCGGGACGGGTCATGGGGACCGTCGACCCGGTCCGGGCGCTCACCCTCGTGCACACGGGCGCGGTCTACCAGCACCGCGGGCGCACGTACGTCGTCACCGCGCTCGACCTCGACGACCTCGTCGCCCTCGTCGTGCCCGGGGACCCCGGCTGGACGACGCGCGCCCGGGTGGCCAGCGCCGTCGAGCTCGGCGACCGCCAGGACCGGCGCGAGCGCGGTCCGGTGACCTGGGGTGCGGGCCCCGTCGAGGTCCGGACCCGGGTCACCTCCTTCGTGCGGGTCCTGTCCACCGGCGAGGTGCTCGGGGAGCACCCGCTGGACCTGCCCGAGCGCCGGCTGCCGACCACGGCGGTGTGGTGGTCGTGCGACGAGGCGGAGCTGGACCGCCGCGGGGTGGCCGCGGCGCGGCTGCCCGGGACCGTCCACGCGGCCGAGCACCTCGCCACGGCCCTGCTGCCGCTCGTCGCCACCTGCGACCGCTGGGACGTCGGGGCGACGTCGGCGGCCCGCCACCCGGACACCGGGCGGCCCACCGTGCTCGTCCACGACGCGCAGCCCGGCGGGGCGGGCTTCGCCCGACGCGGGTTCGAGGCCGGCCCGGCCTGGCTGGGGGCTGCACGGGACGTCGTCGCGCGGTGCCTGTGCGAGCAGGGCTGCCCGTCCTGCGTGCAGTCCCCCTCCTGCGCCGGGGGGAACGACCCCCTGGACCGCCACGGGGCCCAGGTGCTCCTCGAGGTGACGGTCCGGGCCCTCGGCGACCCGGCACCGCTGCCTCGTCGCGACGTCGACCGGGTTTGAGGCACCCGCCCCGCGGGGCACCTTCCCCGCGGGCTCCGCGTCGGGCAGGGAGGACGACGGGTCCGGCAGGACCGTCCGACCGGGCGCCGACCTCTCGTCACCCGGGGGACGGCTCGACGAGAGAGGTGTCGCCATGTTCGCCATCGGGGTCATCCTGTTCATCCTCGGCGTCGGCGGTGGGGTGCTGCTGGGCCTGCTCGTCTCGCAGTCCACGCAGAGCGTCGAGATCAGCGCCGCCGGCGTGTCGGTCGGCCTGCTCCCGGTGACCCTCGTCGTCGCGGGCGCCGCCGCCGTCGTCCTCGCGTGGCTCGGCACCCGGCTCGCCGGCGCCGGATTCCGACGCCGCCGCGCGCAGCGCCACGAGCTGCGCCGCAGCCGCGAGGAGGTCGAGCGACTGCGCTCGACCCAGCGCGACACGCCGACCACGGCCGGCCACGCCCCCACCGGCCACACCCCCACCGGCCACACCGCCGGGACGAGCGCCAGCGCGCCAACGGACGGCCGCGTCCGCCCCTGACGGTCCGCGCCCGCCGGTCCCGCGCGGGCACGCGCCCGGGCCGGCCCCCAGCGCGACCCCGCGCCCGGGACCGCCACCTCCACCTGCACCCCGACCCGCCCGGACCCGGGGTCGGCGCGGCACGCCGTCATCCGCGCCGCGTCCTCCCGGGCCACGGCGTCAGCCGTCGCGCAGGCCGTGCCCGGGGAGGCGCCGCGGACCAGCGCCGCGGCCGCCGCCAGGGCGGAGGCGTCGGCCGCCGCCCGCGCCCGGTGCGTCGCCGCGACGACGGCCGCGAGCACCAGCCCGGCGACCGCGACGCCGACGAGAGCCAGGACGACGCCGACGACGAGGACCGAGCCGGCCCCGCGCTCCCGCCCTCGACGCGCGCGCCGGGGCCACGGAGCGCGCCCGGACCACCAGGACGCCCGGGACCACCTCGACCACCCGGGCCCCCGGCGCCGCCCCCAACCGGTGCCCGTCACGGGGCACCCGCGACGACGTCCTCGCGGGCCGCCACCGACGTCGACCCCACCGTCCACGACCACCCCAGCAGCGGCAGGTTGCGTCGCGCCGAGACCCGCACCGTGACGAGGTCGGCACCGACCGCGGGGGCGACGGCGGCGCCGTGCGGGCCGAGCGAGCGGGCCAGACCGACGGCCCGGCCGGTCGGCTCGCCCCTGGCCAGCGACCGCGCCGCGGCGGACGACGCGTCGACGCAGCGCACCTGGTCGGCCCCCACCGACAGCGCACCCAGCAGCACCGCGAGGACGAGGACGACGGCGGGCAGCGCGACGGCGAGCTCGGCGGTGACCATGCCGCCGTCGCGCCGCGCCACCTCAGCCGACCACGGACAGCGCCGACGTGATGACGGCTGTGAGGGCCGACTTCACCGCCCCCGACCGCACGATCGCGAGGAGGACGGCGGCGAAGGCGCAGGCGGCGAGGGTGCCGACCGCGTACTCCGCCGTCGTCATCCCCGCGTCGAGCCGCCGCCTCGTCGTACGGACCGGACCCGACCCCCACCCCCACACAGACCTCGACCTCGACCTCGACACGGACCTGGACATGCTGGCTCCCTTCGACCACCGGCCCTCGGCGGTCGCCGGGGCCCTGCTCGATCCTGGGCCGGAGCGTCCCGGCCGGGCACGGGTGCGGACGTGACCCTGTGGACGACGCTCGGGGACCGGGGGTTGTGGACGACGCCGCCGTCCGGCGCCCACCGGCCGGTGTCCCGCCCGCCGGTGTCCCGGGTCCGGTCGGCGCCCGCCTAGGCTGACGCCGGACCGGCCCGCCGGCACCGCCCGCACGCGGGGACCGGTCGGGCCGCCGTACGCCAGGAGGAGAGCAGCGATGGACGCACCCGAGGACCCCCGGAGCGACGGGCTGCTCGCCGGGCTGACGGGCGCGGGCGCCGTCGGCACCTTCGCCGAGGCCCTGGGGCTGCGGTTCACGCAGGTCTCACCGGACGTCGTGACCGCCACCTGGGAGGCCGGACCGTCGCTGCACCAGCCGTTCGGCATCGTGCACGGCGGCGTGCACTGCACGGTCGTCGAGACCCTCGGGTCGATCGCCTCCGCGCTGTGGTTCGGCGAGCGCGGGCACGTCGTCGGCGTGTCCAACCAGACCGACTTCTACCGCGCGGTGTCCGAGGGGCCGCTCGTCTCGACGGCCACGCCGTTGCACCGTGGGCGCAGCCAGCAGGTGTGGGTGGTCGAGACCCGCGACGAGCAGGACCGGCTCGTCGCCCGCGGCCAGCTGCGGACCCAGAACCTGCCGTCGACGACCTGACCGGTCAGGAGGCCGAGCGCTCCCCCGGCCCGCGCAGGCCGAGGCCGGCGGCGCCGCCCCGCTCGGGCCGCACGTGCGGGGGCAGCTCGAGCCACCAGCGCAGCCCGGGCCGCCAGTCGCTCGCGCCGCGCCGGCGGGCGAGGGTGTCGAGGCGCCCGAGGAGGTCGAAGCGCCCGGCCATGCCCAGCAGGTAGAGGAACCCCCGGCCGGGGTCGCCGCCGGTCGCCGCCCCCGTGGCCGGGTCCTCGAGGAGCCGGACCGCGGCGGCGTACGTCGCCTCGGCGAGCGCGCCGTCGTAGGCGACGACCGACGGGCCGGTCGGTGCGCCCGCCTCGGTGCGGTGCCGCACGTTGGCGACCGCCGCGGCCGCCGTCTGCGTGGTGACGGGGTCGAGCGAGCCGTCGGTCGCCACCGAGAGCAGGAAGGGCACGTCCTCCGGCTGCGCGAGCCAGGACAGCCGGGCCAGGGCGTCGTCGCTGCGGACGACGTCGTGGGCGGCGACGTGCTCGCGCAGCTCGTCCGCGTAGGCGAGCCCCACGGCGCGCCCCTGCGGCAGCAGGTGCAGCACCTCGAGCGCGAGACCGCGGGCCTCGAGGTGGGCGGCGCCCGTCGCCGTGCGCACGAGGTCCTGCAGCGGCGGGGCCCACCGCGACCGGGGGCCGTAGAGCTCGGTGAGCCGCGTCTCGACCCGCCGCCCCGCCTCGCTCAGCTCCTCCGCGGTCATCGCCTTCCCCTCGCCGACGATGCGGGCGATGCGCCGTCGCGACTGCGACTGCAGCGCGGACACGATGAGGGTGCGCGTCGGCGGGTCGATGGCGTCCAGGAGCGCGGCGGCGGTGCGGTGCGTGCGCACCGACCGCTCACCGTCGCGCAGCAGCTCCAGCGCCCGCGTGCCCGCCCGCACGACCAGCGGCCGTGCGAGCCGGCCGTGCCGGGCCAGGGTCGTGAGGATGTAGAGCGTGGTCCAGGCGACGCTCTCGCGCACCTCCGGCCGCTCGAGGTGGCGCACGAGCACCTCCGCGGCCCCGGGGTCGTCGGAGTACTGCACTTGACCGACGAGCTCGAAGATCTGCGTGGTGGGGTCGGCCAGCGCCTCGTCGGCGAGCCGGGTGAGGACCGGACCGCTGCGGGGGTGCCCGGCCAGCCGCGCCGCCGCCTCGGCCCGGAAGCTGTACTCCAGCCCGCAGGTGACCGACGACTCGAGCGTCACCCGGGACAGCAGCGCCTTCCAGTCCTCCCCCCGCAGCAGCACCTCGGGGTGCGCGGCGAGGGTGGCCGACAGCACGTCCCACTCGCGACCCGTCATCCGCTCAGGGGCCAGGGCCCGCTCGACGAGGGAGAGGACGTCCTGCGGCCAGGTGGCGCGGTCCGGTCGCGCCACGACCGGCTGGACGCGCAGCGGGTCGCGGCGTCGGGCCATGAAGTCGGCCGCGAGGGTGAGCTGGCCCGCGGGGAGGCCCAGCGTGCGCTCGTAGCGCCGGACGACGGCGTACCCGGCGGGGGTGTGCCCGGACTCCCAGCGCCCGACCTGCGAGCGGTGGACGGGCTCGTCGGGCCCGCCGCGGGCGAACCCGGCGGCGGAGCGCAGGGTCGCGCTCGCCGCGTGCTCGCGGGCGTTGGCCAGCAGCCAGCCCAGGTCGGCGGGGTCGAGCTCGGGGGTCGTCATGGGCGCCGTCCTCCTCGCGGCACGCAGAGCCGGTGGGGGGCGGTCGCACTCTCCGGTTGCCACCACGCGACCGCCCCCCACCGGGGGCCCTGTCCCCGAACGAGGGCCCCGTGCCCCCATGCAAGTCGATCGCTGCGCCGGGCGGTACCCGGAAATCCCGGGGTCACCGACGCCGCCGCGGCGACTCGTCGGGGTCCAGGACGTCGCCCTCGCCGACCCCGAGGTGCCGCTCGAGGTCGGCGGGCGAGTGCTCGCGCAGGTAGTCGGCGAACAGGCGGGTCACCTCGGCCATGTAGTCCTCCGCGGTCGACGGGGCGATGTGCAGGCGGCTGCCGATCCCCTTGAAGGACTCGCCGCGGGCGCGGGCCCGCAGGACCTGCAGCTTGCGGCCGGTCACCGGGGCCAGCGCCCCGCGCCGCGCGGCCAGCTCGAGCACGCCGGCCACCGCGGGCGTGACGCTGACGCCGCCGCGGGCGACGGTGCGGACCGCGTCGACGACCCACTCGACCGGGTCGCTCTTGTGGGCCACGCCGCTGGCCCCCGCGGCCAGGCACCCGGCCAGGACCATCCGGCGCCGGTCCTCCGTGTACACGAGGACCTTGGCGCCGGTGGCTGCGACCTCGCGCACCCCGCGGGCACCCTGGGCACTCACCCCCGGCCCGGGGTGCAGCCGCAGGTCGAGCAGGACGACGTCGACGTCGGGTCGCGCGGCGAGCAGCTCCTCGACGCTGGGGTACGACGCGACGACGTCCACCTCGGGCTGCAGCAGCCGGGCCCCGTCGCGGATGAACGGCGAGTCGTCGACGAGCGCGACGCGCGGCACCGGTCCCGCCGTCGGCGCGAGCGGGCGCACGTGGTCAGCGGTCGTCATCGTCGGCCTTTCTCGGCGCTCCCGGCCCCATCGGGCGGCCGTACGGCGCCCTGGAGGCGGACGAGGGTGCCCTCCCCCGGCGCGGAGTCGACCGTGACGTGCAGCCCGGCCCGCTCGGCGGCACCCACGACCTGACGGGCCAGACCGAAGCCGCGCGGCGTCGTCGCCGGGTCGAACCCGACGCCGTCGTCGCGCACGGTGACCTCCCAGGAGGTGCCGGCGTCGTCGACGTCGGCGTGGACGACCACGGAGCGGGCGTCCGCGTGGGCGCGGACGTTGTGCAGCAGGGTGGTGACGGCGCCGGCGACGGCGTCGGCCTGCTCCGCGGAGAGCGGGGTGCGGGTGGCCAGCTCGACGGTCACCGTGAGCGGCAGGTCCCCGAACGGCTCGGCCGACTCGCGGACGACGTCGGCCAGCGTGCCGTCGGGGATGGGGTCCCAGCCGGCCGGCCCGGCGAGGAAGCCGACGATCTCGTTGGCGGCCCCCCGGCTCTGGCGGCGCAGCGCCGCGTCGTCGACGCGGTCGGCGAGGACGGCGAGCAGTGCCGCGTGGTCGTGCAGCAGCCGCCGCGCCCGGTCGCGCTCCTCCTCGGCGGCGATCTGTGCGGCCGAGCGGACCGTCGTGTCCGCCGCGGCGCCGAGCCGGCGCAGGAACCCAACTAGAGCGGACAGCAGAACAGCGAAACCGACGATGCCGCCGGCGTTGACACCGACCGTCCACGGCTTGGGCCGGGTGATGAGGCCGCTCTGGCTGGACACGACGTAGACGACGGTGAGCACGACCGCCCACCCGAGCGTCTCGGTGCGCGGCAGCAGGATCGCCATGAGGACGACCGCGGTGAGCGCGAAGGGGTACCCCCACGCGGTGGACGACCCGATCAGCTGGTTGGGACCGACGACCACCGGCATGAGGACGAGGACCACGGCGGCGCCGACGAGGTCGGCGCGCGACACCCAGCACCGCCTGGACGCCGGCCCCGTGCGAACCCCGAAGAGCACGGCGACCGACAGGACGACGGTGGCGAGGTAGACGACCGTCGCGAGCGGGGGGTCGGAGAAGGTCCGGGAGTTGAACGCGACGATGACGCCGGCCTGGAGGAGCACGACGAGGCGCAGCCCGGCCGCGGCCCGCATCAGCCCGACCTCGACCCCGTGCACCGTCGTCGTCAGCGGGGTCGCGATGGGCGCGACGGCGCGCAGCAGCGCCCGCCCCAGCGAGGCCAGCGGCGCGACCGCCCGACGCAGCAGCGACCCGGCGGACCTCGCCATCCAGGAGGACGAGGGGGAGGAGGACGACGAGGAGGACATCGAGGAGGCCACGGTCAGACCGCCCGCTCGTCGCTCCGAGGACGCGGCCCCACCACGTCCCGACTGCCCTGTCGTGGCACCCGTCCCACCTCCTGCGCCCGTCGCTCCCGAACCCGGCAGGGGGCCGACGGGCCCGTCCCCCCGGGCGAAGTCTGCCGTGCCCGGAGGGCGGTTGCCCCTCTCCGCGAAAGGTTGCATCCGCAACGTCCGGCTGCAACACGTGCAGGTGAGCGGGTTGCGGGCCTCGGCCGTCACCCCAGGACGCGTCCCGCGAGGGCGAGCACGACGGGCACCAGCGTCGTGAGGACGAACGCGGGGAGGAAGACCAGACCGAGGGGGGCGACGAGCCGGACCCCGGCGCGCGCGGCGGCGACCTCGACGGCGGCGGCCTCCGCGGCCCGCAGGTCGCGGGCCGCCCGCAGCAGGGGCGGCCCCGGAGCCGTCCCGGCCCGCGCCGCCACCGCCAGCACCGTCGCGACCCGGGCCCACGCCGGGTCGGCCGCCGTCCACGCGGGGTACGGCGCCACGCCCCACCGCAGCGCCGCCGCCACGGCCCGCAGCTGGACCGCGACCGGACCGGGGTCGTCGTCGTGGACGGCGGCCACCGCCTCGACCGCCTCGGTCACCCCGCACCCCGACCGCAGCGCGACCGCGAGCAGCACCATGACCCCCGACACCTCGGACGTCGTCGGGGAGCGCCGACGCCGTGCAGACCGCCGCCCCGCCCGTCCCGGTCCCCGCGGCCCGACACCTCGTCCCCCTTGCCTCGCCGACGCCCCCCGACGGCCGGGGAGCACGAGGACGGCCACGGCGAGGACCAGCCCCACGACCGGGCCCAGCGCGCCGCCCGGGACCGCGTCGGCGACCTCGACCGGCGTCACCCGGCCCCCGCCGGCCGCGGTCGGGTGACGGCTCGCAGGAGGGCCCGGCACCACACGTGCCCCAGCACGACGAGACCGGCCCCGACGAAGGCCAGGGGGCCACCGACCCCGCCCCACAGCTCGTCCGGTCGCAACCCCAGGGCGAGCGACAGCGGCGGGCCCGCGACGGGCAGGAGGGTGAGCAGGTGGGCCGTCGCCCGCGGCCCGGCGACCGCGGTCGCCACCCGACGGCGCCGGTCGGCCCCGGCCCGCACCGACTCGGCGGCGTCCTCGACCCCGTCGGCCAACGGCGAGCCCAGCCGCTCGCCCAGGCGCCAGACCCGGGAGACGACCCGGGCGGCGTCCGAACCGACCCGGGCTGCCCACTCCCCCCACACCGGGCCCAGGGGGTCCCCGGCCGATCCGGCCGCACGCAGCGCCGCCCCCAGCGCGGTGCCGCCGCCCGGACCGTCGAGGGCCGCGATCACCGGGAGCCCCGCCCGCAGCGCCGGGCCGAGCAGCTCGAGCAGGACGAGCAGCTCCGCGTCGGCCGCGGCCCGGCGGCGCTCCCCCGCCCCGAGCATCGGTACCGGGCGGCGCAGCCCCGGCCGCGGCGCCGCGGTGCCGCCCCCGGTCGCGGAGGCGGACCCTCGCGAGGGCGGGCCCACCGGCGCCGGGCGGCCGGGCCAGAGCAGCACCGCGAGCGCCAGGAGCAGCCCGGTCACGGCAGACCCCCGGCGGGGCCGATCAGCGCCGACAGCCGGGCCCACCCCGGACCGGTGGCGCACTCGCGCCCGTCCCAGGTCAGGGCGTCGCGCACGACCGGCTCACCCCCGGGAGCCGGAGCCCGCTCGAGCACGGCGACGCTCTCCAGCCGCCGCACGCCCGCTCCCGACCCGCGGCGCAGGTGCAGCACGACCTGGACTGCGCTGACCAGCTGCGCGTGGACGGCGGGAACGGGCAGACCGGCCAGTGCCCCCAGGGCCTCCACCCGGGCGACGACGTCGGCGGCGGTGTTGGCGTGCACCGTCCCACAGCCGCCGTCGTGACCGGTGTTGAGGGCGGCGAGCAGCTCGCTGATCTCCGCCCCCCGGACCTCCCCGACGACGAGCCGGTCGGGCCGCATCCGCAGCGCCTGGCGCACGAGGGTGCGCAGCGGCACCTCCCCGACGCCCTCGACGTTGGGGCGCCGCGCCTCGAGCCGGACGACGTGCGGGTGCCGCACCGCGAGCTCGCGGACGTCCTCGACGAGGACGAGCCGCTCGCGGGGGCCCGCGCAGGACAGCAGCGCCGCGAGCAGCGTCGTCTTGCCCGCGCCCGTGCCACCGGTGACGAGGAAGGCGACCCGACGGTCGACGAGCGCCCGCAGCGGCCCGCGCCAGGCCGCGGGCACGGTGCCGAGGTCGACCAGGTCGTCGAGGTCGAGCCCGCCTCGCGCCGGGACTCGCAGCGACAGGTGCACGCCCCCCTCCGCGAGCGGCGGGAGGATGGCGTGCAGCCGGACCCCGGAGGGCAGCAGCCCGTCGACGTACGGCGACGCGTCGTCGAGGCGGCGGCCCGCCTGGCCCGCCAGCCGCACCGCGAGCCGCCGGCGCGCCTCGCCGTCGCCGAGGTCGACCGGCGCCCGCTCCAGGCCGCGGCCGGCGTCGACCCACACGGCGCCGTCACCGTTGACGACGACGTCCGTCACGCCCGGTCGCTCGAGCAGCTCCTCGAGGGCGCCCGCGCCGAGCAGCCGGGCCCGCAGGCCGCCGCCCAGCTCGGCGGCCCCGTCCCGGCCGAGCCGGGCCACCTGCCCCCCGCTGAGCGCGTCGATCGCGACCGGGTCCGGCGCCCGCCCCGCCCGGATCCGGTCCCACACCCCCGGGGTGAGCGACGGGTCCGTCATCACGCCACCGCCGGGTGGTCGAACGGGATCGGCAGGAGACGCAGCAGGAGGACGTCGGCGGTCGCCGCCAGCGGGCCGCGGCTCGTCCCGGGCGGCACGCCGTGCAGCAGGTCGCGGGGCAGCGACCGGTCGTCGGGCAGCACGGCGGCCACGGGGAGCGCGAAGTGCTCGGCGAGCAGGACGACGAGGTCGTCGCGCTGCCGGTCGTCGACCCCGCGCAGGACGACCTGGGGCGGGGGACCGACGGGGTGCGCGGTCCGGTGGGCCGTCAGCGCGCAGACCCCGGCGACCCCCGGCCGGACGAGCAGCAGCTGCTCGTCGAGCTCGACCTCGAGCGACGGGACGGCCCCGGCGACCCGGCCGGGGCGGTCGAGGACCAGCAGGTCGACCACGCCCGCGAGGGCCGTGACCACCTCCAGCGAGACCTCCGGCCCGGGACCCGCCGACCGCGGGTCGTGCGCGAGCACCGGCAGGTCGCCGCGGACCTGCGCCCGCGGCAGCGCCGCCAGCAGGGCGGGGCCGTCCGCCCGCCCTGCGAGCCGTCCCAGGTCGGGCCAGCGCAGCCCGCGCTCCTGCTCGGCACCGACGACGACGTCGAGCCCGCCACCCCACGGGTCGAGGTCGACCAGGCAGGCGGTGCGGCCGGCGAGCCGCGCCCGCACCGCGATCGCCGCGGCCAGCGCGCTCGCCCCCGCCCCGCCCGACGTCCCCGTCACGGCGACGACCCGGCCCCGGCGCGCGGGCGGGTCGCCCGGCCCGGGCGGCGGGGTCACGGCGGGGTCGGACGGGGCGTGGAGCAGCGGCATCGCCCCAGGCTGCTCCGCGGCCCCCGGCCGCCGCCGCGCCGGCGGACGGCCCCTGTGGACGACCCCGCGGACCCACCCCCTGTGGACGACCGGCGCGTCCCACGCGCGTCCCACGCGCGACCGACGCGCGACCGACGCGCGACCGACGCCGGACATGGGTGTGGCGGCACCCCGGGGGGTGCCGCCACGACCGCGTCGCCCTGCGGGTGACCAAGCGTGCACTTCACTGGTGTCGCTCCGGGCGTACCCGGTGGTGGACGGTCCGACGTGGACTGGCCGCGCGTGGGTGCCCGAGGGTCTCGCGGTGGTCTTCTCCTCGACCGAGGTCGAGACCTCAGTTGTACTCCTCCGCGCCCCCAGGAGCCAGTCTTGACAACGGCTTGCGCGCGGAGGACATTGCCGCCGCGCTCCCCGGGGTCGGTCCGCTCAGGACAGCCGGCCGACCCGCACCGCGTCGGCGACCCGGGCCCCCTCGGCCGCCCCGGCGGTCACCGCGTCGGCGGACGCGACCAGCCACAGCGCGACCCCCTCCGGGCGCCCGGTCGCGTAGGCGGCCAACGCGCCCACGTACGCCGCCGCGCCGGCCTGCTCGTGCCCGGCCTCCGGCACCGAGACCCCCGTGGGGTCGAGCCCGCGGGAGACGACGACGATCCGCTCGAGCGCCCGCGCCACCAGCCCGTTCCCGCGCACGAACGGCCGCGCGGTCGCCACCTCGGCGTGGGCCAGGGCGGCGAGCACCGTCACCGGTCCGGTCCAGCCGCCGGTGAGCAGCGCGGCGAGGCCGTCGAGGCGGCGCCGTACGGCGTCGGAGGAGGGGGGCTCCCCCACGTCGACGAGCTCGGCGCACGTCTCCCCCGCCGACCGCGGCCGACCGACCTGGTCGGCCGGGAGCAGGTCGGCGGCGGCCGCGACGTGCAGCCGCGCCAGCACCTGCAGGGGCGCGGTCGTCACCAGCCCGGCGAGGTGCTCGGTCTCGGAGGTCACCCGCACGGCGGCGCGGACGACGGCCTCGACCGGGTCCGGCTCCGCCGGCCACGGCACGGCACCCCGGGCCCGGTCGCGCACGAGCCCGAGCGGCGAGGTCGCCCCGTCCACCGCGGCGCTGGCCCACGCCCCGCGCACCCGCGACTCGGCGGCCGCCTCGGGGATGCGCCGGCGCAGGCCCTCGTGGAAGCGCAGCGCGGTGCACGCGTCGCGGGACCGCTGCGCGGCCTCGGCGACCCCGGGCAGGCCCACGAGGGCGTCGAGCGCCCGGTGGCTCGGCGCGTCGCTCACGGGCCCCAGCCTAGGGTCCGCCCCGCCGGCCCCACCCGCCCGTACGCTGCGCGCGTGACCCTCGTCGCCGTCGCGGTCGTCGTCACGGTCGTCGTGCTGCTCGGCGTCGGGGCGGTGGCCCTGCTGCGCCGGCGCCGGTTCGTCGACGAGGTGGACCGGGCGACGTACGAGACCCTGCACACGGCGAGCGTCGCGGCGCGGCACCTGCGCGGGGGCCTGACCCCGGACGCGGCCGCCCGTGCGGCCCGGCAGCTGCGGCCGATGCTCGGCTCGCGCGCGATCGCCCTCACCGACCCCGCCGCGGTCCTCGCCTGGGACGGCACGGGCTCGCACCACCGCGGCCAGGTCGTCGCCCTCGCCGCGGGGGTCCTCGCCGGTGGCGCGACGACCGTCCTCGGCGAGGAGGACCTCGCCTGCGGCGACCCCGACTGCCCCATCCGCTCCGGCGTCGTCGCGCCCGTGACGGCCGACGAGCGGGTGGTGGGGGCGCTGGCGGCGTACGGGCCGTCGGTCTCCCCGGGCCTGGTCCGTGCGACCGAGGAGCTGGCCGGCTGGATCTCCACCCAGGTCGAGCTGTCCGAGCTGGAGCGGCAGCGCAGCCGGCTCATGGAGGCCGAGCTGCGGGCGCTGCGGGCGCAGATCTCGCCGCACTTCGTCTACAACTGCCTCAGCGCCATCGGCTCGTTCGTGCGCACCGACCCCGACCGGGCCCGCGAACTGGTCCTCGAGTTCGCCGACTTCACCCGCTACGCGTTCCGGCGCGGCGGCGCCTACACGACGCTGCGCGACGAGCTGCGCAACATCGAGCGCTACCTCGTCCTCGAGCAGGCGCGCTTCGGCGAGCGGCTCGTCGTCCAGCTGACCATCGCCCCCGAGGTGCTGCCGGTCGCGGTGCCCTTCCTGTCGGTGCAGCCGTTGGTGGAGAACGCCGTCCGGCACGGGCTGGAGCGCAAGCCCGGCGTCGGGCACGTGACGATCACCGCCGCCGACACCGGCCAGGAGGCCGAGATCACCATCGAGGACGACGGCGTCGGCAGCGACCCCGACGCCATCCGCGCGGTCCTCGCCGGCGAGTCCGAGGCCGACTCCGTCGGGCTGGGCAACGTCGACGCGCGGCTGCGGCAGGCGTACGGCGACCGCTACGGCCTCGTCGTCGAGACCGCCCCCGGCGCCGGGACCCGCGTCGTCTTCCGCGTCCCCAAGTTCGCGCCGGGAGTCCACGCGCAGCCGTGAGCGAGCCCTACCCTGTGCCCATGTCCGGCCCGACGACGACGCCGACCCCGGCGACCGCGCCCCCGCTGCGGGCGCTCGTCGTCGACGACGAGGCCCCGACCCTCGCCGAGCTGGCCTGGCTGCTCGAGCAGGACGACCGGGTCGGCGAGGTCCGGACGGCGTCCTCGGGCACCGACGCGCTGCGCGTCCTCGAGGACAGCACGGTCGACGTCGTCTTCTCCGACGTCTCGATGCCGGGCCTGGACGGCCTCGACCTCGCCCGGGTCCTCGCCCGCTTCTCGCAGCGCCCGCAGGTCGTCTTCGTCACCGCGTACGACGACCACGCCGTCGACGCCTTCGAGCTGGCCGCCACCGACTACGTCATGAAGCCGATCCGCGCGGAGCGGCTGCGCGAGGCGGTGCGCCGGGTCGTCGAGAAGCGCGACGCCGGCGAGGAGCGCCCGGGCGAGCGCGACGACGCCGCGGCGCGCGGGCCGCAGGACGAGACGATCCCCGTCGAGCTCGGCGGGGTGACGACCTTCGTGCAGCGCAGCCGGATCCGCTACGCCACCGCACACGGCGACTACGCCCGGCTCCACACCGACGCCGGGTCGCACCTGGTGCGGGTCTCCCTCAACGCCCTCGAGGAGCGCTGGGGCGAGGCCGGGTTCGCCCGGATCCACCGCTCCACCCTCGTGTCGCTCCCGCACGTCACCTCCGTCTCGATGGACGGCGGCCGCTGCCGGGTCAGCGTCGGCGACGTCGTCCTGCAGGTCAGCCGCCGGCACACCCGCGCCCTGCGCGAGCGGCTGCTGCGCAGCCCCCGATGAGCCCGACGACCCGATGAGGCACCGGTGACGACGCCGACCCCACCGCCGCGGCGGGTACGCGTCACCTCCCCCCGCCGCGACGCCCGACGGCGCGCCGAGCGCCGCCCGGCGACCCTCGAGCTCGCCGAGCAGACCGGCCTCGGCGAGGTCTACCTCGCCGCCCTGCTGCGCGCCCAGCGCCGCCTCGCGGCCGCGATCCTGCTCGGCATCGCCGTGCCGCTGGCGGGGCTGCCGGCGCTCTTCGCCCTCGTGCCCGCGACCCGCGCCGTGCACCTCGGCCCCGTGCCCCTGCCGTGGGTCGTCGTCGGCGTCCTGCTCTACCCCGTCGTCGTCCTCGCCGCCCGGATCTACGTTCGGCAGTCCGAGCGGGTCGAGCGCGAGTTCGCCGAGCTCATGGGCCAGCGGTGAGGTCGGGGTGAGGTCGAGGTGAGGTCACCCGGCGCGGTCGTCGCCGTCACCCTCGTCTGCCTCGTCACCCTGGCCGTCGGCGCCTTCGGACTGCGGCTGTCGCGCACGACGAGCGACTTCTACGTCGCCGGCCGCAGCGTCTCCGCGCGCTGGAACGCCTCGGCGATCAGCGGCGAGTACCTCTCGGCCGCCTCGTTCCTCGGTGTCGCCGGCCTCGTCTTCTCGCTCGGCGCCGACATGCTGTGGTTCCCCGTCGGCTACACCGTCGGCTACCTCGTCCTGCTCGTCCTCGTGGCCGCCCCGCTGCGCCGCTCGGGCGCCTACACGCTGCCCGACTTCGCCGAGCTGCGGCTGCAGTCGCGCGGGATCCGGCTGCTCGCCTCCGTCCTCGTCGTCGGGATCGGCTGGCTCTACCTGCTGCCCCAGTTCCAGGGCGCCGGGCTCGCGCTGGCGACGGTGACCGGCGCGCCGCCGTACCTCGGCAACGTCGTCGTCGCCCTCGTCGTCCTCGCGAGCGTCGCCGCCGGCGGGATGCGCTCGATCACCCTCGTGCAGGCGGTGCAGTACTGGATCAAGCTCACCGCGATCGCCGTCCCCGCCTTCGTCCTGATGCTCGTCTGGGCGCGCAACGGGCACCCGCTGCCGGCCGCCGAGGGCGGCTGGGAGGGGGCCCTGGCCGGCTTCGGGGCCCGCGAGCACCCCACCTACGCGACGTACAGCACGCTGCTCGCGCTGTGCCTCGGGACGATGGGGCTGCCGCACGTGCTCGTCCGCTTCTACACCAACCCCGACGGCCCGTCGGCGCGCCGGACGACGCTCATCGTCATCGCGCTGCTCGGCGCCTTCTACGTCGTCACCCCGGTGTACGGCGTCCTCGGGCGGGTCTACGTCCCCACCCTCCCCGACGGCCTGCGCGCCGACGCCGTGACCCTGCTCGTCCCCGAGGCGGTGTCCCCCGGCACCCTCGGCGCGCTGCTGTCGGCCGTCCTCGCCGGCGGCGCGTTCGCCGCCTTCCTCTCCACCGCGTCCGGGCTGACCGTGTCGGTCGCGGGGGTGCTCGACCAGGACCTGCTCGGCGCGCGGATGCGCCGCACCACCGGGGGTGACGTGCCGCCGGCGCGCACCTTCCGGCTCTCCGCCGTCGTCGCCGTCGCCGTCCCGGCCGTGGCCAGCCTCGTCGGGGTCAGCACCAGCCTCGCGGACACGGTGGGCCTCGCCTTCGCCGTCGCGGCGTCGACGTTCTGCCCGCTGCTCATCCTCGGGGTGTGGTGGCGCCGGCTGTCGGTGACCGGCGCCGCCGCCGGTCTGCTCACCGGCGGCACCCTGGCGCTGGCCGCCACCGTCGCGACGGTCGCGGGCGTCGCGTCCGGGCGCGGGTGGGCCGGCGCGCTGCTCGCGCAGCCGGCGGCGTGGACGATGCCGACGGCGACGCTCGTCATGGTCCTCGTCTCGCTCGCCACCCCGGGCCGCGTGCCGCCGGGGACGGCCCGCACCCTCGTGCGGCTGCACGTCCCCGAGGACGTGCTCGCCGCCACCCGCGGCCGCCGGGCGGACGCCGACGAGGGCGGCGCGCTCAGCCGCCGGTGAGCAGCGCGTCGACGCCGGCGGCCGGCACCCCGAGGCCGGTGCAGGCGTCCCAGCCGGGCGCGGCGTCGTACGCCCCGTTGGAGCCGGTCGTCACGTCGCGCAGGCCCGCCGGCGTGACCCCGGGACGCGCGGCGGCGTACAGGTGCGGCTGGACCGGCCCGAGCCGGCGCCTGGAGAGCTGGGCGACCCGTGCCACGAGACCTGCCCACAGCGGCGCGACGGCGCTGGTGCCCCCGATGACCTGCGGGGTGCCGTCGACGAGGACCCGGTAGCCGGTCGCCGGGTCGGCGACCGCGGCGACGTCCGGCACCCCGCGGCCGGTCGCGGTCGTGCCGGACCGGTCCCCGACGCCGGCGCCGGCCTGCCACGACGGCAGCGGGAAGGTGTCCGAGACGCCGCCCCCGGTGGCGCCGCCCCGCGCGCCCCCGTCCCACACCGTCTCCGAGACGACCCGGCCGCCCTGGACCGTGAGCGAGGTGCCGCCGCACGAGACGGTGTGCGGGCTGGCCGACGGGAAGTCGACGTGCACGCCGGCGGCGCCGTCCGCGCTGCCGCTGTCGCCGGCGGCCGTCAGCACGACGACCCCCAGCGCCTCGGCGTCGGCGAAGGCCTGGTCCATCGCCGTGCGCGCCTGCGCGGTCCACTGGTCCTCGCTCTGCCCCCAGCTGATGCTCAGCGCCACCGGCGTCGGCGTCGCGTGCGTCGCCGTGGCCACGGCGTCGAGGAACCCCGCGTCGGTGTTGGGGGCGAAGTAGACGACGAGGTCGGCCCTCGGGGCCACGCCCCCGGCGACCTCGATGTCGAGCAGCACCTCGCCGTCGGCGCCCTGCGGGTCCTGCCCCGGCGCGTTGGCGGCCCCGTCGACCCCGACCGCGGTGATCGAGGGCGTCGGAAGACCCAGTCCTGAGAAGTAGGTGCTCAGGTCCTGCTGGTCGAACCCCCCACCCAGCTCGACGATCGCGATGGTCTGGCCGGTGCCGTCGGCCTGCGGCATCCCGTAGACCTGCGCCAGCTCCACCGGGGTGTACGACGTCCCGCCGGCCGCCGCCGCGGCGACCACGTGGCGGGTCCGGGCCTGCGGCCGGTCGTCGAGGCCGAGCACGGCCGTGACGACGTCGGCCAGCTCGGCGGGGACGCCGAGCGCCCCCTCCCGGGCCCGGACGTCCACGCCGTCCACGCTGGCGCCGTGCAGCGACGTCGCGAACACGTCCTCGAGGACGGCCACCGGCGCCTGCACGCGCACGCGCCGCGACGGCCCGTGCGCCTCCAGCACGGTGACGCCGTGCGCCTCGAGCACCCGGGTGACCAGCGCGAGGTCGTCGGGCGCGGCGCCGTACGACGCCCCGAGCTCCGCGGCCTCCAGCCGCCGACCCTCGGGCAGGTCGCCGTGGCGGCGCAGCACGAGGGTGGCCTGCGCCACGGCGCCGTCGGGCAGCCCGCGGGTGGGGGCGTCCAGGGCCGGGCGCTCGCTGCCCGGCAGCAGCCGCCGCCCGCGCTCCCCGTCGGGGGTCGAGGTGGACGAGGTCGGGGAGGTCGTCATCGGCGCACGGTAGGACCGCAGTCTGCGAGTTCGCCGGGAGGACCCGGCGGGGCGTCGTACCGCTCGGCGCGCGGGGCCGACCGCTCGCCGCAGCCGACCCCGCCGCTGGGCGAACGGCCACCCCGCCCGCCGCGCGGCACCTTCCCGGCCCCGGGCGGGCGACCGCACGATGGCCGACGCCGGGCACGGCAGCTCGTCCCGGCACCATCCCGCACTCCACCACCAAGGAGGTGGCCCGTGAGCAACGACGCTCTCGACCGCACCGGGGAGCCGACGGCCTACGAAGAGGTCCAGGCGTCCCCCGAGTTCGCGGAGCTGCGCAGCACGTTCCGGTCCTTCGTCTTCCCGCTCACCGCCGGGTTCCTCGTCTGGTACTTCCTCTACGTGCTCTGCGCCGCGTTCGCGCCGGGCTTCATGTCGACCAGGCTCGTCGGCAACATCAACGTCGGCCTCGTCTTCGGGCTGCTCCAGTTCGTCTCGACGTTCGCCATCACGATCCGCTACGTGCGCTGGGCCGACCGCGAGTTCGACCCCGCCGCCGACGCCCTCGCCGCCCGCGTCGAGAGGGGCGGTCGATGAGCGCCCTCCCCGTCCTCGCACCGGCCGCCGAGGCGGTCAAGGTCGGCAACCCGACCGTCAACATCGTCATCTTCGCGCTGTTCGTCGTCGTGACGATCGGCATCGTCCTGCGCGCCTCGCGCAGCAACCGGACCGCCGCGGACTACTACGCCGGCGGGCGCGCGTTCACCGGCCGGCAGAACGGCATCGCCATCTCCGGCGACTATCTGTCGGCGGCGTCGTTCCTCGGCATCACCGGCGCCATCGCCATCAACGGGTACGACGGGTTCCTCTACTCGATCGGCTTCCTCGTCGCCTGGCTCGTCGCCCTGCTGCTCGTCGCCGAGCTGCTGCGCAACACCGGACGCTTCACGATGGCCGACGTCCTCAGCTTCCGCCTCCAGCAGCGGCCGGTCCGGATCGCGGCGGCCGTCTCGACCCTCGTCGTCAGCCTCTTCTACCTGCTCGCGCAGATGGCCGGCGCCGGCGGTCTCGTCTCGCTCCTGCTCGGCATCAGCAGCACCGCGGGCCAGAACCTCATCATCGTGCTCGTCGGCGTCATCATGGTCGGCTACGTCCTCATCGGCGGGATGAAGGGCACGACCTGGGTGCAGATCATCAAGGCGACGCTGCTCATCGTCGGCACCTTCGTCATGGCCGTGTGGGTCCTCGGCAAGTACGGCTTCAACCTGTCCTCGGTCTTCCAGGGCGCGGTCGACAAGGCCGGCGGCGGCGCCAAGGGCGAGGCGCTGCTCAACCCGATGAAGCAGTACGGCAAGACGACGACGAGCAAGATCGACTTCATCTCGCTCTCGCTCGCGCTCGTCCTGGGCACCGCCGGCCTGCCGCACGTCCTCATGCGCTTCTACACCGTCCCGACCTCGAAGGAGGCGCGCAAGTCGGTGGAGTGGGCGATCTGGGTGATCGGCTTCTTCTACCTCATGACCCTCGTCCTCGGGTACGGCGCCGGCGCCCTCGTCGGGGCCGCCGAGATCAACGCGGCCCCCGGCAAGGTCAACTCGGCGGCGCCGCTGCTCGCCTACGAGCTCGGCGGGACGTTCCTGCTCGGCATCATCGCGGCGGTCGCCTTCGCGACGATCCTCGCGGTGGTCGCCGGCCTGACCATCACGGCGAGCGCGAGCTTCGCGCACGACATCTACGGCCAGGTCATCAAGAAGGGCCAGGTGTCCGCGGACGGCGAGGTCCGGACGGCGCGCATCTCCGCGCTCGTCATCGGCGCGGTCGCCATCGTCGGCGGCATCTTCGCCAACGGGCAGAACGTCGCCTTCCTCGTGGCCCTCGCCTTCGCCATCGCGGCGAGCGCGAACCTGCCGACGATCCTCTACTCGCTCTTCTGGAAGCGGTTCAACACGACCGGGGCGCTGTTCTCGATCTACGGCGGCCTGGCGGTCTCGCTCGTCCTCATCGTCTTCAGCCCCGTCGTGTCGGGCAAGAAGAACCCCGACGGCACGTCGGCGGCGATGATCAAGGACGTCGGGGTCGACTTCCACTGGTTCCCGCTCGACAACCCGGGCCTGGTCTCGATCCCGCTCGGCTTCCTGCTCGGGTGGCTCGGCACCGTCATCTCGCGCGAGCACAACGCCCGCAAGTACGCCGAGATGGAGGTGCGCGCGCTCACCGGGGCGGGCGCCGAGAAGGAGACGGCCGCGCACTAGCCGTCCGACGGGTCGCCGTACGACGCACCGGCCCCACCCCCGCTCGGGGGGTGGGGCCGGTGGCGTGTCCGGGGTGGGGGCGGCTCAGGCCGAGGCCGTACGACGCCGCGCGGCCGCCGCCCCGCGCGCGAGGACGACGAGCACGGCGAGGACCGCGGCGACGACGTACCAGGTGCTGCCGAGCTCGAGCGCGCGGCGGGCCGCGGTGAGACCCTGCTCGCGCACGGGTGCGCCGCTGGCCCGCAGCCCGTCGGTGAGGACCGCGGGACCGGTGCGGCGCGGGGTGCCGGCGAAGCCGGCCACGAGACCGGTCCGCACGGCGACGCCCGCGGCGAAGGCGAGCAGCACCGCCGCGACCCCGAGGACGGTCGGCGCGACCCGGCTCGCCCTCGCCCGGACGAAGGGCAGCGCGAGGGCGAGCGCGAGCAGCGGCCCCCACATCAGGTGCGGCGCGGGGCTGAGGCCGAGGACCAGACCGGTCGTCACGGCGAACCGGACCGGGCTCGCGGCGGCCCCGGCCCCGAGGGCGAGCCCGAGCAGGACCGCGACGACGACGAGCACGAGGCCGACGGGCGGCAGGGCGCCCACGCCGGTGAGGACGAGGGCGAGGACCGGGAGACCGACCGCGAGGACGAAGCGCGGCCAGGGCGCGGTGACGAGGGCGGCGACGACGGCCGCGCCGGTCAGCCCGCCCAGGACCGCCGCCCCGGTGAGCGCCCCGGTCGGTACGTGGAGGAGCGGCACCAGGCCCTGCCAGGACAGCGGCCACCACAGCAGCAGCGCCAGGACGACGCCCCCGACGACGAGGCCCCACTCGCGCCAGGCGCGCAGGTCGCGGTCGGGCCGCCGGTCGGGCCGCCTGTCGGGATCGCGACGACTCGTCCGTGGCGACGCGGCGGGCTCGGCGGCGGGCTCGGCGGCGGGCTCGGCGGCGGGCTCGGCGGTGCCGGCCTCGGCGGTGGCGGGCTCGGACGGGGTCGTGGGGCCGGACATGAGTTGCTCCTATGTCAAGCCGCTGCCGGGAGGGCAGCGTGGTGACGGTTGTGGTGGTCGGTGGTCAGGTGGTGGAAGGCGACGCGGGCCAGGCGGCGTTTGAGGCAGCGCAGGGCCTCGGTCTTCGACTTGCCCTCGGCGAGCTTCTTCTCGTAGTAAGCCCGGCCGAGTGTGCCGGGCATGCGGGCCTGGGTGATCGCGATGCGGTGGATGGCGGCGTTGAGCTGGCGGTTGCCCGAGCGGGTCATCCGCACTCGGCCGGCGGTGCTGCCGGACCACACCGGGATGGGCGCGATACCGGCGTGGCGGGCGAACGCGGCCTCGCTCTTGAACCGGGTGACCCCGGCGGACTCGCCCAGCAGCTTGGCCGCGGACAGCTCCCCGCACCCGGGCATCGCCAGCAGGCTCGGGGCGTGCCGGCGGGCCAGGGCCCCGATCCGGCGCTGCAGCTCCTTGATCCGCACGGTCAGCGCGATGACGTCGTCCAGCTCGTCCAACGCCAGCTCGGCCACGATCCCGCGCACCGTGAGCAGCCACGCCCGCAGCGTCTGCTGGTGCTTGGCCTTGTCCAACGACCGCTCCTTCGGGGCGTGGGCCGGGTCCAGCTCGTGCACCCGCCACAGCAGGCTGTTGATCGTGCGGGTCCGGGTACCCACCAACGCCTCTCGTCGGTCGACCAGCAGCTTGGCCTCGCGGGAGATCTCGTCGTGCGAGGCCACCGGCAGCGACGGCTCACGCAGGAACGCCCGCGCCACGGCCAACGCGTCGATCGGGTCGGACTTGCCCCGGGTCCGCGCCACCCGACGCTGCTCGGCCATCATCTTCGGTGGCACCCGCACCACCTTCTGACCAGCGCTGAGCAGGTCCCGCTCCAACCGAGCCGACAGGTGCCGGCAGTCCTCGACCGCCCAGGTCAGGTCCTGACCGGGGAACCGTTCCCGCGCCCACCGCAACGCCTGCGCGTGCCCGGCGGTGGTGGCCTCGACCGTGCGCTGCCCGGCCTGGCGGCCGACCTCGTCGACTGCGACGAACGTGTGCGTGCGCTTGTGCACATCCGCGCCAACAACAACCATGGAGGTTGCCTCCTCTCACCCGATGCACCTGATCCGATAGGTGCATCTGCTCAGTGACTGGACGGTTGGGCCGGTCGGCGGACACATCTCAGTGGGGGCGACGCCACGCTCCTATCAAGTCACGCCGGCCGGCTCCTTCACACCCGGTGCCGGCACAACGCATGGACATCAGCCCTCGGGGACCGAAGGCGACAGGCACGCTACGAGCCAGACACCAGGTGCTCAGGATCCAACCACCGCGTGAGCGGCGACAGTCACCCTGACACTGACCCGCACGCTAACCCGGTCCCGCGGGAGCCCCGGGACGGTCGTCACCGGCCTCACACCGGTCGTCCCGAATGGCGGGTGTCGGTGGCCCGGTCCACGATGGGCGGGCGGCGGCGACACCCAGCGTCCGCCCAGCACTGCCCCAGCGCGCACTCAGCGACACCCGACCCGCACCAGGAGATCCCGTGCCCAGACCCCTGCCCCGCCGGCCCCGCCGGCGGCTCGCCCTGCTCGCCACCGCCCTCGTCACCACCGCCGCCACGCTCGTCGGGGCGACGGGCGCCGCGAGCGCCACCGCCGGACCGGCGGCGCCGACGGCCGTGCAGTCCTCGACCCCGGTGCCGATCGACACCCCCGACGGGCAGCTGTCGGCGTACGTCGTCCTCGCCACCCAGGCCGGCCCCGCCGACATGGCGACGGTGCGGACCGCCGTGCGCAAGGCCGGCGGCGTCGTCGTCCAGGCGTGGCCGCAGATCGGTGTCGTCGTCGCGCACTCCGACAGGGCCGCCTTCCGCACGCAGGTCGTCGCGCTGGGCGCCGGCACCGTCTCGGGCGCCCAGCCGACCCGCACGGTCGCCGTCTCCGAGGGCACCCCGGACGGCATCACCACGCCGTGGTCGTCGACCGCGGCGCTCGCGAAGGCGGCCCGGGTCACCAAGGCCTCCCCCGCGGGCGGTGCGGCCCTCGCCGCCGCCCCGGTCACCGACCCGCGCGAGTCGGAGCAGTGGGACATGCGGATGATCAAGGCCGACAAGGCCCACGAGATCACCGACGGGTCCCCCGAGGTCGTCGTCGGCGTCCTCGACAGCGGCATCGACGCCTCGCACCCGGACCTCGCGCCCAACATCGACGCCGCCGACTCGGTCAACTGCACCGACGCCGGCCGCCCGGACACCTCGGCCACCGGGTGGCTCCCGACGACGAGCCTGCACGGCACGCACGTCGCGGGGACCATCGCCGCCGCCCGCAACGGGGTCGGCATCGTCGGGGTCGCGCCCGGCGTCAAGCTCGCCTCGGTCAAGGTCGTCAACGACGACGGGTTCATCTACCCGGAGTACGCCGTGTGCGGCTTCATGTGGGCCGGCCAGCACAAGCTGGACGTCACCAACAACAGCTACTACGTCGACCCGTTCGAGTTCTACTGCGGCGACCAGCCGGAGCAGGCCGTCCCGATGGAGGCCGTGCGCCGCGCCGTCGCCTGGTCGACCTCGCAGGGCGTCGTCCACGCCGCGGCCGCCGGCAACTCGGCCGTCGACCTGGCGAACAAGACCACCGACGCCGGCAGCCCCGACGACGGCACCCCCGTCGAGCGCACCCTGAACCCGACGTGCAAGGACATCCCGGCCGAGCTCGACGGTGTCGCGACCGTCTCGGCGCTGTCCCAGGTCGGCACCACCCTCGAGGGCACGCTCGCGTCGTACTCCAACCGCGGGCTCGGCGTCATCGACGTCGCCGCCCCGGGCTCGCGCATCCTCTCGACCGTGCCGGGCGGCGGGTACGCCCTGCTCAGCGGCACCTCGATGGCCTCACCGCACGTCGCCGGCGTCCTCGCGCTGCTCAAGTCCGTGCACCCGACGTGGTCGCCGGCGCAGCTGCTCGCGACGCTCGACGCGCAGGCCGACGCCCAGGCGTGCACCGCCACGCCCGGCGGCCCGTCCTGCCTCGGCCGCACCGCCGACAACTCCTACTACGGCAACGGCAAGGTCGACGCCAACCAGGCCGTCCGGCAGTGACGCCCGCCTAGCCCCGCCCGCACGCCGTACGGCGCCGTCCCCACCCCGGGGGCGGCGCCGTCCGCGTGATCAGGGCCCGTCACCCCCCGGACCCCACATGTTGGGTGTGGTCAGCTGGCCTCGGCGGGCCAGCCGTGGGCCTCGTTGAGCCGGGCCTCGACCCGGGCCAGGTCGCCGGCCGACGGCAGAGCGTCGGTGATCTTGGAGATGCTCACGGCGATGTCGGTGCTCGTCCCCTCGGGTCGCATGGCCGCGATCTCCTCGGCGACCTGACGCACCTCGTCCTCGGTGAGCCGGCGGCGCAGCAGTGCGAGGACGGGGACGTAGTCCTTGGGCGGGATGCCTGTCGGGTAGCCGGCGACGAGCCAGTCCAGCACGCCGCGCAGGCGGTCGTTCAGCGCCATCGCTGCTCCTTCCGGGAGACGGACGGACCGTGAGCCCGTCCGGTCGGGCTGCTACTTCGCGACGAGGGTCGGGTAGATGTGCTCGAAGGACACGGCCTTCCCGAACCCGGAGGCCACGACGATGGTGATCCCGATGGCGATCCCGGCGAGCACGACGGCGAAGCACAGGCCGGCGAGGACGCGGCCGAGCGGGTGCGGTCGGGCCGAGGTGTCGACCTCCGCCTCGCCGCCCGTGCCCCAGGCCAGCGAGCGGATGCCGGCGGCGAAGACCAGGGGCAGCCCGGCCCCGAGCACGAGGCTGACGAGCAGCACCTTCCAGGCGCCGGACAGGGCGAGCGCGAGCTGGTTCACGCGGCCATCTCCTTCACGCGGACCTCGGCCTCGGCCGGCGCCGACCACTCGTCGTTGACGTTGCCGGCGTGGACCGGCTGCTTGCGGGACCGGGCGTACATGTAGCCGGCCATCCCCACGAGGATCACGAAGACCACGAGCGCCCCGGCGAGCCCGCCGATGGCGTGGCCCACCCACCACATGACCGCGCCGACGACGGCCGCCGCGGGCAGCGTGATGAGCCAGGCGGCGACCATCCGGCCGGCGACGCCCCAGCGGACCTCGGCCCCGCGCTTGCCGACGCCGGTGCCGAGGATCGACCCGGTCGCGACGTGGGTCGTCGACAGGGCGAAGCCCAGGTGGCTCGAGGCGAGGATGACGGCCGCGGACGAGGCCTCGGCGGCCATACCCTGCGGCGGCGAGATCTCGACCAGCCCCTTGCCGAGGGTGCGGATGACCCGCCAGCCGCCGATGTAGGTGCCGAGCGCGATGGCCAGGGCGCAGGCCGCCTTGACCCAGAACGGGATGTTCTTCGTGTCGCTCCAGTGGCCCGTGCCGATGAGCGCGAGGGTGATGACGCCCATCGTCTTCTGCGCGTCGTTGGTGCCGTGCGCGAGCGAGACGAGCGACGCGGAGCCGATCTGGCCCCAGCGGAACCCGTTGTCGGTGAAGCGCTGGGCGACCCCCTTGGTCGCCTGGAACACCAGCCAGGTGCCGACCGCGGCGACCAGACCGGCGATGACCGGTGAGACGAGCGCGGGCAGGATGACCTTGCCGACGACCCCGTCGAGCTTGTTGCCGGTGCCGACCCAGTGCACCCCCGAGAACCCGAGGGCGGCGATGGCGGCGCCGATGAGGCCGCCGAAGAGCGCGTGCGACGAGGACGACGGCAGCCCGAGCAGCCAGGTCAGCAGGTTCCACACGATCCCGCCGACGAGGCCGCACAGCACGATGAGCAGGAGCGCGTACCCGCCGTCAGCGGTGAACTCCGCCTTGGGCAGGCCCGACTTGTCCTGGATGTTGATGACCGCGTTGGTGACGGTGAGCGCCACCTCGACGGACAGGAACGCGCCGACGAGGTTGAGGACGCCGGAGAGCGCCACGGCGACCTTCGGCTTGAGGGCCCCGGTGGCGATCGACGTGGCCATGGCGTTCCCGGTGTCGTGGAAGCCGTTGGTGAAGTCGAAGGCGAGGGCCGTCACCACGACGAGCGCGAGGATGACGGTGGCAGTGGTCACGTACTCCATTGTCTGGTGACCGTGGGGTGCTCCACGCCATCGAGCGAGGTGTTCGCCCACTGTTCACCTGGGGGCCTCACCGGTGGAGCGAGTGCCACCTCTCGCGCCGCCGCGGCAGGCCCGAGTGGGGACGAGCGCCCGTACGGGGTCCCGCGGACGTCTTCGCCGCGCGCCTCGCCTCGCGGCGCGCGATGGCCGCCTGCTCCTGCTCGGCGGCCACCGGCCGCGGCGGGGCGCTCCCGCCCCGGGCCGCGGGCACCCACCAGCGGTCCTGCGCGTCGCGGGGCGCCTGCGGGTAGCCGTCCATCGCCTCCTCGAGCAGCTGCGCGAGGCGCTCCCCCAGCCGCGCCGTGACGTCGTACGGCGACTCGTCGGGACCGACCGGGAGCGGCTCGCCGACGAGGACGGTGATCGCGGCCCCGCGCCGCCGCATCCACCGCGGCCCGGCGGTGAGCACCCGCTGGCTGCCCCACACGACGACGGGGACGAGCGGCGCCCCCGTGCGCTGGGCCAGGAAGGCGGCGCCGGGCTTCATGTCCTTGAGCGTGAACGACCGGCTGATCGTCGCCTCGGGGAACAGCCCGACGACGTCGCCGCGGCGCAGCCACGCGTCGGCGGCGCGCAGCGCCGGCACCCCGGGCGTGCCGGGGCGCCGGTCCACGGGGACGTGCCCCATCGCGCGCATCGCCGGCCCGACGACCGGGGGCTCGAAGACCGACTGCTTGGCCATGAAGCGGACGAACCGGCCGCGCCGCCGCCCGGCGAGGCCGACGAAGGTGAAGTCGAGGTAGCCGACGTGGTTGCTGGCCAGGACGGCCGGTCCGGTGGCCGGCAGGTGCTCGGCGCCGCGCACGGTGATCCGCAGGCCGAGGGCGAGGAAGACGAGACGGACGAGCGCGATGACGAGCCGGTAGGGCAGGTCGAGGCGGCGGGAGAGCGACGGACCGGGGGACGACCTCATGCACGACCTTCGTCGCCGGGGGCCGGACGGTTCGTCCTGCCCGTTGGTCGAGGATTTCACCCCGCTCGCCGGACCGCCGTCGGACCCCCCTTGAAGGCGCCGAGACGGGAGGGGTTGAGTAGGGGCGACACCACCCGCACCGACGCAGGAGGACGCCCGTGTCCAGCACCACCGCCGAGCCCGCCGAGCACGCCGAGAGGCGCCACTTCCCGCCGGACCCGGCGTTCGCCGAGCAGGCCAACGGCACCGCGGACCTCGTCGAGGCCGCCGCGGCCGACCACGAGGGGTTCTGGGCCGAGCAGGCCCGCACCCGGCTGACCTGGGCGAAGGACTTCGACCAGGTCCTCGACTGGAGCGAGGCCCCGTTCGCGCGGTGGTTCGTCGGCGGCGAGCTCAACGTCGCGGTCAACTGCGTCGACCGGCACGTCGACGCCGGGAACGGCGACCGGGTCGCCATCCACTTCGAGGGCGAGGGCGGTGACACCCGCACCCTCACCTACGCCGACCTGCAGCGCGAGGTCGCCAAGGCCGCCAACGCGCTCGCGTCGCTCGGCGTGGCGAAGGGCGACCGGGTCGCCATCTACCTGCCGATGATCCCCGAGGCCGCCATCTCGATGCTGGCCTGCGCCCGTCTCGGCGCCCCGCACTCGGTCGTCTTCGGCGGGTTCTCCTCCGACGCCCTCAAGGCCCGCATCGCCGACGCCGAGGCCAAGGTCGTCATCACGAGCGACGGGCAGTTCCGCCGCGGCAAGGCCGCCCCGCTCAAGCCTGCCGTCGACGCCGCCGTATCGGGTGAGACGACCGTGGAGAAGGTGCTCGTCGTGCGCCGTACGGAGGCGGACGTCGACTGGCACGAGGGCCGCGACGTGTGGTGGCACGACGTCGTCGACTCGGCGAGCGACCAGCACGAGGCGCAGCCGGTGGACAGCGAGCACCCGCTGTTCATCCTCTACACGTCCGGCACGACGGGGAAGCCGAAGGGGATCCTGCACACCTCCGGCGGCTACCTCACCCAGGTCGCCTACACCAACGCCGTCGTCCACGACCTGCACCCGGAGACCGACGTCTACTGGTGCACCGCCGACGTGGGCTGGGTGACCGGCCACTCCTACATCGTCTACGGGCCGCTGGCCAACGGCGCGACCCAGGTGATGTACGAGGGGACGCCCGACACCCCGCACCAGGGCCGCTGGTGGGAGATCGTCCAGAAGTACGGCGTGACGATCCTCTACACCGCGCCCACGGCGATCCGCACCTGCATGAAGTGGGGCGACGACATCCCGGCGAGGTTCGACCTGTCCTCGCTGCGCGTCCTCGGCTCGGTCGGCGAGCCGATCAACCCCGAGGCGTGGCTCTGGTACCGCCGGGTCATCGGCGGCGACAAGGCGCCGATCGTCGACACCTGGTGGCAGACCGAGACCGGCGGGATCATGATCAGCCCGCTGCCGGGCCTGACCGACCTCGAGCCCGGCTCGGCCCAGAAGCCGATCCCCGGCATCAGCGCCGAGATCCTCGACGACGAGGGCCAGCCGCTGCACGACCCGGAGAAGGTCGGCTACCTCGTCCTCACCAAGCCGTGGCCGGCCATGCTGCGCGGCATCTGGGGCGACCCGGAGCGGTACAAGGAGACGTACTGGAGCCGGTTCGGGCCCGAGTACTACTTCGCCGGTGACGGCGCGAAGTACGACGCGGACGGCAACATCTGGCTGCTCGGCCGGGTCGACGACGTCATGAACGTCTCCGGCCACCGGCTGTCCACGGCCGAGATCGAGTCCGCGCTCGTCTCGCACCCGAGCGTCGCCGAGGCCGCCGTGGTCGGCGCCACCGACGAGACGACCGGCCAGGCGGTGTGCGCGTTCGTCATCCTGCGCGGCGGCGCCGAGGACCGCGGTGACGAGACCGTGCAGGAGCTGCGCAACCACGTCGCCAAGGAGATCGGCCCGATCGCCAAGCCGCGCCAGATCATGGTCGTGGCCGAGCTGCCCAAGACGCGCTCGGGCAAGATCATGCGCCGCCTGCTGCGCGACGTCGCCGAGAACCGCGAGGTGGGGGACGTGACGACCCTCGCCGACTCGACGGTGATGGACCTCATCAAGACCGGGATGTCCGGCTCCTCCGAGGACTGACCGGACACAGGGAACCCCACGTCCTGGTGCCGCTCCGGCGCGCAGGACGTGGGGTTCCGTGTGTCTAGAAGAGGGTGGGCTCGGGCACCGGCTCCCGTACGACGTCCTGCGCCGCACCCCCGCGCGCCGCACCACCGCGCCAGGTCTCGGGGCGCCAGGTGCCGCGGGGGGCGAACCGCGCCGTGGTGGGGCGGGGCGTCGTACGGCGGCGGTCGAGGCCGTGGCGGGCGACGGCCTCGCGGAAGCGGTCGGCGAGCCAGTCGCGGTAGGGGCGGGCGACGTACGACCCGCCGCGGTAGAGGCGCTCGTAGCGCGGGACGAGGTCGGGGTGCTCGCGCCCCAGCCAGGCGAGGAACCACTCGCGCGCGCCGGGGCGCAGGTGCAGCGCGGTGTGCCCGACGAAGGACGCGCCGGACTCGGCGATGGCGGCGAGGGCACGGTCGAGGTGCTCGGCGGAGTCGGTGAGCCCGGGCACGACGGGCATGACGTAGACGCCGACGTCGAACCCGAGGTCGGTCGCGGCGCGGACGGTGGCCAGCCTCGCCGCCGGCGTCGGCGTGCCCGGCTCGAGCGCCTGGTGCAGCCCCTCGTCGTGGATGGCGCACGAGACGGCGAGGTCCACCGGCACCGCCTGCGCGGCCTCGACGAGCAGCGGCAGGTCGCGGCGCAGCAGCGTGCCCTTGGTGAGGATGCTGAACGGCGTGCCCGACCCGGCGAGCGCCACGATGACGTCCGGCATGAGCCGGTAGCGGCCCTCGGCGCGCTGGTAGGGGTCGGTGTTGGTGCCGAGCGCGACGTGCGCGCGCGTCCACGACGCCCGCCCGACCTCGCGGGCCAGGACCTCCCCGACGTTGACCTTGACGACGAGCTCGCGGTCGAAGTCGGCGCCGCTGTCGAGGTCGAGGTAGCGGTGGGTGCCGCGGGCGAAGCAGTAGACGCACGCGTGGGTGCACCCCCGGTAGGGGTTGACCGTCCACTCGAACGGCACCCCCGACGCGGCCGGCACCCGGTTGAGCGCGCTGCGGGCGAGCACCTCGTGGAAGGTCACGCCGGCGAACTCGGGCGTCGTCACCGACCGGACGAGCCCCGGGATCGCGGCGGGACGGGCGAGCCCGGGCAGCGCGCCGGCGTCGCTCGCCGTCAGCTCCTGCCCGCTCCACCGCACCCCCGAAGTCGAACACCTGTACGACGTCCCTGTCAACCGGTCCGCGCGCGGGCTGTGCCGTGCCCCACCCGGTGGGGCACGGCACAGCCTGTCGGCGGCGCTCGCTAGGGTCGCCGCCATGTCGACGTACGTGCTCGTCCCCGGTGCCTGGCTCGGCGGTTTCGCCTGGGAGCGGGTCGTGCCCGCCCTCCTCGACGCCGGCCACGACGTGCGGCCGGTGACGTTGCCCGGGCTCGGCAACCGCGCCGACGAGGCGGCCGAGCGTGAGATCGGCCTGCAGGACCACGTCGACGACCTCGTCCGGCTCGTGCAGGGCCAGGACCTCACCGACGTCGTCCTCGTCGGCCACAGCTACTCCGGGATCCCGACGTCGCTCGCCGCGCTCGCGCTCGGTGACCGGGTGCGTCGGCTCGTGCTCGTCGACGCGAACGTGCCCGAGGCCGGTCGGCCCTTCGTCTCCGACGGCTTCCGCGCCCGCCTGCAGGAGGCGCTCGACGCCAACGGCGGGATGTGGCCGCCGCTCGGCCACGACGACCTGCAGGACCAGGACCTGGCCCACGAGGACGTCCACTTCTTCGAGGACTGGGCCAAGCCGCACCCGGGCCGCACCCTCACCGACCCGGTCCGCGACGACGCCGGCCTCGCCGACGACCTGCGCGCGCTGCCGACCCTCTACGTCACGTGCCTCGAGGACGGCGACGAACCGTCGCCGGCCGTCGCGGCGCTGCTGGGGTCGCCGCACTGGCGCCTCGCCACCCTCGACACCGGGCACTGGCCGATGTGGAGCGCCCCCGACGCGCTCGCGGCCCTCCTGCTGGAGGGCTGACGCCTCAGTCCCCGAGGTGCGCGGCGAGCGCGGCGATGTCGTCCGGGCCGAGCCCGCAGCACCCGCCGACGTACGACGCCCCCGCCTCCACCCACGCGTCGACGAGGTCGAGGTCGAGCGGCACCCCGGTCGACCAGACCTTGCTCCCCGCGTCCCAGGTGCCGCCGCGGTTGGGGTAGGCGACGGCCGGGCGGCCGGTGACGGCGACCGCCGTGCGCACGGCGCCCAGGACGTCGGCCTGGTCGGAGCAGTTGACCCCCACGGCGACGAGCGGCTCGCAGCCCGCGAGGACGGCGTAGGCCTCCTCGAGGGGCTGCCCGGCGTTCGTCTCGTCGCCGCGCACCGAGTAGGAGAACCACGCCGGCACGCCGAGCTCGTCGAGCAGCGCGGTGAGGACGACCGCCTCGTCGAGGTCGGGGACCGTCTCGACCGCGAGCAGGTCGGCGCCGGCCGCCGCGAGCAGCTCGAGCCGAGGGCCGTGGAAGGTGCGCAGCTGCGCCGCGGTGAGGCCGTAGCGCCCGCGGTACTCCGAGCCGTCGGCCAGCGAGGCGCCGTACGGCCCGACCGAGGCGGCGACGAGCAGGCCGGGCCGCTCGTCGGCGAGCTCGTCGCGCACCTCGACGGCGAGCCGCACGGCCCGGCCGACCAGCCGCGCGGCCTCGTCCTCGTCCAGCCCGGCCGCGACGAAGCCCTCGACGGTCGCCTGGTAGGTCGCGGCCGTGGCCACCCGGGCGCCGGCGCGGTAGTAGTCGCGGTGCGCGGCGGCGACGAGCTCGGGCTCGTCGAGCAGCAGCCGTGCGGTCCACAGGTCACCGGTCAGGTCGGCGCCGCGCCGCTCCAGCGCGGTGGACAGGCCGCCGTCGAGGACCACGGTCGGGAGGGGTCCGGGCATCAGCGGCGCCGGCCCCGCGCCCGCAGCCGCACCGACGGCAGCGGCGGCGCGGCGAGCCGCTCCCCATCGGGGTAGTCGACCTCGCCGAAGCGCGGGTCGCCGCCGGCGTTCCACCGCTCGCGGGCCTCGACGACCTCCTCGTGGGTGCGGCCGACGAAGTTCCACCACATGACGATCTCCTCCTCGAACGGCGTGCCGCGGAGCAGGAGGACCCGGGCGTCGGGCGACAGCGCCACCTCGAGCGAGGCGCGGTGAGTTCCCAGGAAGAGACCCTGTCCCGTCCCGACGGTCACGCCCTCGACGGTCACCTCTCCCGACAGCGGCGCGAGCAGGTGCTCGTACGACGCCTCGAGGGTCAGCCGCGCGCGACCGTCACCCCGCGCGCCACCCCGCCCGTCACCGTCCGCGGCGGGCGTCAGCTCGGCGCCCAGCAGCGGGGTGAACGCCTGCTCCGGCCCGACCAGACCGGCCAGCGCGCCGGAGAACACGGCCACCCCGACGCCGTCGACGACGGTCGACGGCGCGGGCTCGTGGAGCGTGAACGCCTTGGCGCCCCACCGCTGCTCGTCCGGCAGGGCGACCCACAGCTGCGCGCCGTGCAGCACCGCCGCGCCCTCGTCGCCCCGGTCGACCGCCTCCCCCTCGGAGCCCGCCGGCACGACGACGTCCTCGCTGTGCGCGATGCCCGCCCCGGCCGTCATCACCGCGACCCGGCCCGGCACGACGTCGGCGACCGAGCCGAGCGAGTCGCGGTGCCGCACCCGCCCGGACACGAGCCAGCTGACCGTCTGCAGGCCGGTGTGCGGGTGAGGCGCGACGTGCATCGCGTCGCCGTCGGTCACCGGCCGCGGCCCGTAGAGGTCGACGAAGCACCACGCCCCGACCATCCGCCGGTCGCGGTGCGGGAGCACCCGCAGCACCTCGCTGCGCGGGCTGATCCGCGCGTGCACCGCGTCGAGGACGAGCAGCTCGCGGCCGCACTCGCGGGGGTCGTCGGCGACGTCGCGGTAGACGTCCGTCTCGGTGCTGCTCATCCCGATAGCATGGGGTACGGAGCGCCGGGAAGCCTGGTCGGCAGCACTCGACCGACCCCTCGACCCCCGACCCGCCCTCGGAGGCCCCGTGTCCCGCTCCCCCGCCCCGCTCGCCCGCCGCCTCTTCGACCGCGGCTCGTGGCCCGAGGCCCGCTACGTCGCCTCCGCCCTGCGCACCGAGACCGTCGGCGGCGCCCTGCTGCTCGGCGCCGCCCTCCTCGCCCTGCTGTGGGCCAACTCGCCCTGGCAGGAGGCCTACTCCACGCTGCGCGACACCCGGGTGGGGCCGTCCGCCCTGCACCTCGACCTCAGCCTGGCCCAGTGGGCCTCCGACGGGCTGCTGGCCGTCTTCTTCCTCGTCGCCGGGATCGAGCTCAAGCGCGAGTTCACGACCGGTGACCTCGCCGACCGCAGCCGCGCGGTGGTGCCGGTCGTCGCGGCGGCGTGCGGGGTCGCCGTACCGGCGCTGCTGTTCACCCTCGT
This sequence comes from Lapillicoccus jejuensis, assembly GCF_006715055.1. Classification (NCBI taxonomy): domain Bacteria; kingdom Bacillati; phylum Actinomycetota; class Actinomycetes; order Micrococcales; family Intrasporangiaceae; genus Lapillicoccus; species Lapillicoccus jejuensis. The sequence goes on from NZ_VFMN01000001.1 coordinate 1,007,724, forward strand.
CGCCGTGACCCGCGGGGCGGACGGCGACGTCCTGCGGGGCTGGGCGGTGCCCACGGCGACGGACATCGCCTTCGCGCTCGCCGTCCTCGCCGTCATCTCGACGCACCTGCCGTCGGCGCTGCGCTCGTTCCTGCTCACCCTGGCCGTCGTCGACGACCTCATCGCCATCACGATCATCGCGGTCTTCTACACCGACGAGCTCGCCGTCGTGCCGCTGGTCCTCGCGCTCGTCCCGCTCGCGCTCTTCACGCTCATGCTCCGGGTCGGCTGCCGCGCACCCCGGTGGCGGCCGCTGCTGCACCACCCGCTCGTCCTCGCCGTCCCGGCGCTCGCCGCGTGGGCGCTGGTCCACGCGGGCGGGATCCACGCGACGGTCGCCGGGGTCCTGCTCGGGCTGAGCGTGCCGGTCGCGCGCGACGGCCTCGGCCGCGACGGCCACTCGCTGGCGGAGACGATGGAGCACCGGCTGCGGCCCTGGTCGGCCGGGATCGCCGTCCCCGTCTTCGCGTTCTTCGCCGCCGGCGTCCGCGTCGTCGGCGGTGGCCTCGGTGAGGCGCTGTCCGACGTCGTCGTCCTCGCCGTCGTCGTCGGGCTCGTCCTCGGCAAGGCGCTCGGGGTGCTCGGCGGCACCTGGGCCGTGGCCCGCTTCACCCGCGCCGAGCTCGACGACGACCTGGCCTGGAGCGACGTCGCGGGCCTCTCGCTGCTGGCCGGCGTCGGCTTCACCGTGTCGCTGCTCATCGGCGAGCTGGCCTACGGGCCGGGCTCCCCCCGCGACGAGCACGTCAAGCTCGCGGTGCTGCTCGGGTCGTTGCTGGCGGCCCTGCTCGCGGCGGTCGTCCTGCGCCGGCGCAACCGGCACTACCGGCTCGTCGAGGAGCGCGAGGGGGTCGACGACGACGGCGACGGGGTGCCGGACGTCTACCGGCGCACGCCGGACGCCGGTTGTCAGTAGGCTCGACGGGTACGACCCCAGTCCACCCTCGCGGTCGTGAAGGAGCTCGTGCCATGTCCAGCAGCACCACCCGTCCCACCGACCACCCGTCCGGAGACCGGTCGATCGGGCAGATCATCGCCTCGGTCAGCGACGACCTGAAGTCGGTCGTGTCCGCCGAGGTCGCGCTGGCCAAGCTCGAGGTGCAGGCCTCGCTCAAGGAGGCCGCCAAGGGCGCGCCGATGCTCGTCGTCGCCGGCGTGCTCGCGCTCTACGCCCTCGGCCTGCTGCTCACCGCGGCCGCCTGGGCGCTCGCCCTCGTCTGGCCGACCTGGCTGGCGTTCCTCGCCGTCGGCGTCCTGCTCGTCGCGCTCGCCGGGGTCCTCGCCCTCGCCGGGATCCGCCTGCTGAAGAAGGTCGACCCCAAGCCGACCCGGGCCATCGCCCACGCCCAGGAGACCCTCGCCGCCGTCAAGGAGGGCCGGGAGGCCGGCGCCGAGCACGCCGCGCTCATCCCTCCGTCGCGCGCCGAGGTCCCGCTCAGCGACCGCCCGGTGGTCTGAGCGGCCCGAGCCGCCCGGGCGACCCCGCGTCGCCAGGACCCGATGACCCCCGATGACCCCCCGATGACGAACGACGCCGCCTCCGTCCTCCTCGGCGGGCCGTGGACCCACCGCTTCGTCTCGGCCGGGGGGACGCGGTTCCACGTCGCCGAGGTCGGCGAGGGCCCGCTCGTGCTCCTGCTGCACGGGTTCCCGCAGTTCTGGTACGCCTGGCGCCACCAGCTCGTCGCTCTCGCCGACGCGGGCTACCGCGCCGCCGCGATGGACCTGCGGGGGTACGGCGCCTCGGACAAGCCCCCGCGCGGGTACGCCACCTACGCCGGCGCCGCCGACGCGGCCCGCGTCGTGCGCGCCCTCGGCGAGGAGCAGGCGGTCCTCGTCGGCCAGGGCCTCGGCGGGTTCATCGCCTGGTCGGTGCCGACGCTCCAGCCGGGCGTGGCGCGCGCCGTGGCGTCGCTGTCCATGCCGCACCCGCGGGTGGCCCGGCGGGCGTCGTACCTCGACCCGCGCCAGCGGCGGGCCAACCGCTACCTGCTCGACCTGCAGGTCCCCTTCCGGCCCGAGCGGGCCATGGCCACCGGGCCCGGGTACGTCGAGGCCCTCCTGCGCGAGTGGTCGTCGCCGAGCAGCGGCTTCCCCACCGAGGAGGACGTGCAGCGGTACGCCGCCTCGATGGCGCTGCCCTTCGTCGCCCACTCGGCGGCGGAGCACTACCGGTGGTTCGGCCGCAGCCAGCTGCGCCAGGACGGGCCGCTGTTCAACCGGCGGCTCAAGCCGCCGGTGCGTCAGCCGGTCCTCGTCCTGCAGGGCGCCGACGACGGCTGCGTGCTGCCGGCGGCGACGTACGGGCGGTCGCGGCGCTACGCCGCGGGCGGCTACGAGGAGCACCTGGTGACCGGCGCCGGCCACTTCCTCGCCGAGGAGGCGCCGGAGGAGGTCTCCAGCCTGCTGCTCGACTGGCTCGGCCGGCTGCCGCGCGCCCCGCGCCCGTGAGGGCGGCGCCCCGGCTGCCCGAGGACGGGTCGCTGCGCTGGTCCGCGCTGGTCGTCGGGGCCGGCGGGGAGGTCCTCCTCTCGCACGAGCCCGGGCGGGTGCTGCGCACCGCGAGCGTCGGGAAGCTCCTGCTCCTGCTCGAGGTCGACCGCCGGGCGGAGGAGGGGAGCCTCGAACCCGACCGGCCGGTGCCCCGTCCGGTGGACGGCGTGCGCGACTCGGGACTCTGGCACGCGATGGCGGCAACGACGCTGTCGGTCGGGGACCTCGCCGTGCTCGTCGGGTCGGTGAGCGACAACCTCGCCACCAACGCGCTGCTGCGCCTCGTCGGGCTCGGCGCGGTCGACCGGGTCCGCGCGGGGCTCGGGCTGGTCGACACGGCGCTGCACGACGAGGTCCGCGGGGCGCGGGCTCCGGACGACCCGAGGACGCTGTCGACCGGGCGGGCCGACGAGCTCGTGACGCTCGTGAGGACGGCGGTCGCCCGGCCGCGGGTGCGGGCCTGGCTCGAGGGCGGCACCGACCTGTCCATGGTCGCCGGCGCCTTCGGTCTCGACCCGCTCGCGCACCGGGAGGACGACGGGGCGCCGTACCGGCTGGCCCACAAGACCGGCACCGACGACGGCGTCCGCGCCGACGTAGGGGTGGTCGCGCGCCCCGGTCGCGGCGGGGAGACGTACGCCGTCGTGGCGAACTGGGCCCCTGCGGACGGGGACCGCACCGACGAGGTGCTGACGGCGATGCACGCCGTGGGCACCTGGCTCCGCTCGTCCCTCCCCTGACCCGGACTGCTGCGGAAACGGGACGTCGACGTCCCCCCCCAGAACCCGGACTGCTGCGGAAAGGTGACGTCGACGTCACCCCCCTTGCCCGGACTGCTGCGCGGGGGTGACGTCAGCTGACGGCGCAGGCGCCCGTCGAGACCTGCTGCGAGGCGCTCGAGGCCTGCTGGAGCACCGGCGCGGCCTCCTCGAGGGTGAGCGCGTAGCCGGTCCGGCTGTCGTCGAGCGACTTGGCGAAGACGATGCCGTCGACCTTGCCGTCGGTGCCGAGCAGCGGGCCACCGGAGTTGCCCGGCTGGACGGTCGCGTAGAGCGAGTAGATCTGCCGCGCGATCCCCGGCTGGCCGTAGATGTCCGACCCGGTGGCCGTGATGACCTGGCGCACGCGGGCCGCGTCGAGCCGGTAGGGCCCGTCGAGCGGGAACCCGGCGACGACCGCGGACGACCCGGCCTGCAACCCCTGACCGAGCTGGAGCGGCTGGGCCGGCAGCCCCGGCACGGCGAGGACGGCGAGGTCGCGCTGGGGGTCGAAGACGACGACCCGGGCCGCGTACGACGCCCCGACCCCGCCGATCCGCACGGACGGCTGGCTCATGCCCGCGACGACGTGGGCGTTGGTGACGACGCGGTCCGTGGCGATGACCCAGCCGCTGCCCTCCTGGCCGCGGTCGCACGACGTGGCGACCCCGGTGATCTTGACGATCGACGACGCGGCGGCGCGCACGGCGGCGGTCGTCGCGGCCCCGGCGTCCGGCGGCTGCGCCGGCAGGATCGGCTCGGGCGTGAGGCCCTCGAAGACCCGGGGGAAGCCGTTGCGGTCGAGCATCTCGCGGAACCCGGCGAAGAGCTGCCCGGTCTCGGCGGGGACGACCTCGTTGATGGTCCGCAGCACGCGCGACTCACCGATGGCGCGCGCCAGGGGCGGCGGGGCGGCCGGGCGGACGGCGCCGGCGATGAACCAGGCGAGCACCGCGAAGGCGGCCGACACGGCGACCGCGCCGAGCAGCGAGTCCACGGTCTTGACCGACCGCAGGCGCACGTGCGAGCGGATCCGCCCGCCCCACCGCACCATGACGCCCTGGCCGAGCGAGGCGACGAGGAAGACCCCCAGCACGAGCGCGACGACCCGCACCACCTCGTGGGCCTGGACCCACGTCGACTGCTGCAGGAGCAGCGGGAGCAGCCACAGCCCGAGCGCGCCCCCTCCGAGGAAGCCGGCCAGCGAGAGGGCGCTGACGACGAGCCCCTGCCGGTAGCCGCTGACGGCGTAGGACAGCAGGGCGAGGGCGAGTACGAGGTCGAGGATCACGCTGCCGGTCATCCGCGCCTCCCTCCGGCGAATCGGTCGGGCAGGGGCCGGGTCACCCCGGCGTCCCAGGGGCGGTCGAGCCCGGCGAGCTCGAGGGCCTTGCCGACGAGCCCCCCGGTGAAGCCCCACAGCAGCAGGTCCTCCCCGAGGTCGAAGGCGGGGCCCCGGTAGCCGGACGGGTGCACGACGGTGTGCCGGTGCGCGGGGTCGGTGAGCAGGTCGAGCGGGGCGAGGACGACGGTCTCCACCTCGGCCGGGTCGAGCGCCGTCACCGGTGAGGGCTCGCGCCACCAGCCGACGACCGTCGTCACGACGTTGCTCGAGTAGGGCAGGAAGAGCGCGGGCAGCTCGCCGAGCACCTCGACGCCGGCCGGGTCGAGGCCGACCTCCTCGTGCGCCTCGCGCAGCGCGGTCGCGGCGACGTCGGCGTCGCCCGGCTCGGCGCCGCCACCGGGCAGCGAGATCTGCCCGGGGTGCGCGCGCATCCGGTGGCTGCGCTCGGTGAGGACGAGGCTGTCGACGCCGCGCGGGTCGGGTCCGAAGAGCAGGAGCACCGAGGACTGGCGCAGGTCCTCCTCGCCGTCCGGGGGCAGGAACCGGCTGAACCACGACGGGTCCACCTGCGCCGCCGAGCGCAGCAGCGTGTCGAGGTACGCCGGCCGCGCGGCCCGCCCCGCGGGGTGCCGGGGCACCAGCGTCTCGCCGTACCGGGCGAACGACGCGACAGGACCGGCCGCCGGGCTCATCGGTGGGCCGCCGACGGCTCGGTCGGCGCGACGTCGTACGGGACCGGCTGCGCCGGGTCGTGCGGGTACGACGCCGCGGCGGCGACGAGGGCGTCGTACTCCTCCTCGCGCCCGGGGGCCAGCTCGTAGGCGAGCAGCTGCTCGGCCTTGACCGGGTCGCCCTCGCCCTCGCCCGAGGACGGGCACCAGCGCGCGACCGGGCAGGCCCCGCACGCGGGCTTCTTCGCGTGGCAGGTGCGCCGGCCGTGGAAGATGAGGACGTGGCTGAGCATCGTCCACTCCGTCCGGGGGACGAGCTCGCCGATCGCGGCCTCGACCTTGACCGGGTCCTCCTCCGTCGTCCAGCCGAAGCGGCGCGCGAGCCGGCCCACGTGGGTGTCGACGGTGATGCCGGGGACGCCGAACGCGTTGCCCAGCACGACGTTCGCGGTCTTGCGGCCGACCCCGGGCAGGGTGACGAGGTCCTGCAGCCGGCCGGGCACCTCGCCGTCGAAGCGCTCGACGAGGTCGGCGCCGAGCTTCATCAGCGCCGCGGCCTTGTTGCGGTAGAAGCCGGTCGAGCGGACCAGCTCCTCCAGCTCGACGCGGTCGGCGCCGGCGTAGTCGGCGGCGGTGCGGTACGTCGAGAACAGGGTCGGCGTGACGAGGTTGACCCGCACGTCGGTCGTCTGCGCGGACAGCACGGTCGCCACGAGCAGCTCGAGCGGTGTGCGGAAGTCGAGCTCGCAGTGGGCGTACGGGTAGCGCTCGTGCAGGACGCCGTACATCTTCCGGGCGCGACGCTTGCGCGCCACGGGCGACTCGGCCGCCGAGACCCGCGACGCCGTAGCGGACCGGCTCGGGGAGCGAGGGGTCCGGGAGGTGGTGGGCGGCACGGGACCAGCCTACGGGCGCTGTCTCAAGGGTGGCTCACGGCGACGTGAGCATCGCTCTGGCAGACTGACGCCGTGGATCACGAGGTGGTGCGTCGCGCTCCGTTGTTCGCCGCTCTGGACGACGAGGCCGGCGACGCGCTGCTCGCCGGCATGAGCACCGTGCGGATGGAGCGCAGCGACGTGCTCTTCCACGAGGGCGACCCGGGCGACACGCTCTACGTCATCGGCGAGGGCAAGATCAAGCTCGGGCGCACCAGCCAGGACGGCCGCGAGAACCTCATCGCGATCCTCGGACCGGGCGAGATGTTCGGCGAGCTCAGCCTGTTCGACCCCGGCCCGCGCACGATGACCGCGACCGCGGTCGCCGAGGTGCAGCTGATGGGCCTGCGCAACGACGCCCTCACCGGGCTGCTCAGCGGCCGGCCCGAGGTGTCCAAGGCGCTGCTCGGCGCGCTGGCCCAGCGCCTGCGCCGCACCAACGAGCACCTCGCCGACCTCGTCTTCACCGACGTCCCGGGCCGCGTGGCCAAGGCGCTGCTCGACCTGGCCCAGCGCTTCGGCCGCCCCGTCGAGGGCGGGATCATGGTCGCCCACGACCTCACCCAGGAGGAGCTGGCCCAGCTGGTCGGCGCCTCCCGCGAGACGGTCAACAAGGCCCTGGCCGACTTCGCCACCCGCGGCTGGCTCAAGCTCGAGGCGCGCGCCGTCCTGCTCATGGACGTCGAGCGCCTCCAGCGCCGCGCCCGCTGAGCCGGGCCCGCTGAGCCGGACCCGCTAGGCCGAGCGCCGCCGGCCACCCCGCGCGCGCAGGTAGTCGGCGACGACGTAGGACCCGAGGTCGCCCAGCTCGGGGGTGAAGACGCGCCCGCCGTTGCGGCGCGCGACGGAGTCGACGAACCGAGCCAGTCCCGGGTCGCCGCCGAGCAGGAAGAAGTTGAGCGGGGCGCCGTACCGCGTCATCGCGTCGACCTCGCCGACCGTGGCCCGCACCGTCTCCGGCGTCGTCGGCCACTGGAAGACCGGCGTGCCGTCGGAGAGCAGGTGCGCGGTCGGCTCGCCGTCGGTGACGACGAGGACGACCGGCTCCATGTCGGGGTGCCGGCGCAGGTGCCTCCCGGCGAGCATGAGCGCGTGGTGCAGGTTGGTGCCCTGGATCCACTCCGGCTCGACCTCGGCCAGCTGCATCTCGGTGAGCGGCCGCGCCACCCGGTCGAACCCGATGATCTGCAGGGCGTCCTGGCGGAACCGGGTCGAGACGAGGTGGGCCAGCGCGAGCGCCGTCTGCTTCATCGGCCCCCAGCGGTCCTCCTGGATCATCGAGAAGCTGAGGTCGACGCACAGCGCCACCGCCGCGCCCGTACGACGCGTCGTCTCCACCACCTCGAAGTCGCCCACCTCGAGCCGCAGCGGGGACACCGCCGCGTCGCCGGAGGAACCGGACGCCCGCCGCAGGACCGCGTTCTGCACGGTGCGGACTGCGTCGATCGGCCGCTCGTCGCCGAAGGTCCACGGCAGGAACGCGCCGGTCCGCTCCTCCGCGGCGCCGGAGCGGGGGTCCTGGTGGGCGCCCTGCGCGTCGCCGTCGAGGTGGTCGAAGATCCGCTTGAGGGCGGTCTCCCCCAGCCGTCGGAGCGCCTTGGGGGTCAACGTGATCCCGTCGGCGGTCCGGCGCAGGTAACCCTGCCGCTCGAGCTCGCGCTGCAGGTCGCGCAGCGCCTGCAGGTCGCGGACCGACTGCTGCGGCAGCTGCCGCTCGAGGGCCTCGACGTCGACGTCGTCGAGCGACCCGCCGCCGTACGCCTCCGACAGCTGCTGCTCGAGCGACTCGACGTCAGCGAGGTCGGCGACCGCGGACACCGCGTCGGACAGGCCCATCGAGCCCTGCCCACCGAACTGGCCCTGCCGCCCGCGCTGCCCCGGCCCGGAGAACATCCCCGGTCGCAGCGAGCGCAGGTTGTCCGAGAGGGCCCCCATCTCGGCCTCGAGCCCGGCGTCCTGCATCGCCTGGGCCATGAGCTGCGCGAGCTCGTCGCGCTGCTGGGGGCTGAGCGACTGCATCATCCGCTCGGCCGCGGCCGCGCGCCGGGCGAGGCTGTCGAGCAGCTCGTCGACGTCCTGCGGGTCGTCGGGGAAGAAGTCGCCGTGCTTGTCCATGAAGTCGGCGAACTGCTCGGGGGTGTCCTCACCTCGGGCGTGCGCCGCGAGCAGCTGGTTGAGGTCGGCCATCATGTCCTTGACCGCCTGCATGGCCGCCGGGTCCTGACCGGAGAGGGCCTGCTTCATGCCCTGGAACTGGCTGTCGAGGACCTCGCGCTGGAGCATCTGCAGCGCGTTCTGGTAGGCCTGCTGGCCCTCGGCGCTCGCCCACTGGTAGTCCGCGAGCTGCCGCATCATCCCGGCGGTGTCGTCGGGGAGGGTGTCGAGCTCCATCTCCTTGAAGCGGGCGTCGTCGCCGTCCTTGCCGGCGAGGAACTCCTGCTCCGCGCGCACGCCGCGGTCGAGCTCCTGGCGGATCTCGCGCATCGTGTCACCGAGGTTGCCGCGTCGCTCGATCTCGCGGCGCCGCTTGGCCAGCCGGCGACGCAGCTCGTCGAGCCCGCCGCGGTCGCCGAGCCCGCGCTGCATCATCCGCTCCATCGCCTCGCGCAGGGAGGACCCGGCCATGACGTCGGCGCCGATCTCGTCGACGACCTCGCGGACGTCGTACGGCGGCGCGAGGGGGTCGGCCCCGCCGCTCCAGGACCCGTAGCGGTAGCGGCCGGAGCGCCGCGGTCCCCGTGGTGCGGGCACGGTCAGCTCCCGTAGATGGTCTGGCCCTCGGCCTCGACCTTGGACAGGCGACGGGTGAGGTGCAGACCCTCGAGGACGAACTCGACGGCGGCGGCGACCTGGCCGGGCGATACCGACTCCTCGTCGACACCGAGCCGCTCGAGGACGACGGCGAGACCCGGGGTGGCGCCGACCTGCTCGAGCAGGGTGGCGGCCGGGACGAGGTCGCCGGTCTCCACGGTCGAGCCGTCCTCGAAGTGGGCGGTGAACCCGGCGAGGTCGGCGCCGGCGACGCGCTCGCGGAAGGTCGCGGCGGTGGCCAGGCGCAGCAGGTGCCCGACGACCTCGAGCTCGCGACCCTCCTCGCCCATCTCGAACTCGACCTTGCCGCGCAGCGTCGGCAGGACGTCGGCGAGGTCGCCGATCCGGGCGACGGCGACGTCCTCGCCGGTCAGGGCGGCCCGGCGGAGAGCCGACGCGGCCGTCGCCTCGGCGGCGGCGATGGCGAAACGGGCGGAGACGCCGGAGCGCTGGTCGACCGAGGTCGACCCGCGCAGCTCGTGGACGAGCCGGGCGATGACCTCGAGCAGGTGCTCGGGCACCTCGGCGACGAGCTCGGCCTCCTGGCGCACGAGTGCGACCTCGTGCTCGACGTCGTCGAGGTAGTGGGTGCGCACCTCCGCGCCGAACCGGTCCTTGAGCGGGGTGATGATGCGGCCGCGGTTCGTGTAGTCCTCGGGGTTGGCCGAGGCGATGACGAGCATGTCGAGCGGCAGGCGCAGCGCGTAGCCGCGGACCTGGATGTCGCGCTCCTCGAGGACGTTGAAGAGGGCCACCTGGATGCGCTCGGCGAGGTCGGGCAGCTCGTTGAGGGCGAAGACGCCGCGGTGCCCGCGCGGCAGCAGCCCGTAGTGGACGGTCTCCGGGTCGCCGAGCGTGCGGCCCTCGGCGACCTTGGTCGGGTCGACGTCGCCGACGAGGTCGCCGACCGAGGTGTCGGGGGTGGCGAGCTTCTCGGTGTAGCGCTCGTCGCGGTGCCGCCACTCGATGGCGACGTCGTCGCCCTGGGTGGCGAGCAGGGTGCGGCAGCGCGTGCAGATCGCGGCGAGCGGGTCGTCGTGGATCTCGCACCCGGCGACCTGCGGCGACCACTGGTCGAGCAGGCCGATGACCGTGCGCATGAGCCGGGTCTTGCCCTGGCCGCGCTCGCCCAGGAGGACGAAGTCGTGGCCGGCGAGCAGGGCGCGCTGGACGTCGGGCAGGACGGTGCCGTCGAAGCCGACGATGCCCGGGAAGGGGTTGGTGCCCGCCCGCAGGGCGGCGACGAGGTTGTCACGCACCTCCTGCTTGACGGTGCGGGGCTGGTAGCCGCTCTCGCGGAGCTGGCCGACGGTGGCGGCGGAAGGGTGCTCGGTGACGTGCTCGGTGGAGGTCTCGCTCACCACTTGACGATACGTCTCGGGTCCGACATCCCCCACCCCCACCGGCGAGCTCGGGTCAGGCGCGCTCGGCGGCGAGGAAGTCCAGCTGCGCCCGCACGCTCAGCTCCGCCGCGGGCCAGACCTCGCGGGGGACGTCGGCGTACACCGTCTCGACGACGGCTCGGGCGTCGGTCGCCCCGCCGGCCACGGCGCGCCGTACCTGCTCGAGCCGCTCCAGCCGGTGCCGCCGGTACGACGCCAGCACCCCGGCCGCGTCACCCAGGACCGGCCCGTGGCCGGGCAGCACCGTCGCGACCTCGCCGCCGTCGGCGAGGGCGGACATGACGTCGAGCGAGCGCAGGTAGGCACCCAGCTCGCCGTCGGGCCAGGCGACGACGGTCGTCCCTCGCCCGAGGACCATGTCGCCGGTGAGCAGGGCCCGGTCGGCGGGCAGCACGAAGGAGACCGAGTCGCTCGTGTGCCCGGGCGTCCGCACGACGCGCAGGTCGAGCCCGCCCGCCTCGATCCGCTCCCCGTCGGCGAGCTCCGCCCCGCGCCCGGCCCCGCGCACCGGTGCCCCGACGAGGTCGGCGAACCGCTCGGCCCCGTCGGCGTGGTCGTGGTGGCCGTGGGTGAGCAGCACGAGCGCGACCCGTGCCCCGCGCGCCTCGACGAGGTCGGCGACGGCCCGCAGGTGCGGCTCGTCGAGCTCGCCCGGGTCGACGACGACCGCCTCGTCGGCGCCCGGCTCGTGCAGCACCCACGTGTTGGTGCCGTCGAGCGTCATCGGCCCCGGGTTGTCCTCGAGGACGCAGGTCGCCCGCGTCGTCGCGGCGCCACCGGTCCAGGTCCGTGCCTCGCTCACGCCGCCGACCCTAGCCACCGAGGGACGTCTCCTTGCTCCGGAGGTGCCCGTCCGGGGTGGCCGGACGGCCGGAACGGGCACCTGGGAAGCACGAAGTCGTCCGTACGACGCCGCGTCCGCGACGGTCCTAGTGCCGGTCCCCGCACCGGCTCAGGGCAGCCGCGCCCGCAGGACGACCTCGCCGTCGACCTCGAGCAGCTCGGGCTCGACCGCCCGCACCGACCCGTCGGTCGCGACGAACGTCGCCGCGGACTCCGCCGCGGCCACCGCCTCGACGGCGACGACGGTCGGCGGCAGCATCGTCGCCCGCCGCTCCTGCAGCTCGCCGAGGATCCACGCCGGCGCGACCCACTGCGCGACGTCGGCCTCCGTCGTGTCGTCGTCGGGCACCTGCCCGTCGGGGAGCAGGGCGCTGAAGAACCACGTGTCGTAGCGGCGGGGCTCGAAGGGCGGCGTCACCCAGTGCGCCCGCACCCCGAGCAGGTCCGAGCGCAGCACGAGCCCGCGCCGCACGAGCAGCTGCGCGAGCGAGTGCTCGCGGGCCAGCAGGCCGGCCCGGTCGCGGCCCCAGCTCTCGTCGCGCAGGTCCCCGACCACGGTGTCGGGTCTCGGCCCGGCGAGCAGGACCCCGCACTCCTCGAAGACCTCCCGGACCGCGGCGCAGACCAGCGCGCGGGCGAGCGTCTCGTCGCACCCGAGCCGCTGCGCCCACTGCGCCGGGCTCGGCCCGGCCCACGGCAGGTCGCTCGCCTCACCCTCGCTGTCCCGCGCGTCGACGCCGCCACCGGGGAAGACCCAGGCCTGCGGCGCGAAGGCCATCGACGACACCCGCCGCAGCATGAACACCTCGACCCCGTCGGCGCCGTCCCGCACGAGCTGCACGGTGGCCGCCGGCCGCACGGCCGGCGGCTCACCGAGGGTGCCGTCGAGGAACGACCGCGCCCGCTCGTCGGGGCGGTGGACGGCGAAGTCGCGCGTCGGCACGGCGTACGGCGTCGTCGAGGGCCGGTGGAGGAGGTCGTCAGTCGCGGACGGCGACGACGATCTCGACCTCGACGGGCGCGTCGAGCGGCAGCGCCGCGACGCCGACGGCGGACCGGGCGTGCACCCCGGCGTCACCGAAGGCCTTCCCGAGCAGCTCGCTGGCGCCGTTGACGACGGCCGGCTGACCGGTGAACGACGGGTCGGAGGCGACGAAGCCGACGACCTTGACGACGCGGACGACCGTGTCGAGGTCGCCGACGAGGGCCTTGACGGCGGCGATGGCGTTGAGCGCGCACACCTGGGCCATCGCCTGCGCGTCGGCCGGCGGCACGAGCCCGTGGCCGTCGCCGACCTTGCCGGTGGCCGACATCGCGCCGGACACCATCGGCAGCTGGCCCGAGGTGAAGACGAGGTCGCCGTGCCGGACGGCGGGAACGTACGCCGCCACCGGCGGCACGACCTCGGGCACCTCGAGGCCGAGGTCGGCCAGGCGCTGCTCGACCTGCGAGAGCTGCTCGGTCATCAGGCCTTCTCCCGCTTGAGGTAGGCGACGAGCCCGTTCCCGTCGGGACCGGCGAGGACCTGGACGAGCTCCCAGCCGTCCTCCCCCCACTGGTCGAGGATCTGCTTCGTCGCGTGGACGATGAGCGGCACCGTCGCGTACTCCCACTTGGTCATGCGCGCACGATATCGGCCCCGGACGACACCGGCTGCCGCCCGCCGTGCCCTACCCTCGCCGCCCATGACCACCACGGGGGGACCGCAGGACGCCGTACCGCAGGACGCCGTCCCCGACGAGCAGGCCGAGGAGCACCCGGAGCGATCGCCGGCGCCACCGAGCGGACCGGCCCTGTGGCGCCTGCTCGCCGTGCACGTCGCCCTCGTGCTGCTCCTCGTCCTCGCCGCCACCGCCGTCGGCGAGGACAGCTGCGACGGGCGGGGCGCGTGGTGCTTCTCGCCCGGCGCGATGGCCTGGATCGCCCTCCTGCTCGGCGGCGCCGCGCTGCTGTCGATGCTGGGCGCCACCATCACCGTCTTGACCTTCGCGCGCCGCGTCCGCGGCACGGCGGTCCGGGTCCTGCTCGGACTCGTCGGCGGCGTCGTCACCCTCGTCGTGGTCGGCTCACCCCTGACCCGCCCCTACCTCGGGCTGTAGCGTCCGCCGGGTGACGACCTCCCCCGAGCTGCCCGGCATCCCGACCGCCGGTGTCCCCGCCCCGGCCCGCACGACGGCGTACGGCGACGACCCCGCCCAGGTGTACGACGTCCGGCTGCCCACCGGCGAGCCGCGCGGCGCGACGGTCGTCGTCGTCCACGGCGGCTTCTGGCGGGCCGCCTTCGACCGGCACCACGCCGCCCCGCAGGCGCAGGCGTTCGCCGACCGCGGCTACCACGTGGCGGTGCTCGAGTACCGCCGCGTGAGCATGCCCGGCGGCGGCTGGCCGGGCACCGTCGACGACGTCCTCGCCGCGGTCGCCGCGGTCCGCGACGACGCCGACCTGCCCGAGCCGACCGTCCTCGTCGGGCACTCCGCCGGCGGCCACCTCGTCGCCCTCGCCGCGTCGCGGACGTCCGCGTGGGGCCTGCGCGGCGCGGTCTCGCTCGCCGGCTGCGTCGACCTGCGCCGCGGCGTCGAGCTGGGCATGGGCGACGGCGCCGTCCACGACCTGCTCGGCGCCGAGCCCGCCCAGGACCCGGCCGACCCGCTCGCCGCGGCCGACCCCTCGATGACCGTCCCCGTCGTCCCGGTCGTGCTCGTCCACGGCGACGCCGACGACGTCGTCCCGCTCGAGGTCTCCCGCTCCTACCTCGCCCGGGTCGACGCCGCCGACGGCTCGCACGCCCCGGTGCGGCTCGTCGTCGTGCCGGGCGCCGACCACGGCGCGGTCGTCGACCCCGCCCACCCCGCCTTCGCCGTCGTCGCCGACGAGGTGGCCGCGCTGCTCGCCTGATCCGCCCCTCGGGCTGCGCCCGTTTCGCCCCGAAGCGACCCCTTCCGGACCTACCCTGGAGGGACGAGGTCACCGCGTGGTCGCGGGGCCGGGGAGGAGCGAGGTGGCCGGCAGCCCGACGCCCGCACGCGCCGCCCGCCGCGCGGTCGCCACCGGGGCCACCGCCCCGCGCACCGTGCTGGTCGCTGCGCTCGTCGTCGCCGCGTCGGTGCTGCTCGAGGCCCTCGCCCTGGCCCGGGTCCTGGGCCGTCTCGTCGACCTGCCGGCGGCCGGAGGCCTCACCGCCGTCGCGGCCGCGGCCGGCCTCGTCGCCGGGGTCGGGGCCGTCGTCGTGCCCGCGCACCACGCCCGGCACACCCTCGGCGAGCTGGCCACCCGGGCCCTGGCCACCGGCCTCGCCGCCACCCTCGTCGTCGGCGCGGCCGCCGCCCTCGCCACGACGCTGCTGCACCGCCCGGGCTGAGCCCGGTGATGTGACCACCGCCCCACCGCGCGCACCTGACCCGCGAGCGCGAGCGCCCCTCGACTAGCCTCGGGACCATGGCCGCCGCCTCTCCCCCGCCGTGGTCGCGCGCCCGGCTGCACGTCGTGACGGGCAAGGGCGGCACCGGCAAGACGACCGTCGCGGCCGCGCTCGCGCTGGCCCTCGCGCACGGCGGACGCCGGGTGCTCCTGGTCGAGGTCGAGGGCCGTCAGGGCATCAGCCAGACCCTCGACGTGCCGCCGCTGCCGGTCACCGAGACCCGCGTCGCCCACGCCCCGGGTGGCGGCGAGGTCGTCGGCCTGTCCGTCGACGCCAAGGCCGCGCTGCTGGAGTACCTGCAGATCTTCTACAAGCTCGGCCGCGCGGGCGGGGTCCTCGAGCGCTTCGGCGCCATCGACTTCGCGACGACGATCGCCCCCGGGGTGCGCGACGTCCTGCTCGTCGGCAAGGTCTACGAGGCCAACCGCCGCCGCCGCGACGGCCGCCGCAGCGATCCCGTCCCCGGCGAGATGGCGTACGACGCCCTCGTCCTCGACGCCCCGCCCACCGGCCGGATCGGGCGCTTCCTCAGCGTCAACGAGGAGGTCGCCGACCTCGCCCGGATGGGCCCCATCCACTCGCAGGCCGAGTCGATCACCCAGATGCTGCGCTCCGGCCAGAGCGTCGTGCACCTCGTCACCCTGCTCGAGGACATGCCGGTGCAGGAGACGGCCGACGCGGTCGCCGAGCTCGAGGCCGCCCGGATGCCGGTCGGCGCGCTCGTCGTCAACCAGGTGCGCCCGGCCGTGCTCGGGGCGCGGCCGCTCAGGGCGGCCGCCAAGGGCACCCTCGACCGCGACGCCGTCGCCTCGGGCCTGGGGGCCGCCGGTCTCGACGCCGGCGAGGCGACCCTCGACGGGCTGCTCACCGAGGCCGGCGAGCACGCCCGCCGGGTCGCCCAGGAGAGCGAGCTGCAGGGTCGCGTCGACGCCCTCGGCAAGCCGGTCGTCCGGCTGCCGTCGCTGAGCGACGGGGTCGACGCCGCCGCCGTGCGCGAGCTCGCCGACCTGCTGCGCGAGCAGGGGATGGTCGCGTGACCCCGCCCAAGAGTCGCCGTACGGCGCCCCGGACCCCCGCCCGCGCGGCCCGCGCCCCGAAGCTCGACGTCGACACCCTGCTGAAGGACCGCGGGACGCGGATCATCGTCTGCTGCGGCTCCGGCGGCGTCGGCAAGACGACGACGGCGGCCGCGCTCGGGCTGCGGGCCGCCGAGCAGGGCCGCAAGGTCGTCGTCCTCACCATCGACCCGGCCCGCCGGCTGGCGCAGTCGCTCGGCCTCGAGGCCCTCGACAACACGCCCCGGCCGGTGCCCGGCGTCGGGGGCCGCAGCGGCGGTGGTCTCGACGCGATGATGCTCGACATGAAGCGGACCTTCGACGAGGTCGTGGTCGCGCACTCCTCGCCCGAGAAGGCCCGGGCCATCCTCGACAACCCCTTCTACCAGGCGGTCTCGAGCTCCTTCGCGGGCACGCAGGAGTACATGGCCATGGAGAAGCTGGGCCAGCTGCGGGCGCAGTCGGACGCGGACGGGTCGTGGGACCTCATCGTCGTGGACACCCCGCCGTCGCGGTCGGCGCTGGACTTCCTCGACGCCCCGAACCGGCTCGGCTCGTTCCTCGACGGCCGGTTCATCCGGCTCCTCGCCGCGCCCGCCAAGGCTGGGGGACGTGCCTACCTCAAGGTGTTCAACACCGGGGTCAACCTCGTCGCGTCGACGATGTCGAAGGTGCTCGGCGGCGAGATGCTGCGCGACGTCCAGACCTTCGTCGGGGCGCTCGACACGATGTTCGGCGGGTTCCGTGAGCGCGCCGACGTCACCTACGCGCTGCTCAAGCAGCCGTCGACGGCGTTCGTCGTCGTCGCCGCCCCGGAGCGGGACGCGCTGCGCGAGGCGTCGTACTTCGTCGACCGGCTCGACGCCGACGGCATGCCGCTGGCCGGGCTGGTCGTCAACCGCGTCCAGCAGGCGCGGGTGCCCCGGCTGTCGGCGGCCCGGGCCCGCGCCGCGGCCGAGGAGCGCGCGGCGGCGGGCGACCAGCTGACCGCGGGTCTGCTCACGGTGCACGCCGGGATGGCGGAGGCCGCCGCCCGGCACCGCAACCTGGTCGAGCGGTTCACCGCCGGGCACCCGGACACGGCGGTGGTGCAGGTCCCGGCCCTGGCCGAGGACGTGCACGACCTCACCGGCCTGCGGGCGGTGGGCACGGCGCTGGCCGGCGGCTGAGCCGCCGGCCAGCACCGGTCGAGCAGGGTCGGAAGGGTCGGGAGCAGGCTCCCGACGAGGTCAGGAGACCTTGGCCGCGGCGGTGCCGCGCAGGCGGTGCTCGTTGAAGAGCGACCACCAGGAGGCCACGTTGCCGTGGCGGCGGAGCATGGCCCGGCGCTCGCGCTCGGTCATGCCGCCCCAGACACCGAACTCGGTGCGGTTGTCGAGGGCGTCGGCGAGGCACTCGGCGACGACCGGGCACTTGGCGCAGATGAGCTTGGCCTGCTGCTGGGCCGCGCCCCGGACGAAGAGCGCGTCCGGGTCTCCCCCGGCGCAGTTCCCCTGCGGGGCCCAGTCGGCGACGAGCCCGGCGCGGGCCCCGTCGGAGTCGGACGTGCGGGACCCCATGGTCGTGATGGTCACGATATTTCCCCTTGTGTGTTTCCCCAGAGACAGGCACCCCGAAGGGAAGCCCCGCGCCGGTACCCCACCGGCCGGGGTGGTCACCGCCTCCTCCCCGAGGACAGCGACCGCCTGTGAGAAGACCGTAGGGCTCAGCGCCGGGACGCCGACATGCCCCGTTGGGGTGGTTGTCGCGACGGCGAGTGACTAGTTAATTCGGATGACCCCCCGACATCACCCGTCCGGACGACCTCGGGTGGCCCTCGGCGGTCACAGCCGGGTCACCGGCGTGGCACAGGTGGGCCACGACGGCCCCGCCGACCCTGGTCGGCGACCGGGGGGTAAGGTCCGCGCGGGTTACCCTGGGCCCCATGCGTGCGGGACGGACGACCAACATCGCCAGCGTGATCAAGCTGCTGGGAGCCTTCGTCGCGACGTCGATGGTGCTCGGTCTGCTGGTCGCCGGCGTGGCCATGCCCGCCGTCGGGGCCGCCGGCCAGGTCGCCCGCTCCGGCATCGACGTCTTCGACTCGCTGCCCGACTCGTTCACCGCCGCCCCGCTGTCGCAGCAGTCGCGGATCGTCGCGTACGACGGGAGCCTGCTCTCGACGCCGTACGACGAGAACCGCGTCATCGTCCCGCTCAGCGCCGTCTCGCCGATCATGCGCAAGGCGCAGGTCGCCATCGAGGACAGCCGCTTCTACGAGCACGGCGGCATGGACATGCGCGGCGTCGTGCGGGCCGTCGTCTCCAACGCCCAGGGCGACGTCGTCCAGGGTGGCTCGACCCTCACGCAGCAGTACGTCAAGCAGCTGCTCACGGAGACCGCGCTGCAGAACGGCGACACGGCCGCGGCGGCGTCGGCGCAGGCGCGGTCGGGACTGGCCGGCCTGACCCGCAAGCTGCAGGAGCTCAAGTACTCCATCGAGCTCGAGAAGCGCCTGAGCAAGGACCAGATCCTGCAGGGCTACCTCAACATCGTCTACTACGGCGACCAGGCGTACGGCGTCGAGGCCGCCTCGCAGCACTACTTCGGCCACCCGGCCAGCAAGCTGACGCTCGTCGAGGCGGCGACCCTCGCCGGCCTCACGCAGAACCCCGGGACGACGGACCCGGTGCACTACCCGGCCAAGGCGCAGGCCCGCCGCAACGTCGTGCTCGACCGCATGCTCGAGCTCGGGGTCATCACGCAGAAGGACCACGACGTCGCCAAGAGCACGCCGATCGCCAAGACGCTGCGGGTGACGTCGCCGCGCAGCTCGTGCGCGGGCGCCGGCCAGTTCGCCTACTTCTGCCAGTACGCCCTCGCGTACCTGCTCAAGAGCCCGGAGATGGCGGTGCTCGGCAAGACGCAGAAGGAGCGTGAGGAGAAGATCTACAACGGCGGCCTGACGATCAAGACCACGCTCAACCCGGCCCTGGCCCAGGTCATGAAGCAGCAGATCGAGGCGCGCGTCCCGGAGGCCAACGACGTCCGCGGCATCCACATCGGGTCGGCCGGGGTGACGCTCGACCCCAACACCGGCGCGGTCCAGGGCATCGCCCAGAACACGACGTACACGACGGCCTCGCAGACCTGGGACAAGACCTCGGTCAACTGGTCCGTCGACCAGATGTACGGCGGCTCGGGCGGGTTCCAGTTCGGCTCGACGGAGAAGGCCTTCGCCCTCGTCACCGCCCTCGAGGCCGGGCTGCCGATCAACACGCGCGTCCAGGCCCGCGAGGCCGGTCCGGGCAAGCCCACGTTCTACACGTCCAAGGAGTTCCCCGGCGGCGACGACCAGTGCGGCCTGGCCGGTCGCGCCCCGTGGTCGGTGAAGAACGAGGCCAACGGCGAGGGCGGCAACCTCACCCTCAGCCAGGCGACGGCGAAGTCGGTCAACACCGCGTTCGTCGCGCTCGTCCAGCAGCTCGGCGCCTGCAAGGTCCGCGACACCGAGGTCAAGCTCGGCCTGCACAAGGCCAACGGCCAGCCCATCCCCCAGAACCCGCCGGCCATCATCCTCGGTGCCGCCGAGGTGTCGCCCATGACGGTGGCCAACGCCTACGGCGTCATGGCGGCCGGCGGCAAGCTGTGCACCGCGAGCCCCATCTCCTCGATCACCGACGCCAACGGCAAGGCGATCAAGGTGCCGCAGCTCGGCAAGGACAACTGCAAGCAGGTCGTCGAGCCCGACATCGCCGCGGGCGTCGCCGCCATCATGAAGGCCACCCTGGCGAGCGGTGGCACCGCCTCGACCAGCGCCCTGGCCGGCGGCCGCCCGGCGGCCGGCAAGACGGGGACCTCCGACGGCAACAACGAGACGTGGTTCGTCGGCTACACCCCGCAGCTGGTCACCGCCGTGTGGACCGGCACGCCGCTGGAGAACAGCAGCGTCCTGGACAACATCACGCTGGCCGGCCAGTTCTACCGGGTCGTCTACGGCTCGGCGATCTCCGCCCCGATCTGGAAGGGGATCATGGACTACGCGCTGCAGAACCAGCCCGCGACCGACTTCCCCGCCCCGTCGGCGGTGATCGCGAACGGCAACATCCAGCCCTTCAGCCCCTCGCCGATCGGGTACTCCGTCGCCAACGCCACGGCCATCCTGCAGAGCCAGGGCTTCCAGGTGCAGGTCGGCGGCACCATCGCCTCCAACTACCGGCCGGGCGTCGTCGCCGGCACGCTGCCCCGTGGCAGCGCACCGGTCGGGTCGACCGTAACGCTGCTGACCTCCTCCGGGCCCGCCCCCCGCACCCAGACCCAGCAGCAGCCACCCGCGGGCGGTGCCGGAGGCGGCGGCGGAGCCGGCAACACCGGCCCCGGGGGCGGGCAGGGCAACGGTGGTCCCGGCGGCGGCAACGGCGGCGGTGCCGCCGGCGGAGCCACTGGCACCCCGCCCGGCCAGGGCTGAACCCGGCACCACGACGCATCACGTACGGCGCCCCCTCGGGGGCGCCGTACGTCATCTCAGAACGAAGCAGGCCAGGGATCGCATGAGCTGGAGACGCATGGTCGGGCGAGCCATCGCGACGATCCTCCTCATCGTGGGGATCGGCTGCCTCCTGGGCGGTGCGTTCTACACAGCAGGAGCCTTGGACCCCCACAACCAGGCCAGCAACCCCTTCGCCGCCATCGGGGTCGCCATCGGTGTGACGCTGCTCGGGGTGGGCGCCGTCGCCACCACGATCGGCGTGGTCGTCGCACGGAGGGTGTGGCCCCGGCCCCCGCGGTCCGGGTGGCGCAACTGGTGAGACATGAGCGACGCGCCGCTGCCCCGGGTCGCCTCACGCGTCGTCGGTCGTCAGGACGTCCTCGTCCGCCCCGCCTTCTCAGGCGAGCGCGGCGCGCACCGCGGCGGCCACCTTCGCGCCGTCCGCGCGCCCGGCGACGAGCGGCTGCACCGTCTTCATGACCAGGCCCATCTGGGCCATGCCCGTCGCGCCGGTCTCCGCGACGGCCTGCCGGACCAGCTCCTGCACCTCGTCGTCGCCGAGCTGCTGGGGCAGGTAGGCCTCGAGGACGGCGAGCTCCGCCTCCTCCTTGTCGGCGAGCTCGGGACGGTTCGCGTCGCGGTACGCCGTCGCCGCCTCCTTGCGCTTCTTGGCCTCTTTGGCCAGGACCTTGAGCACCGCGTCGTCGTCGAGCTCGACGGCCGTGTCGCCGGCGACCTCGGCGTTCGTCACGGAGGTCAGCGCCATCCGCAGCGTCGCCGACCGCGTGGTGTCGCGGGCCTTCATCGCGGCGGTGAGGTCGGTGCGCAGCGTCTCCTTGAGCGTCATGCACCCAGTCTCCACCCCGCGGCGGGGACAGCCGTCCCGCGGGTGGACGCCCGGGCGGGCCCACCGGCCCGTCGTGGCAGCATGGGGCGATGCGACCCCTCGTGCGAGCAGGCCTGCAGGCAGGGCTCGGAGCCGCCGCGCTGGGTGCCGCCGGGTTCGGGTACGCCTCGCTCGTCGAGCGCAACCTGTTCACCCTGCGCCGCCGCAGCATGCCCGTCCTCCCCCGCGGCCACCGCCCGATCCGGGTGCTGCACCTCAGCGACCTGCACCTCATGCCCGAGCAGCGCCGCAAGGTCGAGTGGGTGCGCGGGCTCGCCGAGCTGCAGCCGGACCTCGTCGTCGACACGGGCGACAACATCGCCCACCCGGACTCGATCGACGTCGCCCTCGAGGCGTTCGAGCCGCTGTTCGACGTGCCCGGGGTGTTCGTCATGGGCTCCAACGACTACTGGGCGCCGACCTTCAAGAACCCGCTGCGCTACGTCGTCCACGGCAGCTCACGGCACTTCTCCGGCGGGGACCCGCAGCCGCTGCCGACGCACCGGCTGACCGCGGGCCTGGAGGCCGGCGGCTGGCGCGACCTCACCAACACCCGGGCGGTGGTCGAGGTCGCGGGCGAGCCGGTGGAGCTCGTCGGTGTCGACGACCCGCACATCGACCGGGACCGGTACGACGTCGTCGCCGGACCCGCCGACCCGTCGGTGCTGCTGACGGTGGGCGTCACGCACGCGCCGTACCAGCGGGTGCTCGACGCGATGGTCCGGGACGGGGCGGAGGTGCTCATCGCGGGCCACACCCACGGCGGGCAGGTCTGCGTGCCGTTCTACGGCGCGCTGGTGACCAACTGCGACATCGACGCGAGCCGGGTCAAGGGCGTCTCCCGGTGGTGGGCCGGCGCCGGGCACCAGCCCTCGAGCGCCGCCCCGAAGGACGCCGCCTGGCTCGAGGTGTCGGCGGGGCTGGGCACGTCGCCGTACGCGCCCATGCGCTTCGCCTGCCGCCCCGAGGCGACGCTGCTCACCCTCGAACCCACGCGCTGACGCCGCCCGCGGTCTCGCGGGGGGAACCGATTTCGGGTGGCCGGGGGTGACCGGCTATCCTCACAACCGCTGCCCGTCACCGGCTCCCGGTGCTGGGCGGACGGCCACGGGGTGTGGCGCAGCTTGGTAGCGCGCTTCGTTCGGGACGAAGAGGCCGCAGGTTCAAATCCTGTCACCCCGACCAGCAGGCCCTCCACCTCTCGGTGGGGGGCCTTCGTCGTGCTGGCGGACGAGGTCAGGCGTGTCGGCCGGCTGTCGATCACCCTGGACGTGTCCGGTTCGTCCGGGTACGACGCCCTCGTCAACGACCATTGACAGCCGGCCGCCACGGGGAGCGCGCGAAGCGGAGCCCCGGGCGCGCTACCCGAGCTCGAGACCGCCGGTCCGCCCCGCTGGGTCCGCGCCGGAGGAGAAGGTTCCCCACAGCAGGACCGACCGTCCGGTCCACACGACCACCCCGTCCGTCCCCCCGAGCGGGGCGTCGGGGAGCCGGGCCCAGCCGCCGGTCGCCGGGTCCCACACCGCCGCCGCGCCCGGCCAGGACGAGCCGGAGGACCCGCGCGCGTCGAGGGCCAGCAGGGCAGTGCCGGTCCACAGGTCGGTGGGGTTGCCGTCGTCCACCGGTCCGTGGGGGATGTTCGACCTCGCGCCGCTGGTCGGGTCCAGCCGCAGCCCGGTCAGGTCACCCCCGATCGGTCCCGAGCACCCTCCGCAGTAGCGCGGCGCGGCGGGGAGGAGGACCTCGCGCCCGGTCCACAGCGGCCCCCGGACCGCGCTCACCGAGGTGCCACCGAGGCCGTTCGGCGTCCACTGCTGCTGCGCGACGTCGTACGTGAAGCCCTCGATGCCGTACGTGGTCTCGGTGCCGTTGCCGTCGACGGGGACCGTGTGCGCCCACATCGACCACAGCAGGAGCCGGTCCCCCGTCGAGAGGGCCTCGACCTCCAGGGCCGGGTGGCCGTCGGGCAGGTCGAGGTCCGGCAGCCGCGTCCACGTGTCGGTGTCCGGTCGGTACGCCTGGAGGTGGACGACGTGCGCGCCGTCCCCCGGCGGCGTCGTCACGAGCAGGACCGAGCCGCCGGCCGTCAGCGCGAGCGCCTGCTGGTACCCCGCGACCGGCGCAGGAGGGACCCGGTGCCAGACCCGCGCCACGGGGTCGTACGTCGCCCCGTCGCTCGCCCGCGCACCGGAGGCCGTCGTGAACCCGCCCCAGACGAAGAGCACGCTCCCCGTCCAGACCGAGGCGGAGGAGCTGCGCGCGGCGATGGGCGCGACGGGGAGCCTCGCCCAGACCCGGGCCACCGGGTCGTACGACGCCCCGTCGCCGAGCGGCTGCTGCGGGCTGCTCGGGGACGCGCCACCCCAGACCAGCAGCCGCGCACCGGTCCACACCCCGACGGCCGAGCCGCGCCCCTGGATCGGCGCCGCCGGCAGCGTGCTCCAGCGCGCCGAGGCGAGCGAGGCCGCCGACCGGCTGCCGTAGGTCGGCGGGGCCCCCGTCGTCGCGGGCTCGCGCACCGGGTCGGGCGCATGACGCAGCACCGCGACGCCCGCCAGGGAGAGGAGCAGGAGCACGGCGGCAGCGGCGGCGAGCGGTGCCCACCGCACGCGCCTGGTCGGGGTGGGCGCGAGGTCCGCCCGCAGCCGCTCGAGGAGCCCCGGTGGGGTCCGGGTCCGTGACCCGACGTAGGTGAGGGACTCCACGAGGGCGCGGCCGAGCTCGTCGTCGGTGGTCATGCGCGGTCTCCGGTCTCGGTGACGAAGGGGTGGGGCTGCGTCCTCAGCGCCGCGAGCCCCCGGCTGACGAGGCTGCGGACGGTGGCCGGCCGGCAACCGATCGCGGTGGCGATCTCGGTCTCGGGCAGGTCGAGGTAGTAGCGCAGGACGAGGGCGGCGCGCTGCCGCTCGGGCAGGGTGAGCAGCATCAGCCACAGCGCGGACCGGTCGTCGAGCTCGCCGCACGGGTCGCCGGTGGACGGTCGGTCGACGGCGGCGGACAGCGGCGCGGTCGGGGTGCGGACCGCCGCGGTCCGGCGGCGGCTGACGAACGTGTTGACGAGCGCCCGACGGGCGTAGGCGACCGGTGCGTCGGCGCGGGACAGCAGGGACCGACGCCGGTAGAGGCGGACGACCGCCTCCTGCAGCAGCTCCTCGGCCTCGTGCTCCGTGCCGGTGAGCAGGAACGCCGTGCGGTAGAGGCTGGCGTGGTGGCTCGTCAGGAACGCCACGAACGCCCCGTCGTCACCCACGTCGGCCATCACACTCCCTAGACGCCGCCCGGGGGTCGTTTCGTGGCAGCGATGTCGAGCCCGCGTCGGCCGGCGGTCAATCGACCGTGACGTGTCCGCTTCGTCCGGGTACGACCGGAGCCCCGCCGGCCATTGACAGCCGGGCGGAACGCACGCTCGCCAGGACCCACGCGACGCAGGCGACGACGAGCACCTCGGTGAGCGTGGCGACGACGTCGGCCAACCCGACCGCCTCGACCTCGCCCGCGGACGGGCCGAGCGGGATGCCGACGGTGCGGGTGGCCGCCCACAGCAGGGCGACGAGGCCGGAGGCGACGGCGCCGGCGAGCAGGAGGCGCGGGGTGGGGCGTCGTACGGCGAGTGCCGCCCACGCGACCTGCAGGAGCGTGAGGACGAGGAAGAAGGCGCCGTACAGCCACGACTCCTCCAGGTGCTCGGGCACCACGGCGAGGTGGACGGCGGCGCTGACCACGGACGCCCCGGCCGCCACCCACAGCCGTACGTCGCGCCGCGGCAGCGGCCCTCCGCCTGCCCCGCGGACGAGCGCGACGGCGACGACGAGCACCCACGCACCGAGCAGGAGCAGGTGGGGGCCGTGGACCGACCAGGAGGCCGACGTCCCGCCCCCCTCCGCGTGCCCCGCGACGAAGGTCACGAGGCCTCGTCGAGCCGGACCAGGGGGGTCGGGGAGGCGGCGCCGAGCGCTGCGGCCAACTCGGCCAGCTGCGCCGCCGGCACCGGCCGCGAGTAGAGGTAGCCCTGGGCGCGGTCGCAGCCGAGCTCGGCGAGGATCGTCTCCTGGACGGTCTCCTCGACACCCTCCGCCTGCACGTCCAGGCCGAGGGCGCGGGCCATCTCGACGATGCTGCGCACGAGCGGCACGGACGGGGAGCGGTCCTCGCCGAGGTCGCGGACGAAGGACTTGTCGATCTTCACCTGGTCGGCGGGGAGCCGGGCGAGGTAGGACAGCGACGAGTAGCCGGTGCCGAAGTCGTCGATCGCGACCTGGATGCCGAGGGTGCGCAGGGCGTCGAGCTGGCGCCGGGCCAGGTCGAGGTCGGAGAGCAGCATCGACTCGGTGACCTCGACGATCAGGTGGCCGGGTGCGAGGCCCGCCTGGTGGAGCGCGTCGCCGACGATCGTCAGCAGACCGGGGTCGCGCAGCTGGACCGGGGAGAGGTTGACGGCCAGCTCGAGGTCCTCGGCGCCGGGCAGCTCGCGGTGCCACACGGCGACCTGCGCGGCGGCCTGCGTGAGCACCCACCGGCCGATGGCGTCGATGTCGCCCGAGGCCTCGGCGAGGGGGACGAACTCGAGCGGCGGGACGAGGCCGCGCTCCGGGTGGTTCCAACGCAGCAGCGCCTCGACCCCGCACAGGACGGCCGGGGTGCCGCGGACCACGGGTTGGTAGAAGACCTCGAGCTCGCCGCGCTCCAGCGCGTGGCGCAGGTCGGCGGCGAGGGCCGTCCGGGCGCGCACCTCGTCGTCGAGGCGCGGCGAGTAGTGCACGACGGCGTTGCGACCCGTGCCCTTGGCGCAGTACATGGCCATGTCGGCACCGCGCAGCAGCTCGTCGGTCTCCCGGACGCCGACCAGCTCGGTGTCGGCGACCCCGATGCTCGCCGTGACGAAGACGTCGCGCCCCTCGGCGACGAACGGCGCGGTGAGCGCGCGGGTGATCCGGGCGGCGACGACCTCGGCGGCCCACTCGTCCCCGAGCACCAGCACCGCGAACTCGTCCCCCCCGAGGCGGGCGACGAGGTCGCCCGCGCGCAGGCTCTCCTCGATGACCGCCGCGGTGCGGGTGAGGGCGAGGTCGCCGACGTGGTGCCCGTGGGAGTCGTTGATCTCCTTGAAGTTGTCCAGGTCGATGAAGAGCACGGACACCGGGCCGTCGTGACGGCGCAGCGCCTCGGTGACCCGCTCCCCGAACGTCGCCCGGTTGGGCAGCTGGGTGAGCGGGTCGCGCTGGCCCACGCGCTCGGTGAAGCGCCAGGCGACGATGTGGGTCAGCGACGCGGCGAGGATGAACCCGCCGTGCACGGCCGCCCACTGCACGGGGTGCTCGCGCTGCTGGACCCCGGCGAAGACGCTGCCGGGCATGGTCAGCCCCATCACCGCGTGGTGCAGGACGGTGATGAGGACGCACAGGCCGAAGGCGGCCCAGTCCTGGTAGAGCGAGACGACGCCGAGCATGACGAAGAAGTGGAAGTGCGCCTCGGTCAGCCCGTCGGTCAGGTCGACCAGGGTCGCCGAGGCGAACATCAGGCTGGTGACGACCGAGAGCATCCGCAGCCGCCGGTGCTGGGTGGACAGCAGCCCCCCGAGGGCCGGCAGTCCGGGCACCAGCACGGCGACGGCGGCGGAGGCGAGCCCCTTGCCGACGGCCAGGGCGAAGACCCCCAGCGCGATCGTCTGCAGCAGGGCCAGCCGCGTGATGACGCGGTGCCGGGCGTCCCACGTGTCGTCGTCCAGGAGGTTGCCCTCGGGCACCCAGTCCCGCACGAGCCGGCGCAGCCGACGCGTGCTGCTCCAGGTCGTGGGTGCGGGCGCGGCGGCACGGGTCGACGAGGTCACGGACCGTCCATCGGCCGACGCCCGTCGGACCTGACCGCTTGCTGCCAGCGATCTGGTGCTCTTGCACTAGGCCCGTGGCCGGGGAGGGCCACGCGTGACGTCGAGCCGTCCGCGATCCCGCAACTCCTACTCAATGAGTGGGATTTCGGTCTACCGTGACGGCATGGCCCTTCCCGACTTCCTCGTCATCGGCGCCCCCAAGGCGGGGTCCACCGCGGTCCACGCCGCCCTCACCGGCCACCCGCAGCTCTTCCTCAGCACCCCCAAGGAGCCCAAGTTCTTCCTCTCCGACGGCACCCCGCCCCCGCGCGAGCGGCACCGCGGACCCGGCGACGGCCACAGCCGCCAGGAGTGGGTCTGGAAGCGGGAGGACTACGAGCGCCTGTTCGACGCCGCGCCCCCCGGCGTGCTCAAGGGCGAGAGCACCCCGTTCTACCTGTGGGACCGCGAGGCGCACGTCCGCATCGCCCGCGCCCTGCCCGACGTCCGGCTCGTCGCCGTCGTGCGCGACCCCGTCGACCGCGCGTACTCCAACTGGGTCCACCTGCGCTCCGACGGCCTCGAGCCGGAGGCCGACTTCCTCACGGCCTGCCGGCTGGAGGAGCAGCGCGCCGCCGCCGGCTGGGCGCCCTTCTGGCGCTACCTCGAGCTGGGTCGGTACGGCGAGCAGCTGGCCCACCTCTTCGAGCACGTCGACCGCGAGCGCGTCCACGTCATCCGCTACCGCGAGCTGGTCGACGCCCCCGCCCGGACGCTGGACGGGATCGCGGCGTTCCTCGGGGTGGCCACCGGGGTCGTGACGACCGTCCCGGCCTCCAACACCCACGGTTGGGCCGACGACACCCCCACGAACTCGGCGCTGCGCCGCGCCATCCGCGCCGGCGCGCACGCGGGACGGCACCTGCCGCCCCAGGCCTGGCGCCGCCGGCTGGAGCGGCCGCTGGTGCGCGCCCTCCAGCGCGGCGACGAGCCCCGCCCGCGACTCTCCCCGGCCGTACGGCGCCAGCTCCTCCCCGCCTTCGACCGCGACGTGCACCGGCTCCAGGACCTGCTGGACCGGCCCTTCGACGACTGGCTGTCGGACGCCGGGCGGGGCAGCTTCAGCGCCCGCCGCTGACCCCGGGCGGGGGCCGGCGCCGGCTCAGGGGGCCGGGTGCGGCGGGCGCGTGCCGCGCCCCCAGGCCCACTCGAGCAGCTTGAGCCCGCTGGTGCTGTTGAGCGACAACGAGATCCGCCGTCCGACAGGGTCGAGCGTGGTGAGGCTGTAGCTGTCCGCGGCCCGCAGCCCGGGCCAGTAGACGCCACCCGCCCCGGTCTCGCGGATGAGGTCGGTCGTCGCCTGGAGGTAGGCGACGTACTCTTTGCGCTCCGCGTCGGTGGTGCCCGTCGCCGAGGCCGTGTAGTCGTAGCCCGCCGTCATCGGCGAGCCGAACTCGTCGACGATCAGCCGCCCCTCGCACCCGGCGATCCGCCCCTGCAGGTTCTCGCGCCACTGCGCGTACGACGGCCCCTGGTGCCAGAACCCGTAGAAGTGCTGGCTGACGTACGTGCCCGCGAGCGCGGGGTCCGCGCACTGGGTCGAGGTGTGGTCGTTGTAGCCGGTGCCGCTGACGACGACGCGGTGGCGGGGGATGAGCGGGTGGTCGGCGATCCACCTGGCCTCGAGGGCGCGCAGGTCGGTGTCGCTGTAGCCGAAGGGCTCGTTCATCGGCTCGAAGAGCACCTTCGGGTTGCGCTGGTAGGTGCCGGTCAGCGTCGCCCACATCGTGTCCCAGGAAACGGGGTCGTCGACCAGCCCGTCCTTGTGCGCGGTCCCCTCCCAGTAGCTGAGGATGACCTTGAGGTGCAGGTCGGTCGCCGCGTCGACGGCGGCGCGGTAGGAGCCCCACCACGCCGTCCCGACGGAGTAGGGGTTGACGGGGAGCCGGACGGTGTTGATCCGGCCGATCCGCACGAGCTCACCGAGGACCGCCGTCGCCTTGCGGTACGTCGTCCGGTAGTCGTCCGAGGTGCTGAGCCCGGTCGGCACGACGGGGCCGTCGACGTAGTTGTCGCGCGGGTCGGCCCAGTTGACGCCCTTGAACGACGCCGGGTCGAGGACGGCCGAACCGGTGGTCGCCGCGGGCGACGCACCGGTGGCCTGGGCTCCGGGGGCGGCGGCGAGCGTGGCGCAGCAGGTGAGGGCGGCGGTGCCGGCGAGCAGGCGGCGGGCGGTGCGGGCGCTCCACGTCATCGGGGTGCTCCAGGTGAGGTCTCGGCGGGGGCGCTCCGTCCGGGGCGCCGCCCCCGAGTCAACCGCAGCGACGGCGCCCCGGCGACTCGAGGACGAGCCGGCGGGGCGCCGTACGGGCGGGGCGGTCAGCCCGCGGCGAGGGTGAGCCGGGCGACCCGGCCCTCGGCCCCGGAGGCCCAGCAGACCAGCCCGCTCGTGCACGACACCGTGTCGAACGAGCCGGTGTCGAAGGTCTCCCAGGTGCGACCGGAGTCGGTCGTCACGTCCGAGCCGGTGAGGCCGACGGCGACGGCGACCCCGGCGAGGCCGGGCGCGAAGGACACCCCGGAGCGGTAGCCCCCGGTGGGGACGGTCGGGCGCTGCCAGGTGGCCCCGCCGTCGGTCGTCCACGCCGACGCACCGCCGTTGAGGTCCGACCTCACGAAGCTGC
This sequence comes from Lapillicoccus jejuensis, assembly GCF_006715055.1. Lineage (NCBI taxonomy): Bacteria > Bacillati > Actinomycetota > Actinomycetes > Micrococcales > Intrasporangiaceae > Lapillicoccus > Lapillicoccus jejuensis. Next base: position 1,037,339 of record NZ_VFMN01000001.1, read on the forward strand.
CGCCGACGGCGATGCCGTCCTTCGCCGAGGAGAAGGCGATCCCGTTGACGCCGTTGCTGCTCCCGCTGCGGATCGGTGTCGACGCGACGTCCCAGGTGCGGCCGCCGTCGTCGCTGCGGAAGACCCGCGCCTTGGTGCCGGGCACACCACCGGAGCCGAGGTAGAAGCGGTCGCCGGTGCCGGCGGCGAGGCACTGCCCGCTCGCGGCGAAGGCGGCCTCGCCCTCCTGGACGGGCGGCATCCCTGCCGCCGGGACCCGCGTCCACGTGCGTCCGCCGTCGTCGGTGGCGACGATCCGGAACCGGCCGTCGACCGGGTCGCTGTTGGCCACCCCGTGCATCGGGTCGGAGAAGGCGAGGCAGTCGTAGAAGGCCGCCTCGTCGTGGTTGACGAAGGTCGCGGTCCAGCTCGCCCCGCCGTCGGACGTGCGGTAGATCCGCGAGTCCGTGCCGTTGCCGATCGACAGCACGACCGCGTCGTCGGCGGAGAACGCCTCGATGTCGCGGAACTGCAGGGCGGCGTTGGCCTGGGACAGCTTCGGCCCGACCGAGGCCCAGTGCTCCCCGCCGTCGGTGGTGCGCAGGACCGTGCCGTCGTAGCCCGCGACCCACGCGACGCGGTCGGACACGGCGGCCAGGCCGCGGAAGTGCTCGGTGGACCCGGTGGGCAGCAGGGTCCACGCGAGGCGGACGGCCGGGCTCGCGGCGGCGGTGGACGAGGCCGCCTCCGCCGTGGCGGCGGGGGCGGCGGTGACGGCGGCGGTCGCCGCGAGGGCGGCGGCGGCGAGGACGGGCAGGAGGCGTCGGCGGCTCATGCGCCGAAACTAGACCTCCGCACCCTCCGGCAGGACCCTGTCGAGGAACGCGTTGCCGAAGACGTGCTCGGGGTCCACCCGCTCGCGCAGCGCGGCGAAGTCGGAGAGGCGCGGGTGCACCCGGACCAGCTCCTCGCGCGGGGTCTCGAAGACCTTGCCCCAGTGCGGCCGGGCGGCGTACGGCGCCAGGGCGGCTTCGACCGCCCGGCAGGCGGTGCGCACGGCGGGCTCGTCGCGCAGCCAGGTCATGTGGAACCCGACGCTGTCGCGCCGGTAGGCGCCGCTCAGCCACAGGTCGTCCGCCGCGATGGTGCGGATCTCGGCCACCTGCACCAGGCCGACGTACGGCGCCAGCGCCCCGCGCCACGCCCGGATGGCCCCGACCGCGTCGGGGCGCCCGACGAACCACTCGCTCTGCAGCTCCTCGCCGTTGCTCGGCGTGTGCTCCATCCGGAAGTGCGGGAGCCGGTCGAGCCACGGGCCCGGCTCGCCGCCCTGCGCGGTGACCGCGTCGACCGCGACGCCGCGCAGCATGTGCCGCGTCTGCGGGGCGGCGACCGTCCCGACGAGCCCGACGGCGTCGGCGAGCGGTGGCGCGTCGGCGTGGGTCTTGACCCACAGCTGCGCGACCTCCTCGTCGTCGAGGTGGGTGAACATGCTGACGCTGTAGCCCGCTCCGGTGATGGCGTCGAGGTCGCGCTCGACCGCCTCCCACCGCAGGCCGGTGCGGACCTCCTGGCGCAGCAGGTAGGTCGGCACGACGTCGAGCTCGAGCCGGGCGACGACCCCGAGCGCGCCGAGGGCGACGACGGAGCCGGCGAAGTCGTCGTCACCGCGGCGGACCGTGCGCAGCGACCCGTCGGGTCCGACGAGGTCGAGCGAGACCACGGAGGCCGACAGCGACTGGTTGCGGTCGCCCGAGCCGTGGGTCCCGGTGGCGACGGCGCCCGCCACCGAGATGTGCGGCAGCGAGGCGAGGTTGGCCAGCGCCCAGCCCGCGCGCTCGAGGGCGACGGCCAGGTCGCCGTACCGGACCCCGCCGCCGACCCGGACCGTGAGCGCGCCCTCGTCGACCTCGATGTCGCGGGGCAGCCCGGACAGGTCGACGAGGACGCCGTCGGTGTCCGTGAGGTCGGAGAACGAGTGCCGTGATCCGAGGGCCCGGACGCGGTCGGCACCGGCCACGACCTCCTGCAGCTCCTCGACGCTGCCGGGGGTGAGGAGGGCGCGGGCGGCGTACGTGTGGTTGCCCGCCCAGTTGGTGCCGAGGTCGCTCGTCGTCGAGGTGGTCACCCGGTCACGCTAACCCCGCCCGGACGCGACGAGGGCGCCGCCACCACCTGTCGTCCGACGGGTGGGACGGCGCCCTCGCGACACCGGCGACCGCTCAGGTCACCCGAGGGGGTCCACGGTGAGCCAGCTGGTGTCCTCGCTCCACGACGCCGGCGCGTCGCTCGGCAGCGGGCCGCCGTCGCTGGCGATCCAGACCTTCCCCTGGAAGTGCCGCAGGTAGCGGTCGGGGAAGCCGATGGCCTGCCACGACACGCCCTGCCCGTCGTGGCCCGGCTGCGCGCAGAACGTGGCGTCCTGCGCGTAGGTGCCGGTCCCGACCGGGTCGAGACGGACCTGGTAGTCGTAGTGCCGCAGGTAGCGGTCGGGGTAGTTCTCCGACCGGAACGAGTAGCACGACGTGTCGGCGAGCCCGGGCACGACGGTGAAGGTGGCGTCGGGCCGGGTCGTCGCGTCGAGCTCGGACACCGGGCTCACCTGGGCGACGAAGGCGAAGTGCCGCAGCACGTCGTCGGTGTATCCCGGCGTCGTCGGCTGGAACGAGTGGTTGCCGAGCGGGACGTCGACCGTGCTGCGCCAGAAGCCGCCCTCGAGCAGGAAGGTGGTGTCCACGTCGTAGCTGCGCGCGTTGTCGAAGAACGAGCCGCCGCTCGCGTCCGCCGCGTAGAGCACGTTGGCGTAGTGGCGCAGGAAGCGACCCGGCTGCGCGAGCGACTCGAGCGAGACGCCCTGCCCCGCGTGCCCGACCGCCGGGCAGAACGTGGCCGCCCGCAGCGCCGCGCTCGTCGTCCCGAGCGGGGCGGCGGTCACCGTGTGGTCCGCGGTCACCGTGAGGTAGCTGCCCGGCAGGAGGCGCGACTCGAGCGAGTAGCACGAGGACCGTCCCGCGCCGGCGTGCACGACGAAGGTGGCGGACTTGCGCAGGTCGTCGCTGCTCTGCTCGGTCACGGCCGCCGTGACGCCCTGGGTGCCCGACACGGCGACCGAGCGGTCGGTGTAGCCCGGGGTCGTCACGCGCAGCGAGGTCGGCTGCCCGACCGGCAGCGCGGGCGCGACCGCCCCGCTCACCGAGAAGGTGAGGACGGTGACCGAGCTGGCCGGGAAGGTGCGGCTGAAGCGGGCGCCGGTCGTCACCGACCGGGCCGCGGTCGGCCGCACCGTGTTCGGCGCCGTGATGCTGTTGCGGGCGTCGGGGTCACCGGTGAGGGTGCTGACGGTGCCCGACGTGCTGATGGCGCTCGCGCCGGCCACGCGCAGCTGCGTCGTCACCGCGGTCGTCGTCGGGTTGACGACGTGGACGTAGACCGTGCCGTCGTCGCCGCGGGTGGCGGAGACGCTGAGCGACGGGTCGGTCCCGGTGAGGCTCGCGGGCAGGACGTAGCGGCCCTTGTTGGCCCCGAACATCTGCTGCACCCAGTAGGACGGCGAGCCGTACGACGTCGCGGCGTCGAACCCGACGAGGTTGGTCGGCCACTGGAAGTCGTGGACGTCGGCGAGGGCCGGGGCGTACGACGCGCCCATGACGACGTCGGCGTTGCGCAGCATCCCGGTCATGAAGCCGGCCTCGCCGATCGCGCCCGACAGCGTGCCGGTGGGGTTGCCGCTCGTGCCGTTGGTGATGGCGTACTCGCCGACGAGCACCTTGGGGCCGGAGCGCGAGTAGCCCTCGTAGTGGTGGGCCATCGCGGTGAACGCGGCCGGGTCGTTGTTGTAGTAGTGCTCGTCGACGACGTCGGGCGTGCGCGTCGTGACCGGTGTCGTCGCGACGACCTGCAGCTGCGGGTAGGCCGCCTTGATGGCGTCGTAGAACATCGGGAACCGGTAGCCGTCGTAGCTGCCGGTGCGGTCGAAGAAGTCCTCGTTGCCCACCTCGACGTAGCGCACGTCGTACGGCGCGGGGTGGCCGTCCTTCGCGCGCTGGGCCCCCCACGGGGTGTCGGTCGCGCCGATGGCGTACTGGATCTCGTCCAGGGCGTCCTGGACGTAGGGCTGCAGCTCGTCCTGCGGCACCGTCGTCCCGTCGAGCGTGTAGCCGGCGAAGAGGGCGAGCAGCGGCTCGGCCCCGCTCTGCTCGGCCATGTCGAGGTAGGTCCTCAGGCCCGCCTGGTCGGTGGACCAGTAGCCCCAGGCGTCGTTCTGGTGACCCGGGCGGTCCTCGTACGGGCCGACGGTCTTCTTCCAGTCGAAGCGGGTCGCGAGGGTCTGGCCCTCGAGGTAGTTGCCGCCGGGGACGCGCCAGAAGCCCGGGCGGGTCGCGGCCAGCTTCTGCATGAGGTCGCTGCGCAGCTCGCCGCTCGTGCCGTAGGTCGGTGGCGTGACCCGGACGACGTCGAGCCAGAGGCTGGCGCCCGAGCCGCCGGCCGGCACGCTGATGACGACGCGGTTGCTCGTGTCGGCGGGCTTCCGGCGGCCGGTCGAGAGGTTGACCGTGTACTGACGCCAGTCCCCGCTCGTGGCTCCGGTGCTCGCGGCCGCGTAGACCGTCCCGTCCGCACCCTCGAGCGACACCCGCAGCGGGCCCGTGTAGCGGGCGGTCCGCGCGAAGAAGGTGGCGGTGTAGGTGGTGTCGGCCGCGACGCCGACGCCGTAGAACCCGGTGTTGGCGACGCCGACGCGCTGGCCGGCCCCGTCCTGACCGACGTCGAGGCGCAGCGCGTCCGGGTTGGCGGCGGTGAGCGGGACGCTCGTGTCGAGGGCGATGCTGCCGGTGCCCCCGCCGCCGGTCACGGCCGACCACGACGACGGCGGGTCGGCCGCGCCCTCCTTCATCGTCGAGTTCCGCACGAGGTTGGCGTCGAGGCCGCCCTCGACGGAGTGGTTGATGTCCTCGACGATGTGGCCCCACTGGGTGGGGTTGGTCTGCGCGGTGTAGCGCGAGACGTCGAGCGACAGGGTGCTGGTCGGGGCGGCGACGGCCGCCCCGGGGACGGTGAGCAGCGGGGTGGCGACGGCTGCTGCCGTGATCGCTAACACGAATGCGGTCCGTGATCGGCGCACGAGTCCTCCGGGGTGATGGGCTGGAGCAGGGGAACGCCGTCGCCTCCGGGACCCGCCTCGTCGTCGTCGTCGCAGCGCTCGGCCATGCTGGCACGAGGATTCGGCGCCACCAAGGGGGTGCGCGGTTTCTTGACGACCTCTTGACCTGGGCGGGGCGACGTGTCGCGTCGACCGCCGTCGGCGAGAAGTGAGCGATAACATGCATGTCATGACGGACCCGGGTCCTGCGGCAACCGCCCGCCACCGCGTCGGGGAGCGGCTAGCGTGTCGGCGGTGAGCAGGAGACCGCCGGCGCTGCACGACGTCGCGGCGGTCGCGGGGGTGAGCCACCAGACCGTCTCCCGGGTGCTCAACGACCACCCGCACGTCTCCGCGGCCACCCGGGCCAAGGTCGAGCGGGCCATCGACGAGCTGGGCTACCGGCGCAACATGAACGCGCGCGTCCTCGCCACCGGCCGCTCCAACGTCATCGGCGTCATCTCGCCGAGCTCGATCCTCTACGGGCCGTCGGCGATGGTCGACGGCCTGAGCCGGGCCGCCCAGGACGCGCAGCTCACCGTGACGGTCGACCACCTCGCCGAGCTCGACCCGCGCTCGGTCCGGGCGGCGGTCGACCGGCTGCTCGGGCAGGGCGTCGCCGGTCTGCTGCTCGTGCTCCCCCTCGACTCCGTCGTCGAGGTCGCCTCGAAGCTCGTACCGCCGCGCACGCCCATCGTCACCGTCGACAGCCAGGTCGACGACCAGGCCTCGTCGGTGACGATCGACCAGTACGCCGGCGCCGTGCACGCCACCCGCCACCTGCTCGAGCTCGGCCACCCCACGGTGTGGCACGTGGCCGGACCGCAGGGGTGGAACGACTCCGCGGCCCGCGAGCAGGGCTGGCACGACACGCTGTCCGGGGCCGGCGCGGAGGTCCCACCCGTGGTGCGGGGCGACTGGTCCCCCGCGTCGGGCTACCAGGCCGGCCGGATGCTGGCCCGGATCCCGGACTGCACCGCGATCTTCGCCGCCAACGACCACATGGCCCTCGGCCTGGCGCGCGCGCTGCACGAGGGCGGTCGCGCGATCCCCGGTGACGTGAGCCTCGTCGGTTTCGACGACGTGCCCGAGTCGGCGTACTACACCCCGCCCCTGACGACGATCCACCAGGACTTCGCGGCGGCGGGACGGGCCGGTCTGGAGCTGCTGCTCGAGCAGCTGCGCGAGGACGACCCGACGCCCCGCTCGGTCACCGTGCCGGCGACCCTCGTCCCCCGCACGTCGACGGCCCCGCCGCGCGGTTGAGCCGCGGGCGGGGCCGGTCGGGGGGTGTGCCGGTCGGGGCGTCGTACGGGCCGCGTCAGGTGCCTCCGCGTCTCGCCGTGAGGGCGGCCTGGACGAGGACGACGACGAGCAGGAAGGCGCCGGACACCAGCTGCTGGACGTAGCTGTTGAGGTTCGCCCCCTGGACGATGAGGTTCTGGATGACGAAGAGCAGCATGACGCCGGCCAGCGAGCCGATGATCGAGCCGACCCCGCCCGCGAGCAGAGTGCCGCCGATGACCACCGCGGCGATGGCCTGCAGCTCGTAGGCGTCGCCGATGCGCGCCTCCTGACCGCCGCCGCTCTGCGCCGTCGTGAGGATGCCCGCGACCCCGGCGCACAGCGCGCTGATGACGTAGACCGAGGTGGTGGCCCGCTTGACCGGCAGGCCCATGAGCTCGGCCGCGGGGCCGTTGCCGCCGATGGCCTGCACGTGCTGGCCGAAGGCGGTGCGGTTGAGGACGAGCCACCCAATCGCGAAGACGGCGAGCGTGATCCACACCGGCGTGCCGATCGTCGCGAGCTTGCCGGTGCCGAGCACCTCGAAGACCTTGAAGCCCGGCACCTGCGGCACGTCGTTGCCCTCGTGCGTGACGAGGAAGACGAGGCCGCGCACGCCTCCCAGACCGGCGAGGGTGACGATGAAGGGCGGCAGGCGCAGCACGGTGATGGCCAGTCCCTGGGCGAGGCCGACGACGGCGCACGCCGCGAGCGGCGCGAGGATCGCGGCGGCCGACCCGCTCGCCGACGCCTGGGCGCTGAGGATCACCGCCAGGGCGTACGTCGACCCGACCGACAGGTCGATCCCGCCGCTGATGACGACGAAGGTCATGCCGGCCGCGATGATGGCGATGAACGACGCCGCCAGCGCGACGTTGCGCAGGTTGTCGGCCGAGCCGAAGGTCGGCACGAGGACGAAGCCCGCGACCATGACGAGCGCGAGGGCGAGCACCGCGCCGTTGCGCAGCAGCGCGGACGCCACGTTGCGGTTGCGGACCGCGACGGCCGGCGCGTCCGCGGTGGTCGCCGCCCCAGCGGTGGCGGTGGACGGGGTCGTGGTCATCGGGCGCTCCTCGAGGGCCTCTGGATGAAGACGGCGGCGATGATGATGAGCGCCTCGATGATCCGGGCGATCGAGTCGGTGACGTTCTGCGCGGTGAGGGTGTTCTCCAGCAGCTGGATGAGCACCGCGCCCGCGACCGTGCCGAGGACGCGCACCTTGCCGCCGGTCAGCAGCGACCCGCCGACGACGACGGCGGTGATGGCGGTGAGCTCGATGTTGAGCCCGACGTAGGACGGGTCGGCCGCCCGCAGCCGCATGGTGACGATGAGCCCGGCGACGGCCGCGAGGAAGCCGGAGACGGCGTAGACCCCGACGAGGGTGCGGCGCACCGGCACCCCCGCCAGCCGGCTGGCCGGGAGGTTGCCGCCGATGGCGAGGACGCGGAACCCGAAGGCGGTGCGGCGCACGACGACGGCGAGCACGACGGCGAGGAGGATCGCGAGCCAGAAGATCGCGGGGATGGTCAGCACCTGCGCCGTGCGCACGGTGGTGAAGAACGGGTGGAACATCTCCACGAGGGCGCCCCCGGTGAAGACGAGCGCGAGGCCCCGGCCGCCGACGAGCATGGCCAGGGTCGCGACGATCGGCTGCACGCGGCCGACGGCGACGACGAGACCGTTGACGACGCCGACGAGGGTGCCGGCGACGAGCGCGACGACGATCGCGAGCGCGAGCGGCGACCCGCCCCCGTCGCTCGGGCTGAACAGCCGGGCCATGACGGCCGCGGCGACGGCCATCGTCGCCCCCACCGACAGGTCCACCCCGCCGGTGCCGATGACCAGGGCCATGCCGAGCGAGACGATGATGACCGTCGCGGTCTGGACGGCGTAGAGCTGCAGCGTGCCGAGGGTGAGGAAGTTCGGGGTGGCGACGACGTTGACGAGGACGAGGACGACGAGCGCGAGGTAGACGCCGCGCTCGCGCACCCAGCGGCCCCAGTCGCCCCCGCGGACGCCGATCCGGCTCGACCAGGGGGTGGGCGGGGGCGCCGCCGTCGTCCGCTCGTCGGTGGTGGGCGTGGTCGTCGTGCTCATGAGGCCGCCTCCCGGGCGTGGTCGGTGGGACCGGCAGCGGGCTCGGCTGCCGCGGCCTGCTCCTGCTCCGCGGCCCCGGCGATGAGGTCCATGATCGCGTCCTCGGAGATGTCGGCCCCGACGAGCGTGCCGAGCTGGGCGCCGTCGCGCAGGACGACGACGGAGTCGGAGCCCTCGACGACCTCCTCGAGCTCGGAGGAGATGAGCACGACGGCCATGCCCTTGGCCGCGAGCTCGGCGATGAGCTCCTGCACCTCCGCCTTGGCGCCGACGTCGATGCCACGGGTGGGCTCGTCGAGCAGCAGCACCTTCGGCTCGAGGCACAGCAGCCGGGCCAGCAGGACCTTCTGCTGGTTGCCGCCCGACAGCTCGGAGACGACCTGCTGCGGGCCGGAGGCCTTGATCCGCAGGCGTCGCATGAAGACCTCGACGATCTCGTCGAGCCGGCGGTCGTCGACGAAGCCCGCCCGGGTGATGTGCGGCAGCGCGGCCAGGCCGATGTTGTCGCGGATGGACAGGTCGGGGATGATCCCCTCCGCCTTGCGGTCCTCGGGCAGGAGGGCGACCTTGCGCCGCAGCCGCGAGGCCGGGCTCTGCCGGGTGAGGGGGCGACCGTCGACCTTGACCTCGCCCGAGTCCAGCGGCAGGGCACCGAAGATCGTCTTCACCGTCTCGCTGCGGCCCGAGCCGAGCAGCCCGGCCAGGCCGACGACCTCGCCGGGGCGCACGACGACGGAGACGTCGTCGAGCACGAGCCGGCGGCTGAGGTGGGTCGCCTCGAGGACGGGTGGGGCGTCGACGACGGGGGCGCGGCCGGAGAGCCGGGTGAGCCGGCCGTCGGTCAGCTCGGACGCGTCGCGACCGAGCATCCGCGAGACCAGCTCGCGGCGGTTGGTCGACGCGGTCTCCCCGGTCCAGACCAGGTGGCCGTCGCGCAGGACGGTGATGGTGTCGCAGACGGCGAAGACCTCGTCGAGCTTGTGCGAGACGTAGACCACCGCGACGCCGTCGTCCTTGAGGACGCGGACGGCCTGCAGCAGGCTGTCGACCTCCTTGGGCTCGAGGGAGGACGTCGGCTCGTCCATGATGACGACGTCGGCGTCGGCCGAGACCGCCCTGGCCACGGCCACCATCTGCTGGACCCCGAGGCTGAACTCCCCCAGCCGTCGACGCGTGTCGACGGTGATGCCGAGACGGCCCAGGACGGCGGCCGACTCCGTGGCCATCCTCGCCAGGTCCAGGCGCCCCCAGCGGGTCAGCTCGTTGCCCAGGAAGAAGTTGCGCGCGACGGAGAGCTGGGGGGCCAGGTGCACCTCCTGGTAGATCGTCGCGATCCCGTCCTGCTGGGCGGACCGGGGGGAGGAGTAGGCGGTCTCCTCCCCCCGGTGGCGCACGGTGCCCGTGTCGGCCGTGTAGACGCCCGTCATCAGCTTGATGAGCGTCGACTTGCCCGCCCCGTTCTCCCCCACCAGGGCGTGGACCGACCCCGGCATGAGGTCGAGGCTCACGTCCTCGAGGGCCGCCACCCCGGCGAAGGACTTGCCGAGGTGACGGACCGCGAGGGTCGGGGTGGTGGTCGGGGTCGTGCCCGGGGTGGTGGTGACGGTGGGCGGGGCGGCCAACGTGGGTCCTCTCGTTCGATCTGGGCGGGGTGGCGGTGTCGCCTCGGCGTCAGTACGCCGTCCCGCTGTCGATCGCCTGCTGGGCGTTGGACTTGTCGTACTGGTTGTCGGTGGTGATCGTCACCGCAGGCGCGCCGTCCCCGTTGACGTAGGCCGAGAGCGCGGCCTGGGCGGCCGGTCCGAAGGCCGGGTTGGACTCGATGACGGCGTCGAAGTTGCCGTCGACGATGGCCTGCACCGCGCCCTTGGTCCCGTCGATGGAGACGATGTGCACCTTGTCGGTGCCCGCCTTGCCGGCGTCCTGGAGCGCAGCCAGCGCCCCGAGGCCCATCTCGTCGTTCTCGGCGTAGATCGCGTTGACCTCCGGGTGGGCGCGCAGCAGCGTCTCGGTGACGCTCTGCCCCTTCTCCCGGGTGAAGTCGGCGGTCTGCTTGAAGACGACCTCGATGCCCGAGGCGTTCTTCTGCTTGAGCTCGTCGAGGAAGCCGGCGGTCCGGTCGTCGGTGACGTTGACGCCCGAGGCGCCGAGCAGGATGGCCAGCTTGGCCTGGCCGCCGGTGGCCTTGATCATCGCGTCCGCGGCGCGACGGCCCTGCTGGACGAAGTCGGAGCCCAGCTGGGGGCCGACGTCCTGGCAGCCGGTCACCCCGGTGATGTTGCGGTCGACCGGGATCATCGCGACCTTCTTGCTCTTGGCGTACGCGATGGCGTCGCCGAGACCGGTCGAGTTGATCGGCGAGAAGATGATCGCCTTCGCGCCCTTGTCGATCATGCCCTTGATGTCGGTGTTCTCCTGCTGGACGTTGGACTGCGCGTTCGTCGTCAGCAGCTTCCACCCCTTGGCCTTGGCCGTGTCGACCTGCGACTTTGTCGAGGCGATGCGGAAGGGGTTGGCCTCCTTCTCCGACTGGGCCCACCCGATGGTGTCCTTGGTGAAGTCGATCTTGCCGATGCCGAGGTCGGAGCCCTTGCACATCGGGCCGTACTGCGCCTCGACCCCCTCGGGCTTGGCAGTGGTCAGCAGCGTCGTCCCGCCGGCGGCGAGGATGGCGGCGGGCACGCCGTTCTGGGCCGTCCCGAGGGTCTCGGCGACGGTCGGGGCGGCGCCGCCGTTGCCGTCGCCGGAGGACGAGGTCGTCTGGCCGGTGGAGCACCCGGCGAGCGCGACGGCGAGGGCGACGGCGACGGCCGCACCCGCGGTGGTCTGGTGAACCGCGTTCATGGTGGCTGGTCCTCTGCGTTGAGTGTTGGGCCGCGGGGCCACCACCGTGGTGACCCGACCGGCGGTCGACCGCCAGTGAGCGATCACAGTCGTCGGTGCGTGTCGGCGGCGTCAACCGCTTGCGCGCGTTGTTACCGAACCGCAACCTTGTAGGCGGCGTCCACCGTGAATGCGCTCGTGCGGAAGCGTTCTCAGACCACATCGCCAAAGGAGAGGGGGTTGACAGCAAGGGTCGCGTCCCTATGCTGGGCGCCTGTTCACGCTAACAACCTCGTCGTCGCCGACGGGGCCGAGCTCTGGGAGCACAGGTGTCACGCGACGATGCGGTGGTGGTGGGGGTCGACTTCGGCACCCTGTCCGGGCGGGCGGTCGCCGTCCGGGTGGCCGACGGGGCCGAGCTCGGCTCGGCGGTCCACGACTACCCGCACGCGGTGCTCGAGCAGGTGCTGCCGGCCTCGGGCCGTCCGCTCCCGAGCGAGTGGGCGCTCCAGGTGCCCGAGGACTACCGGGAGGTGCTGCGGGTCGCCGTACCGGCGGCCCTGCGCGCGGCGGGGGTGGACCCGTCCCGGGTCATCGGCATCGCCACGGACTTCACCGCCTGCACCGTGCTGCCCGTGACGCAGGACGGGGTGCCGCTGAACGAGCTGGCCGCCTTCGCCGACCGCCCGCACGCCTACGTCAAGCTGTGGAAGCACCACGCCGCGCAGCCGCAGGCGAGCCGCATCACCGAGCTGGCCCGCGAGCGCGGCGAGGCGTGGCTCCCGCGCTACGGCGGGCTCATCAGCAGCGAGTGGCAGTTCGCCAAGGCGCTGCAGGTGCTCCAGGAGGACCCCGAGGTCTACGCCGCGATGCGCTACTGGGTGGAGGCGGCCGACTGGGTCGTCTGGCAGCTGTGCGGCTCCTACGTGCGCAACACCTGCACGTCCGGCTACAAGGGGATCCTCCAGGACGGGCACCACCCGGGCGAGGACTTCTGCCGCGCCCTCGACCCCGGCTTCGCGACCTTCGTCGCCGACAAGCTCGAGCACCCGCTCGGCCGGCTCGGCGACGCGGCCGGCACCCTCACGGCCGAGGCGGCCCGCTGGACGGGCCTGCCCGAGGGGATCGCCGTGGCCGTCGGCAACGTCGACGCGCACGTCTCCGCGCCCGCCGCCCAGGCCGTCGAGCCCGGGCAGATGGTCGCCATCATGGGCACCTCGACCTGCCACGTGATGAACGGCAGCGAGCTGCACGAGGTCCCCGGCATGTGCGGGGTCGTCGACGGCGGCATCGTCCCGGGGCTGTTCGGCTACGAGGCGGGCCAGTCGGGGGTCGGCGACATCTTCGGTTGGTTTGTCGACCGCGCCGTCCCCGGGGAGTACGAGGCCCGGGCCCGGGCCGAGGGCCGCAGCGTCCACGAGCTGCTCACCGACCTCGCCGCGCAGCAGGAGCCGGGCGAGCACGGGCTGGTCGCCCTCGACTGGCACTCGGGCAACCGCTCGCCGCTCGTCGACCACCACCTCACCGGCGTCCTCGTCGGCCTCACCCTCGCCACCCGGCCCGAGGACGTCTACCGGGCCCTCATCGAGGCCACGGCCTACGGCGCCCGGCTGATCGTCGAGACGTTCACCGAGCACGGCGTGCCCGTCGAGGAGCTCGTCGTCACCGGGGGCCTGCGCAAGAACCCGCTGGTCATGCAGGTCTACGCCGACGTGCTGGGCATGCCGCTGTCGGTGTGCGACTCCGACCAGGGGCCGGCGCTCGGGTCGGCCATCCACGCGGCCGTCGCGGCGGGCGCCTACCCGGACATCCGCAAGGCGGCCGCGGCCATGGGGCGTCGTACGGAGGCGGCGTGGGTGCCCGACCCGGACCGCCACGCGACGTACGACCTGCTCTACGCGGAGTACCGGCGGCTCGTCGACCACTTCGGCGACCCCCGCGACAACCCCCTGCACCGGCTCGGCGACCTGCGCCGGACGGCGCTGTCGCGCCGCGGGGCCGGTGCCCGGTGACCGCCACGCTGCCCGGTCACCTGGACCACCTCACCGACCGCGTCGCCGCGCTGCGGCAGGAGACGGCCGCATTGCACGCCCACCTGCCCGGCAACGGCCTCGTCGTCTGGACCGCGGGCAACGTCTCGCAGCGCCTGCCCGGCACGGACCTGTTCGCCATCAAGGGCTCCGGCGTCCCGTACGACGACCTGACCGCCGACGACATGGTCGTCTGCGACCTCGACGGGCGCGTCGTCCTCGGCGACCGCGCGCCCTCGTCGGACACCGACGCCCACGCGTACGTCTACCGGCACCGGTCCGACGTCGGCGGGCAGGTGCACACCCACTCGACCTACGCGACGGCGTGGGCGGCCCGCGGCGAGCCCATCCCGTGCGTGCTGACGATGATGGCCGACGAGTTCGGCGGCGAGATCCCCGTCGGCCCGTTCGCGCTCATCGGCGACGACAGCATCGGCCGCGGGATCGTCGCGACCCTGCAGCACTCGCGCTCCCCGGCCGTGCTCATGCAGAACCACGGCGTCTTCACCGTCGGCCGGACCGGCCGGGCCGCCGTCAAGGCGGCCGTGATGTGCGAGGACGTCGCCCGCACCGTCCACGTCGCCCGCCAGCTCGGCTCTCCGCTGCCCATCGCGGCGGACGACGTCGACCGGCTCTTCGACCGCTACCAGCACGCCTACGGGCAGTGACCCGGACCGACCCGCCCACCACCTCCTCCCCGACCTCTTCCCCGGAAGGCACCTCGCGATGACCACCAGTCCCTCCCCCGCCACGCCCGGCTCCGCCCCCCAGGTCTGGTTCCTCACGGGGAGCCAGGGCCTCTACGGCGAGGAGACGCTCGCCCAGGTCGAGCGCCAGTCGCGCGCCGTCGCCGCGGTCGTCGCCGACGCCCCGGGCCTGCCGGTGCAGGTGGTCTGGAAGCCGGTGCTCACCAGCGCCGACGCGATCCGCCGCGCCCTCGTCGACGCCAACGGCGACGACGCCTGCGTCGGGGTCGTCGCCTGGATGCACACCTTCTCGCCGGCCAAGATGTGGATCAGCGGCCTCGACGCGCTGCGCAAGCCGCTGCTGCACCTGCACACCCAGGCCGACGCGTCGCTGCCCTGGGGGTCCATCGACATGAACTTCATGAACCTCAACCAGGCCGCCCACGGCGACCGCGAGTTCGGTTTCGTCCAGACGCGCCTGCGCGTGCCGCGCACGACGGTCGCCGGTCACGCCGGCGACGCCCGCACGCGCGGTCTCGTCGAGTCATGGGCCCGCGCGGCCCTCGGCGTCGCCGAGCTGCGACGCCTCCGGCTGGCCCGGTTCGGCGACAACATGCGCGACGTCGCCGTCACCGAGGGCGACAAGGTCGAGGCCGAGCTGCGCTTCGGCACGTCCGTCAACACGTACGGCGTCAACGACCTCGTCGCGCTCGTCGACGCCGTCGAGGAGACCGAGGTCGACGTCCTGGTCAAGGAGTACGCCGACGCGTACGCCGTCGCGCCCGAGCTGCTGCCGGGCGGCGAGCGGCACGGGTCGCTCCGCTACGCCGCGCAGATCGAGGCCGGGCTGCGCCGCTTCCTCACCGGGGGCGGGTTCGGGGCCTTCACGACGAACTTCGAGGACCTCGGCGGGCTGCGCCAGCTGCCCGGGCTCGCCGTGCAGCGGCTCATGGCCGACGGCTACGGCTTCGGCGGCGAGGGCGACTGGAAGACCTCGGTCCTGCTGCGCACCCTCAAGACCGTCGGCGCCGGACGGCCGGGCGGCACCTCGTTCATGGAGGACTACACGTACCACCTGGGCCCGGGGCCCCAGCGGATCCTCGGGGCCCACATGCTCGAGGTCTGCCCGAGCATCGCGGCCGAGCGGCCGACGGTGGAGATCCACCCGCTGGGGATCGGCGCCCGCGAGGACCCGGTCCGGATGCGGTTCACCGCCGCGCCCGGCGAGGGCCTCGTCGTCGGCATGTGCGACCTCGGCGAGCGCTTCCGGCTGGTGGGCAACGGGATCCGCGTCGTCGAGCCCGACGAGGAGCTGACCAGCCTGCCCGTCGCCGCGGCGGTGTGGGAGCCCCAGCCCGACCTGCCGACCTCCGCCGAGTGCTGGCTCATGGCCGGTGGGCCGCACCACACCGTGCTGAGCACCCAGGTCGGCCCCGACACGCTGCACCAGCTCGCCGAGCTGCTGCGCACCGAGCTGGTCTTCATCGACGACACGACGACCCGCCGCGACTTCACCGACCGGCTGCGCTGGAACGCCGCCTACCAGCGCCTCTCGCTGCCGCTGTGAGCGACGCGACCGCGGTCCTGCGCAGCGCGGACCTCGAGGTGGAGGTCCTCCCCCGCGGCGCCACCCTGCACCGCGTGCGGGTCCGCGCCCTCGAGGACCGGGACGTCGTCCTCGGCCACGCCGACCTCGACCGGGTCGGCGTCGACCCGGGCTACCTCGGGGCCAGCGTCGGCCGCTACGCCAACCGGATCCGCGACGGCCGCGTCGTCATCGACGGCCACGAGCACCGGCTCACGACCAACGAGGGCCCGCACACCCTGCACGGCGGGGTCGTCGGGCTCGACCGGCACGACTGGACCGTCGAGGCGGCCGACGACGCCGAGGTGGTGCTGTCCACGGTGAGCGAGGACGGCGACCAGGGCTTCCCCGGACGGCTGGAGGTCCGGGCGACGTACCGGCTGCAGGGTCCGCGCCTGTCGGTGACGTACGACGCCGTCACCGACGCCCCGACGCCGGTGGGGCTGGCCAGCCACGTCTACTGGAACCTGCGCGGCGAGGGCTCGGGCTCGGTCCACGACCACCGCCTCGGGGTGGCGGCCCGCGCCGTCGTCGAGGTCGACGACGCGCTGCTGCCGACCGGCCGGTTGCTGCCCACCCGCGGCACCCCGTTCGACCTGGCCGGCCCCCGAGCGGTCGGCGAGGTCGTCGCCGCCGACCACCCGCAGCTGCGGGCGGCCGGCGGCCTCGACCACTGCTACGTGCTCGACCAGGGCCGCGACGGCCGGGTCCGACCGGTCGCGACCCTGGCCGTCGACGACCTGCGGCTGGTCCTCGCCACGGACCAGCCGGGGCTGCAGGTCTACGCGGGTGGGCAGCTGGACGGGACGTCGTACGGCTGGGCCTCGGTGCGCTACACGGCCGGAGCCGGCATCGCCCTCGAGGCCCAGTCGCTGCCCGACGCCCCGAACCAGCCGACCTTCCCCCCGGCCGTGCTGCGCCCGGGCGGGCGCTACGTCGCCACGACGGCCTGGACCCTCGAGCCGTCACCCGCCTGAGCCGTGTCCCGGGGGCGGACGACCGCGACCGGGACCGGCGAGCGACGCAGCACGGCCTGGCTGACCGAGCCGAGCAGGAGCCCCCGCACGTCGCCCCAGCCGTGGCTGCCGACGACGAGGAGCTCGGCCTGGTCGGCCTCCGCCAGCAGCGCCTCGACCGGCGACCACTGACGCACCCGCACCCGGACCGGGACGTCGGGCAGCCGCTCGCGCCAGCCGGCGATGGCGGTCCAGGTGAGCATGTCCTCCTCCTGGGCGGCGGCCCGCCAGCGCGTCTCGATCGGTCCAGGCGGCGGCACCGTGCGCTCGGGGTCCCACCCGTGCAGCACGGTGAGCGCGACCCCGCGGGCGTCGGCCTGGGCGAAGGCGTAGCCGACCGCCTCCGCCGAGACCGGCGAGCCGTCCACCCCGACGACGACGTGCCGCGGCGTCTCCGGCGCGAGCACCCGCGGCGCCTCGCGGACGACGACCACCGGGCACCCCGCCCCGGCGGCCACCGACTGCGAGACCGACCCCATGAGCAGGGTCGCGAGGCGCCCGCGACCGTGCGAGCCGACGACGACCGTGTCGGCCACCCGGGACACCTCGGTCAGCGGGGCGGCGGGCGAGGCCGCCGCCAGGTAGGCGGTGGTGCGGCGCACCTCCACCGACGGGGCCCGCTCGGCCACCCGGGCGGCCGCCCGGTCCAGCACGGGCCCGAGGGACTCGGTGGCCGGCAGCAGCGCGATCGCGCCGGCCATGGGGTCGCTGTAGAGCGGCGCGGGGGCCGCGAGCAGCAGCAGCGGCCGGTGCCGGCGGGCCGCGTCGTCGGCGGCCCAGTCGAGGGCCGCGTCGCTCGACCCGTCCGGGTCGATCCCGACGACGACGGCGCCGGTGGCCGGGTGGGTGGTCATCGCAGCACCGGGTGACGTCGCACCGGCGCGAGGCGCGACCACCACCCACCCAGGCCCCAGGTCCGCCCCGCGTCGAGCGCCGCGAGGAGGACGAGGACCAGCGCGTCGACGAGGTGGTCGTCGAGCACCGGGTTGTTCGCGGGCGGCAGCGTCGAGGCCCACATCATCACCAGCAGCAGGGATCCGGCCGCGGCGACCGGGCGCAGGGCGACGCCGAGGACGAGCCCGAGGCCGATGCCGAGCAGGCCCAGCATGAAGAGCCAGTCGACGACGGCGTGGCCGGCGAGGGCGTGGTACGCCGACGCGAACGGGCCGCTCGCGTGCGTGAGGAAACCGCTGGTCGGCGAGGCGCCGTGCACCCACGCCGCGTCGCCGTACGTCGTGGTCACCCCGGTCACGGGGTTCTTGCCCGTGTCGTGGCCGAGGGCGAGCAGCTTGTCCAGGAAGGCCCACAGGAAGATGCTTCCCAGGACCAGGCGGGTGAGGGCGGCGGTGCGGCGGACCACGGCCCCGGACCAGGTCGTCGTCACGAGGGCGACGGGCCGCTCGGTGGTGCTGTGCCGGGGCGCACGCCCCGAGATGGTGGACATGGTGACCTCCTCTGTTCGGCGGCCCGGGCTCCCGGGCCGACACCTCCACGCTGCTCCCGAGCGGCGCCGGCGCCCAGGGACCTCGGTCCCCGTCCGTCCCGGACCCTGGTCGCCGATCGGACCTTCCGGGCGCGCGGCTCAGCGCACGGGGTGGAGCGCCGCGCGCGCCTGCGCGGTGAGGGTCAGCCGGCGGCCGGTCGTGGAGTCCGGCACGACGCGCACGAACCACGGCTTGCGGCCCTCCTGCCACGGGGCCAGCGGCAGCGCGAGCGCGTGCAGGTTCTCCTCCCGGTCGAGCAGCCGCTCCGCGCGACCGCGGAGCACCACGCTCCACGCCGTGCTCGGCGGGTCGTCCCAGCCGTCGACCTCGAAGGCCACGCGATGGTGCGACGAGGCCGCCAGCTTGGTGCCGGCCGCCGTACGGAACACGACCGTCCCGTGGTCGACGAGGTAGGTGACGGGGAAGATGTCAGGGCCGTCCGCCGAGCCCACGGCGAGACGCCCGATCGTGCTGCGCCGCAACAGCTCCCAGCACTGGCGCTCGGAGAGCTCGACGGTGGTGTCCTCGGGTGCGGGGCTGCTCGACCTGTTCATGGCCCCAGGGTCCGCCGACGGGTCCGGGCCGGGCAGGGACGAACGTCCCGGCCCGGGCCCGGTGGGCGGCGACGCGGGGACCGGGTCAGTTGACCTGGCGGTCTCGGCCCTCCCAGTACGGCGCGCGCAGCTTGAACTTCTGCAGCTTGCCGGTCGCGGTGCGGGCCAGCTCGTCGCGGAACTCGATGCTCGACGGCGCCTTGTAGCGGGCGACCTTGCCCTTGACGTGGTCGATGAGCTCCTGCTCGGTGACCTGCGACCCGGGGGTCGTCACGACGAGCGCCTTGATGGTCTCGCCCCACTTCTCGTCGGGGACGCCGATGACGGCGACCTCGGTGACGTCGGGGTGGGTGAAGAGCGCGTCCTCGACCTCGATCGAGCTGACGTTCTCGCCGCCCGTGATGATGACGTCCTTCTTGCGGTCCATGATCGTCAGGTAGCCGTCGTCGCCGAGGACGCCGCCGTCGCCGGTGTGGAACCAGCCGCCCTCGAGCGCCCGGGCGCTCTCCTCCGGCTGCTCCCAGTAGCCCTCGAGGCAGACGTTGGAGCGGGCGAGGACCTCCCCCTCGTCGTCGATGCGCAGCGTGCACCCGAGCGCGGGGGCGCCGGCGCGGACCAGCTTGGCGGCGGCCTCCTCGGCCGGCAGGTCGTCCCACTCCTGACGCATCCGGTTGATGGTCAGCAGCGGCGAGGTCTCGGTGAGGCCGTAGATCTGGATGAACTCCCAGCCCAGCTCCTCGCGCACCCGCGCCACCGTGCGGGTCGGCGGCGGGGCGCCGGCGACGATGATCCGCACGCGGTCGCGGCCGGGGACCTCGCCGTCCCAGGTCTGCGCGGCCTCGAGGACCGAGGCGACGACGGCAGGGGCCGCGCACATGACGGTCACGCCGTGTCGCTGCACCCGGCGCAGGATCTCGGCGCCGTCGACCTTGCGCAGGACGATGTGCGGCACGCCGCAGCCGGTCATGCCGAAGGGCATCCCCCAGCCGTTGGCGTGGAACATCGGCAGCGTGTGCAGGTACACGTCGCGGTCGGTGACCCCCGCGTGCAGCGCGAACGTCGTCGCGTTGGTCCAGATGTTGCGGTGCGTGATCTGCACGCCCTTGGGGCGGGCCGTCGTGCCGCTCGTGTAGTTGATGGTCGCCGTCGCGTTCTCGTCGGGCTCCCACGGCGTCGGCTCGGTGTCGAAGAGGAACATGTCGTCGTCCTCGCCGATGACGAAGACGTGCTCGGCCTCCACGTCGGCGAGCGCGTCCTTCAGCTCGGGGTCGACGTACACCACCCGGGCGCCCGAGTGCTGGACGATGTACGTCACCTCGTCGACGCTGAGCCGGAAGTTGACCGGGACGAGGACCCGTCCCCAGCCGCACACGCCGTAGAAGGCGGTGAGCAGCCGGGCGCTGTTGTGCGAGACGTAGGCGACGCGGTCCCCCACCCCGAGACCGAGCGACTCCAGCTTGGCCGCCTGCGCCCGGGCGAGCTCGGCCATCCGCGCGTAGGTCACGTCGCCGAGCGACGGGGCGGGCTGCGTCGGCTCGTCGACCACGCCGGTGCGCTCGCCGTAGACGGCGGCGGCGCGGGCGAGGAAGTCGCTGACGGAGAAGGGAACGATCATCGGTACCTCCTGCGGGTGGGACGTCGGCGCCACTGTATGCGAGCGGCCCCGCGCCGGGCCGGCGGATGCGCCGACCGGCACCGGCGGCTCGCCGTACGGCGTCCCTCAGGCCGTCGCGGCGGCGTACGCGTCGAGCGACCAGCCGCTGCCGACGGCCGTGGCCATGGCCTCCCAGCCCTCCCCGTGCCGGTCGAGGTGGCGGTGGGTGAGGACGACCCGCGTCCGGTCGGGCGACACCGCCGTGAAGGTCACCTCGATCTCGCTCGTGCGGGAGGGGTCGGGCTCGAGCTGCCAGCGCAGGTCGATGTCCCACGAGAAGACGAAGCGGGCGGGCGGCTCCCAGGCGAGCACGCGCGACCAGGCGCAGGTCGTGCCGTCGGACGCGTGGTCGACGATCCGGCCGCCGACGAAGGGCTGGACCTCCATCCGCACGACCGGCGCGTCGGACAGGTGGTGCTGCGGGTCCCACCAGGTCTCCATGCCGCTCGTGAACACCTCGAAGGCGCGCTCCGGCGGGACGCCGACCTCGGTCTCGACGACGACGCTGGTGGACGTGGCGGTGGTCATGAGGACTCCTCGGTCGGGGGGTGGTCGGTGGTGGACGGCGGTGCGGCCGGCCGCTCGGCGGCGGCGGCGAAGTCGGCGAGCGAACGGGTCCAGAACGCGTCGACGTACGCCCGCAGGGTGGCGAGCGCCCCGGGGTCGACCCGGTAGACGCGGCGGGTGCCGACCGCGGTGTCGCGCACCAGCCCGGCCTCCTTGAGCACCCGCAGGTGCTGCGAGACCGCGGACCGGGACACCGGCAGGCCGTCCGCGATCTCGGTGACCGCGCACGGCCCCGCCGCGACCCGCTCGAAGACGGCCCGACGCGTCGGGTCGCCCAGAGCGTCCAGCACCCCGCTCGCGTTAGTCGACACTAACGTAAGTTACGACTCACGCTTCGTCGCCGTCAACCCCTGCGCCTTCCGGACTCGCGTTCTGCCGCGCCCACACGCGATGACAGCGTTGTCACGCGGCAGAACGTGAGTCCGGAACGCGACAGGAGCGCCGCGGGGTCAGTCGCGGCCGGCGGCGATCCGCGCGATGACGACGGCGTAGTCCTCGTCGCCGTGGCCCTCGTCGACGGCGTCCTGCGTACGGGCGCGCACCTCGCGGGTGAGCGGGACGGGGTGGTCGCCGGCCGCGTCGACGACGAGGCCGAGGTCCTTGGCCAGCCCGCTCAGGGAGAACGTCGCGGCCGAGAAGTCGCCGGACTCGAGCATCGGCCGCTTCTGGCCGAGCGTCCACCCGTAGGCCCCGGCCGAGAGCACGTCGAGGACCGCGTCGCGCGGCAGGTCGAGGTGGTCGGCCAGGCCGAGCGCCTCGCCGAGGCCGGCGGCCACCGCGCCGAGGCTCTGGTTGACGACGAGCTTCATCGCGCTGCCGGACCCGACGGGGCCGACGTGGACGACCTTGCCGTCGGCGCACCAGGTCCCCAGCAGCGGCCGGACCCGCTCGACGTCCTCGTCGGCTCCCCCGACCACCGTCGTCAGCTCGCCCGGCTCGGCGAGCGGCGTGCTCCCCAGGACGGGGGCGTCGACGAACCGCACGCCCGCCGCGACGGCCCGCTCCCCCAGCTCGCGGCTGGCCGCCGGCCCGACCGTCGTCACGTCGACCCACACCGCGCCGTCGGCCGCGTGCTCCAGCAGCTCGCCGGCGACGGCGCGCACCGAGTCGGGGTCGAAGAGCATCGTCACGACGACCTCGGCACCGTCGACCGCCTCACCGACCGAGTCGGCGACCCGCGCCCCGTCGAGCTCGCGGCGGTGCCGGTTCCACACCGTGACGTCGTGGCCGGCGTCCCGCACGTGACCGGCGAGGAGGGCGCCCATGCGCCCGAGACCGAGGAAGGCGACTCGCATGCCCGGTCACGTATCCCGCGGTGCCACGCGGCAAACGACGCCGTACGACGTCCCAGCCGGCGCCCAGCCGCCGGTCAGGACGCCGTACGACGTCCCAGCCGGCGCCCAGCCGCCGGTCAGGAGGCGACGCGGACCGTCCAGCCGACGGAGTCGCCGTCGAGCGGCACCTCCTTGGACCCGTGCCCGACCAGCGATCCGTCGGCGGCGACGAACCCGCCGGCGAACACCGTGCCCGGCTCGGCCTGCCGCACGTCGTCGCGGAGGACGCCACCCGCCGACACCCGGACGGCGGTGGCGCGGAAGTGCCCGTCGAGCACGGCCCCGAGCACCCACGCCTCGTCGCCGCGGCCGACGACCCCGTTGACGAGCAGGCCCGCGGG
This sequence comes from Lapillicoccus jejuensis, assembly GCF_006715055.1. Lineage (NCBI taxonomy): Bacteria > Bacillati > Actinomycetota > Actinomycetes > Micrococcales > Intrasporangiaceae > Lapillicoccus > Lapillicoccus jejuensis. The sequence continues at coordinate 1,059,913 of NZ_VFMN01000001.1, forward strand.
GACGGTCAGCCGCTCCCACCCCCCGGCCGTACGACGTCGTACCTCGTCGTCACCGAGGGCCCCGGGTCCGGCGACGACGAGGCCGCTCGGCAGCAGGGCCGCCCCGACCATCGTCGTCGGGGTGCCGTCCGTCGTGGGGCCCGGCCGGTCGCGCCAGCGTCCCCCGCTGCGCTCCAGCAGCCGGTCGCCGAAGACGGCGACACCGCTCGAGCCGTCGGCCAGGCGCATCCCGATGCCGCCCAGGTCGCGCACGCCGGCGGGGTCGGGCGCGATCGCGTCGCGGCGCCATCCGGACCACCCCCCGACGAGCGACCAGCGGGCCGCGAACGGCAGCACGGCGCGGCCGTCGCCCGTCGGGACGCCGCCGGTGAGCAGGAGCGCGCCGCCGACCTCGCGCAGCGACCCGGTCTGCAGGAAGCGCGGCAGCCCGGACGTGTCGAGCGGGTGCCAGGCCCCGCCCGCCTCCAGCCGGCCGACGACCGCCGACCCGTCGTGGCCCGGCAGCGTCACCTCGGCGCGGGTGCCGTGCAGCCACAGCCCACCCGCCGACGCGGGGGTCGTCGCCCCCCACACCACCGGGACCGAAACCGGGACGGCGCCCGACCACGCGTCGCCGGCGAGCCGCCGGGCCACGGCCGCGCCGTACCCGTCGATCCCGAGCCGGTGCCCGAGCGCGAGGGTGACCGGCCGCGCGCCACCCGTGGTCCCGCCCAGCTCGACCCGGGCCGCCGTCGGCCACCCGGTCAGGCGGGTGAACGGCGAGCGCGCCGTCCCGGCCGCCGTCGCCCCCTGCGCCCCCGTCACGAGCCCCGTCGCCCCCACCCCGAGGGCGCCCAGCGCCCCCAGGAACGTCCGTCGTCGCATCCGCCCTGCTCCTTCGCGTCGGGTGCGGGCGAGGTCCCCCACCCACCCGCACGACGCGGCGCCGTACCGCCGGGGTTGCCTCGGCGGCCGACGACCCGTGACGACCCCCGTGACGACCTCGTGTGATCCGCGCCCGACCAGGGGGGTATCCCTTCCGAACCGGGGGTCGATGAGGCACGCTCAGCCCATGAAGTCCACGATGCAGTCGACGCCGCTGTTGATCTCCCAGCTCCTGCGCTACGGCACCACCGTGCACGCCGACCAGGAGGTGATCACGTGGACCCCCGAGGGCGGGCGCCGGATGTCGTACGGCGAGGTCGGCCGCAAGGCCGCGCAGCTCGCCCACGCCCTGCGCGGCATCGGGATCACCGGCGACCAGCGGGTGGCGACGTTCATGTGGAACAACGCCGAGCACCTCATCTCCTACCTCGCGATCCCGTCGATGGGCGCGGTGCTGCACGCCCTCAACATCCGCCTCTTCCCCGAGCAGCTGATCTACACGGCGACGCACGCCGGCAACGAGGCCGTCATCGTCGACAACACCCTGGCCGCCCCCTTCGCCAAGCTCCTCGCGCACCTGCCGAAGATCCATCACGTGGTCGTCAACGGCCCGATCGACGACGAGACCCGCGCCGCCCTCGAGGCGCCGGAGCACGTGCAGGCAGTCGTCGACTTCGAGGAGTTCGTCGGCGGGCAGCCGACGACCTTCGACTGGCCGGACGACCTGGACGAGGACAGCGCCTCGTCGATGTGCTACACCTCCGGCACGACCGGCAACCCCAAGGGCGTCGTCTACAGCCACCGCAGCAACTACCTGCACGCGATCACCGACGCGATGACCCTCGGGGTCCGCGAGGGCGACCGCAACCTCGTCGTCGTCCCGCTCTTCCACGCCAACGCGTGGGGCTTCCCCTACATCGTCATGCTCGCCGGCAGCTCGATGATCATGCCCGACCGCTTCCTCCAGGCCGAGCCGCTCGCGCGGATGATCGACGAGCTCGAGGTCACCACCGGGGCCGGGGTGCCCACCATCTGGAGCGAGCTGCTGCGCCACCTCGACGCGCACCCGGAGATCGACAGCTCGGCCTGCTACCGGCTCATGGTCGGCGGGTCCGCCGCCCCGCCGGCGATGATCCGCGCCTACCAGGAGCGGCACGGCATCGAGATCATCCACGGCTGGGGCATGACCGAGACCTCCCCGGTCGGCTCGCTCGCCGTCCCGCCGGCCCGCTGCGAGGTCGGCTCCGAGGAGTACTGGTCCTACCGGGAGAAGCAGGGCCGCCTGCTCGTCGGCTTCCAGGGCCGGCTCATGGGTCCCGACGGGTCGCAGCAGCCGTGGGACGGCGAGGCCGTCGGCGAGCTGGAGGTCCGCGGCCCGTGGGTCACCGGCAGCTACTACATGAACGGCACCGAGTCCGAGACCGACAAGGCCGAGATGGCGGCCAAGTTCAGCCCCGACGGCTGGCTGCGCACCGGCGACGTCGGGCTGCTCACCCCCGACGGCTTCCTCCAGCTGACCGACCGCGCCAAGGACGTCATCAAGTCCGGCGGCGAGTGGATCTCCTCGGTCGACCTGGAGAACGCGATCATGGCCCACCCCAAGGTCCGGGAGGCCTCGGTCATCGGGGTCCCCGACGACAAGTGGCAGGAGCGCCCCCTGGCGACCGTCGTCCCCGAGGAGGGGGCCGAGGTCACCGCCGAGGAGCTGCGCGACTTCCTCGCCGAGAAGGTCGCCAAGTGGCAGGTGCCCGAGCGCTGGGCCTTCATCCCGGAGGTCCCGAAGACCTCGGTCGGCAAGTTCGACAAGAAGGTCCTGCGCAAGCAGTACGCCGACGGCGGCCTCGAGGTCACGCACTTCTGAGCCGCGTTCCCGGCCGGTACGACGAGGCCCCGGTCACCCTCAGGGGTGACCGGGGCGGCGTCGTGCGCCTCGGGTGAGGTCAGGACTTGAAGGCGTCCTTGACGTCGCCCGCGGCGTCCTTGACGTTCTCGCCGGCCTTCTTGGCGTTCGCCGAGGCCTGGTCGCCCTGGCCCTCGGCCTTGAGGTCCTCGTTGCCGGTCTTGTCGCCGACGGCCTCCTTGGCCTTGCCCATGGCGTCCTCGGCGGCGTTCTTGGCCTTGTCCATGATGCCCATCGCGGGCCTCCTCCCCGGTGGTCTCCCACCGCTCGGTGTCGGTCGTTCCATCCGGCCAACGGCCGGTCGCGTGGAGACGTTCCGATCCTCATGAGGTGCCCGGCGGTCGCCGGTCACCACTCCCTGCCCCGGCCCCTTACCCGCGACGGCCCCTCGGCCAACCCCGCGGGCCAGGCGTCAGAGGCGGGCCCAGTTGCGGCGGCGGTAGTCGCGCACCCGCCGGCGCAGCCGCCGCGGCCAGCGCCAGCCGCGCCGCGCGACGAGGACGACCTCCGCGCCGTCGGGGGGGCCGCCGTACGACGCGCCGTAGGCGCCGCCCGCGCCGGCCTCCCGGGCGGGGTCCGCGGCGTCGAGCGCCGCCATCGCGGCGACGTACGCGTCGTGGTCGCCACCGTGGTCGGGGTGCAGGGCCCGGGCGGCCCGCAGCCGGACCAGGCGCTGCTGCCGGGCCCGCTCCCCCGGCTCGGGCACCGGGGGTGTCACGACGGGCGCCGGCCCGGGGGCGCCGCGACCCCGGGGGCCCGGACGTCCTCCACCGTGACGTCGACGGCGGCGCCGGGGACCAGCGTGGCCACGGCGGCACGCACCGCGACGGCGGTCGTGCGCAGCGGCGCACCCTCGGCCAGGACGACGTGGACGTCGACGACCCCGTCGCGGACCCGAACCCCGGGCACGCGGCGGCCCGGCAGGTAGGTCGCGACCTCCCCGAGCGCGCCCGCGTGCAGCCCGACGACGCCGGGCACCCCGAGCACGGCGTCCACGAGCGCGTCCACCGGACCGGCCGTCGTCGGCGTCATTCGGGTCCTCCTCCTCGTCGTCCTGCGCGGCGGCGGTCCCGCGCACGGACCCGTTGCACGTCCCATGCTGCCCGATTCGCCGGGAGATGACAGGATCACCAGTGGCGCACTGCCGGGGGAAGGGGAAGGGGGATGAGCGACTCCACCCTGCCCGGCTCCCGGGGGCCCCGGCGCCCGTGGGCGACGACGTACCGCGGCCTGCCGCTCGTGGCCTCCACGGCCGACCTCGAGCGCCACGGCGGCTTCCGGGCCCAGGACCGGCTCTTCGTGGCCGACCGCGTCGTCGCGGCCGCCGTCCGCACGGCGGTGCAGGACAGCGGGCTCGTCGTCGACGTCGGACGTGTGCGGCTGCGGATCGAGCCCGGCCCCGGCGGGGACCGCTGCGCCGGGGTCGCGGTGGAGGTCACGGCCCCGTACGGCGCCCCGCTCGGGCCGCTCGCCGACCGGCTGCGTCCGGTGCTGCTCGACGCGCTGACCGACGTCCTCGGACCGGCGGAGCGCACGGCGGACGTGCACGTCGACGACGTCTCCCCTGCGACCGGGGACGACGCGGCGCCCCCCGCCCCCTGAGAACGCGCCCTCGGGGTCCGGGCGCCGCTCAGGCGCCGGTGAGCTCGCGGGCGACGAGCTCGGCCACCTGGGCCGTGTTGAGCGCGGCGCCCTTGCGCAGGTTGTCGCCGCAGACGAACAGCTCGAGGGTCCGCGGGAAGTCGAGGGCCTGGCGCAGCCGGCCGACGAAGGTCGGGTCGGCCCCGACGGAGTCGGCCGGAGTCGGGAACTCGCCCGCGGCCGGGTCGTCGACGACGACGACGCTCGGCGCCTCGACGAGCGCCTGCCGCGCCGCGGCGACGTCGACGTCCTGGGCGAAGGTCGCGTGCACCGCGAGCGAGTGGGTCGTCACGACCGGGACGCGCACGCAGGTGGCCGACACCTTGAGGTCGGGGATGCCGAGGATCTTGCGCGACTCGTTGCGCACCTTGAGCTCCTCGCTCGACCAGCCGTCGCCCTTGTCGGACCCGGCCCAGGGCACGACGTTGAGCGCGAGGGGCGCCGGGAACGGGGAGTCGTCGCCGAGCTTGTCGGAGATGGCCGCGCGCACGTCGCCGGCCTGCACGCCCACGTCGCGGCGGCCGCCGACGACCTCGAGCTCGTCGTACAGGCGGTCGATGCCGGGCTGCCCGGCGCCCGAGGCGGCCTGGTACGACGCCACGACGAGCTCGGTGAGCGTCCAGCGGCGGTGCAGCGCACCGAGCGCGTCCATCATCGTCAGCGTCGTGCAGTTGGGGTTGGCGATGATGCCGCGCGGGCGCTCCCGCGCCGCCTCGGGGTTGACCTCCGGCACGACGAGCGGCACGTCGGGGTCCATCCGGAACGCGCCGGAGTTGTCGACGACGACGACGCCCTTGGCGGCGGCGACCGGCGCCCACTGGGCCGACACCTCGTCGGGGACGTCGAACATCGCGACGTCGACCCCGTCGAAGACCTCCTCGGAGAGGGCCAGGACGGTGACCTGCTCGCCGCGGACCTCGAGCTGCTTGCCCGCCGAGCGGGCCGAGGCGACGAGACGGATCTCGCCCCACACGTCCTCGCGGGTCGACAGGATCGAGCGCATGACGGTGCCGACGGCGCCGGTGGCGCCGACGAGGGCGAGGGTGGGGCGCTGCGCGCGGGGGGTGCTCATCGGCCGGTGCCTCCGTAGACGACGGCCTCGCCCTGCGTGGAGTCGAGGCCGAAGGCGGTGTGGACGGCGCGCACGGCCGCGTCGAGCTGGTCGTCGCGCGTGACGACGGAGACGCGGATCTCCGACGTCGAGATCATCTCGATGTTGATGCCCGCGTCGGCGAGCGCCTGGAAGAGGGTCGCCGAGACGCCCGGGTGCGAGCGCATGCCCGCACCGACGAGCGACAGCTTGCCGATGTGGTCGTCGTAGAGGATCCCCGAGAAGCCCACGGTGTCCTGGAGCCGCGTGAGGGCCTGGACCCCGGTCTGGCCGTCGCTCTTGGGCAGCGTGAACGAGATGTCGGTCAACCCCGTCTCCGTCGCGGAGACGTTCTGCACGATCATGTCGATGTTGATCTCGGCCTCGGCGACGGCCTGGAAGATCGCGGCCGCCTTGCCCGCCCGGTCGGGCACGCCGACGACGGTGATCTTGGCCTCGCTGCGGTCGTGGGCGACGCCGGCGATGATGGGGGCTTCCACGGTCTCTCCTTCGTGCTGCTGCTCGTCGCCGCCCAGCCCGGCGGGGCGGCGGAAGCCGGTGTACGCGGCGTCGGTGACCCAGGTGCCCTCGTGCGCGGAGAACGAGGAGCGGACGTGGATCGGCATCCCGAAGCGCCGCGCGTACTCGACGCAGCGCAGGTGCAGGATCTTCGCGCCGCACGCGGCCAGCTCGAGCATCTCCTCGTTCGAGACGACCGGCACCTTGCGGGCGCTGGGGACGATGCGCGGGTCGGCGGTGAAGACGCCGTCGACGTCGGTGTAGATCTCGCAGACGTCGGCCTCGAGGGCGGCGGCGAGCGCGACGGCGGTCGTGTCCGAGCCACCGCGGCCGAGGGTCGTGATGTCCTTGGTGTCGACGCTGACGCCCTGGAAGCCGGCGACGATGGCGATGTGACCGGCGGCGAGCGCGGTCTGGATCCGGCCCGGGGTGACGTCGATGATCCGCGCCTTGCCGTGGACGGCGTCGGTGATGACGCCGGCCTGCGACCCGGTGAACGAGCGCGCCTCGTGGCCGAGGTTGGCGATGGCCATGGCGACCAGGGCCATCGAGATCCGCTCGCCGGAGGTGAGCAGCATGTCGAGCTCGCGACCGGGCGGCAGCGGGCTGACCTGGTTGGCCAGGTCGAGCAGCTCGTCGGTCGTGTCCCCCATCGCCGAGACGACGACGCACACGGCGTGGCCGGCCTTGCGGGTCTCGACGATCCGCCGCGCCACCCGCTTGATGCTCTCGGCGTCGGCCACGGACGACCCGCCGTACTTCTGGACGACCAGGCTCACTGACGGTGCTCTCTCTGCGGGCGGGCGGGACGGCTCGAGTCTAGGTCGCGGGCCGCGCCGCCCCCGCGCGGCACCACGGGGTGAGATGTCCTCGCCGGGGGTGCGGCGGACCACCCCACCCCGCCCGTACGGCGCCCCGCACCGCAAGATCTCCTGCGCCAGCCCCTTCCGGGGCCGTCGTACCGCAGATCTTGCGGTGCCGCGACGATCCGTGGCCCGGTGGCGGTCAGGGGTGCAGCGCGTCGAACTCCGCGTCGGCGACCGTCTCGGGGTCGGCGTCGAGCCGCAGGTGCGACAGCACCGACTGCAGCACCCGCAGCGAGGCGGCGGCCCGGTCGCCCCAGGTCGAGAGGTAGGAGAACTGCCACCACCACAGCGCCTCCGGCAGCCGGCCGCGGTCGTAGTGGTCGAGGCCGTGCTGGAGCGCGGCGCACACCTCGACGAGGTCGCCGACGAGCGAGCCGCGCGCCAGCTCGGCGGCGGTGAGCGGGTCGACGACGTCGGCGTACTCGTCGAGCCCCTCGAGGACGTTGGCCAGGCTGCCGCGCAGCGGGTCGAGGTCGGGGTCGGGGCCGGCGTCGGGCTCGAAGCGCTCGTCGGGCACGACGTCCTGCACGGCCCCGAGCCGGGAGCCGGCCAGCAGCAGCTGGGCGGTGGCGAGCAGCAGCACGGGGATCGCGGTGTCGGCGGCCGCGCCCGCGGCGACCTCGCGCACGGTGGCGAGGTAGAGCTGGGCGTCGCGCGCGGTCTCGGCGGCGAGCAGGTCGAGCTCGCCGACCGCGCCACCGGGGTGGCGCTGCACGGGTGGGCGCTGGGCGGGGTCAGGCACCGACGGCCCGCCGTCCCTCGAAGGCACGTCCCAGGGTCACCTCGTCAGCGTATTCGAGGTCACCGCCGACGGGCAGGCCGGAGGCCGGCCGGGTGATCCGCAGCCCGAGGTCCTTGAGGAAGCGCGAGAGGTAGGTCGCCGTCGCCTCGCCCTGGATGTTGGGGTCGGTGGCGATGATGACCTCGGTGACCTCGCCGTCGGAGAGCCGCTGCATGAGCTCGGCGACCCGCAGGTCCTGCGGGCCGACGCCGTCCATGGGCGAGATCGCCCCGCCGAGCACGTGGTAGAGCCCGCGGAACTCGCGGGTGCGCTCGACCGCCGCGACGTCCTTGGGCTCCTCGACGACGCAGATCATGCTCCGGTCGCGGCGCGGGTCGGCGCAGACCCGGCACAGCGCGTCCTGCGAGACGTTGAAGCAGCGCTCGCAGAAGCGCGCCTTCTCCTTGACCTGGACGAGGACCTCGGCGAGGCGGGTGACGTCGGCCGGGTCGGAGGTCAGCAGGTGGAAGGCGATCCGCTGGGCCCCCTTCGGTCCGACCCCGGGCAGCCGCCCCAGCTCGTCGATGAGGTCCTGGACCACGCCTTCGTACACCCCGTCAGCGTACGGCGCCGCGCCGACAGGGTCCGTCCACCGCGCCGCCCCTCACGGGTCCCCGGCAGGGCTGGCCCCGCCGCGCCCCGTGCACCATGCTGGGGGTGCGGGGTCCTCACCCCGCCTCGGGGACCAGTGAGGGGGCTGCGGTGGCACCTGCGCACCCGTCCGCCCCGATCCGGGTGCTCCTCGTCGACGACCACCGGGTGCTGGCCTCGAGCCTGGCCATCGTCATCGACGCCGAGCCGGACCTCGTGGCCGCCGGCGTCGCCTCCACCCTGGCCCAGGCCCGGGCGCTGATGACGACCGCGGCGCCCGACGTCGTGCTGCTCGACCACCGGCTGCCCGACGGCGACGGGGTCGCCGCGATCGGGGAGCTGCTGGCGCTGCGCCCCTCCGCAAGGGTCGTGGTCCTCACGGCCAGCGCCGCCGAGCACGTCCTCGTCGCCGCCATCGAGGCGGGGGCGGCCGGGTTCCTGTCCAAGACGCGCGGCCTCGACGAGATCACCCAGGCCGTCCGCTCCGCCGCGGCCGGGGAGTCGGTCATCTCGCCGGAGCTGCTCGCCCGGCTGCTGCCCCGGTTCTCCCGCGGCAGCAGCAGCCGCGTCGAGCTCACCGAGCGCGAGCGGGAGGTCCTCGCGCTGGTCTCCCAGGGCCTGTCCAACGCGGCGATCGCCGAGCGGATGACGGTCAGCGTGCACACGGTGCGCAACCACGTGGCCAACCTGTCGGCCAAGCTCGGGGCCCACTCCAAGCTCGAGGCGCTCTCCATCGCCGTGCGTGACGGGCTGCTCCCCGACCTCTGAGCCGCCGGCGGCCCGGGGGAGCAGGGCTCACGCCGGCAGCAGCGCCACGACCCGGGTCCCGCCGTCGGGGCCCGGCTCGACCCGGCACCAGCCCCCCAGCGTCTCGGCCCGGTCCTGCATGCCCTGCACCCCGCGGTGACCCGGTCGCGCGCGGGTGGCCCCGTCGGCCAGCCCCACACCGTCGTCGGTCACCGACACCTCGACGCCGCCCTCCACCCGGCGGGTCGCCACGACGACCTGGGCGGCCGCGGCGTGCCGCCGGACGTTGATGAGGGCCTCGCGCACGATGCGCAGGGCCTGGGCGCCCGTCTCGGGGGTCCACCCCGGTGGTCCGCCGACCAGGCGCCAGGTCGTCGGGTGGTCCTCGAGGACCTGCTCCGCGGCCGACTCGACCGCCTCGTCCCAGGCGGTGTCCAGCCGGGGCGGCTCGAGCTCCGTGAGCAGCCGGCGCAGCGCGGTGGCGGTCCCCCGCAGGCCGTCGTGGACGAGGTCGACCGCGGGCAGCCCCTCCGGGTCGTGGGCCGCGACGCGGCGGCGCAGCAGCCCGAGGCGCAGCTCGGTGGCGGCGAGCAGCTGCACCGGCTCGTCGTGCACCTCGGTGGCCAGCCGGCGCCGCTCGTCCTCCTGGGCGGTGAGCAGCCGGGCCGACAGCTCGCGGCGGTGCGCGACCTCGCGCCGTACGGCGGCGTCGGCGGCGTACCGGTCGAGGGCGAGCGCGATGTTGAAGGCCACCTGCTCGAGCAGGACGACGAGCTCCTCGGTGAAGACCGCGGGGCGGTGGCAGTAGAGGGTGAGGACGACGTCGTCCTCCTCGTCGGTGGGGACGAGGAGGGCGACCGCGTCCTGCACCCCCTCCCCGGCGGCGGCGGCCGGTAGCGGGGCGAAGGGGTGCGCGACGTCGCCCCACGACCGGGTCGACCGGGCCCGGACCGCGGCCGCGGTGACCCCCGACAGCCGGGGGTCGTCGACCCGCACGGCCGTCCCGACCTCGCCGACGACACGCGCCGCCGGCCCCGCGACCGCCGCCACCCGCAGCGTCATCGAGCTCCGCGGACCGCGACCGACCCACGCGGCCAGGAAGCCGCCCTCCTCGACGGCGACCCGGCAGGCCTCGGCGGTGACGTCCACCGCGCTGCCGGCCCGCAGGACCGCCTGGTTGATCGCGGCGAGCATCCGGTAGGAGCGCGTGAGGTCCAGGACGCGGGACTCGGTGGCCAGCCGCTGCGTGACGTCGCTGAGCGCGGCGAGCACCCACGTCGACCCCGTGGCCAGGGTGAGGGGGGTGAGGGCGACGTCGACGGGGACCTCGCTCCCGTCGCGCCGTCGCAGCCGCAGGGCCTCGAGCTCACCGACCTCTCGGCGGACCGGTGAGTGGTGGTACGCCGTCCGCAGCCGCTCGTGCCGCCCCCGCAGCTCCTGCGGGAGCAGCTCCTCCACGGGCCGGCCGACGAGCTCGTCGTGCGTCCACCCGGTCAGCTGCTCGGCCAGGGCGTTGACGAGGACCACGCGGCCCGCGTCGTCCACCCCGACGACCGGGTGCGGCGACAGGTCCAGCACCCCGCGGACGGCGGCGTCCGCGTCGCGGCCGGGGGTCGCGCTGCCGGGGCCGGTCATCGTGCCACGGTACGCGCGACGCGGTGCTCCAGGACGTCCGTCGCGCGGCTCAGCGCGCGAGCGCCTGCTGCAGCGCCCGCCCCGCGTGCGGCAGGGCGAGGATGACCTCGCCGCGGGCGCAGCGCAGGAGGTCGTCGACGAAGCCGTCGCCGAGGGTGCCCTTGACGAAGTAGCCGGTCACCCCGGCCTCGAGCAGCCCGACCACCGTCTCGTGGTCGTCCGTCGCCGTCACGGCCACGACGACCGGCGCGGGCGAGAGCGCCTGCAGGGCCGCCGCGCCGACCTGCCCGCCGGCGTCCATGGCGACGTCGAGGACGACGAGGGTGGCGCCGGTCTCCTGGACGGACGGCACCAGGCCGTGGCCGTCGGCCAGCTCCGCCACCACCTCGAAGTCCCCGGTCGACCGCAGCACGTCGGCGAGGGCGTCGCGCATCGCGCGGTTGTCGTCGGCGATGACGACCCTGGTCTGACGCACGCTCCCGCCTCCGCTGTGCCTGGGGCGGGTCGGGGTCCCGCCATGCCGAGGACCAGCATGACCCATTCCCGGGGCCCGCGGATGGAGCCGGAGCACGTCGCCGTCTGGTGCATCGGCACCAGACGGGTCAGCGCATCGGTTCGGTGCGCGCGACCCCACCGCGCAGCAGACTGGGTCGTGGCGGACGGGCCGTGGCACCCCCCCCTGCACACCCCGTCCGCCGCTCACCGACACGGCACCCTCCCCCACCTCGAGTGCCGGTCGCGAGTCCGGACGTCGCTCCCCCCACGACACCTCCCCCGGTCCGGACGCCGCAGGCCCCGCCCCCTCCCCCCGGGGGCGGGGCCCTCGGCCGTCCCCGGCTGTCAGCCGGTCGCTCAGCCGGACTCGACCGCGGGGAGGAAGAACCGCACGCGGGTCCCGCCGGTGCGCACCCGCTCGAGCCGGCACCAGCCGCCCATCGTCTCGGCCCGGTCCTGCATCGTCTGCACGCCCCGGTGCCCGCGCCGGGGGTGCACGCCCTCCTCGGGCAGGCCCACGCCGTCGTCGGTCACGGTCACCTCGACCCCGCCGTCGACCGGGTGCGTGCGCACCTCGACCTGGGCCGCGTCGGCGTGGTCGCGCACGTTGACGAGCGCCTCCTGCACGATCCGCAGCGCCTGGGCGCCGCGAGCGCCGTCCCACCGCCTGAGCGCGGCGCCGTCGGGCGACGCGACGACGCTCCACCGCGTCATCGACGTCTCCAGCACCTGTCCTGCGGTGGTGCACACCGCCTCCTCCCACGACGTGGCGAGGCTGGGCGGCTCGAGACCGGTGAGGACGTCGCGCAGGGAGGTGATGGCCGCCCTGATCCCGTCCCGGACGGTGTCCACCATGCCAAGGACCTTCTCCGGCTCGGCCGGGTCGCCCGGCCGGGACTCCCGACCGGGGGTCATGCGGCTGCGCAGCATGCTGATCCGCAGCTCGGTCGCGGCGAGCGTCTGGATCGGGTCGTCGTGCAGCTCGGCCGCCAGCCGGCGGCGCTCGTCCTCCTGGGCGCTGAGCAGGCGGGCGGACAGGTCGCGACGGTGGGCGGCGAGCCGCTCCACCCGCGCCTTGTCCTCGAAGCGCTCGACGGCGAGGGCGAGGTTGAACGCCACCTGCTCGAGCATCCGGACCAGGCTGGGGACGAAGACGTCGGCGCGCCCGTCGTAGAGGGTCAGGACGACGAGCTCGCCGTCCACCTCGCGGACCGGCAGGGCGACGGCGTCGACGACCCCGAGGTCGGCGACGGGGGTGGGCAGCGGCTCGTGCGCGGGACCGGAGACCTGAGCCCAGGCGCGTGAGTGGCCGGTGCGCAGGGCGGCCGCGGTGACTCCTGACAGCCGCCGGTCGCCGAGGGCGACGAGGGTGCCGACCGGTCCGACCAGGTCGCGGGCCGGGCCCGCGATCGCGTCCACGACGACGGTGTCGCCGTCGGGGCGGGCGCGACCGAGCCAGGCGGCGAGGAACCCGCCCTCCTCGACGGCGACCCGGCAGGTGGCCTGGAGGACCTCGCCGAGACCGTCGGAGCGCAGGATGGCCTGGTTGACCTCCGCCAGCATCCGGTAGCTGCGGGTCAGGTCGAGCACCTGCTCCTGCGCCCGCACCCGCTCCGTGACGTCGGTGGCCGCGGCGAAGGTCCAGGACCGACCGGGCGCGAGCTCGACGGGGGTCAGGCTGATGTCGACGGGGACGAGGCCGCCGTCCCGCCGCTTCCACCACAGTCCGGCGCCGTGGTGGAACTCGCGGAACTCCGGCGCCTCGAGGTAGTCGTCGCGCAGCATCCGGTGCCGCTCGACCCGGTCGTCGGGCACCAGCACCTCGACCGGGAGGCCCAGGAGGTCCTCGCCCCACCCGCTGAGCGCCTGCGCCTGGGGGTTGGCGAAGACGACGGTCCCCGTCCCGTCCACCGCCACGACCGCGACCGGGCTGACGTCGACCAGGGCGCGCATGACCGCGTCGAGGTGCGCGCCGTCGCCGGGGGGCTCGTCGGGCGGGGGCTCGACGGCGGCCGGCGTCGCGGACGACGTCGTACCGGGTCGTGGGGTGAGGTCCACAGGGTCACCGTACGACCTGCGATGACGCATGTCCGACAATTCCCGTGGACCCAGACGGTCCCCCGCCACCGGCGCGGGCGGTCAGCCCGTGTTGCGCAGCCCGGCGGCGATGCCGTTGACCGTGAGGAGCAGGGCGCGCTGCAGGTCCGCGGGCACGTCCTGGCCCTCCGGCACCTGTCGCGACCGGGCGAGCAGCGTCGCCTGCAGGGCGTGCAGCGGGGCCAGGTAGCTGTCGCGCAGCTCGAGCGTGGCGGCGAGGACGGGAGCCGACTCGAGGAGCGCGGACTGCCCGGTGACGGCGAGCACCTCCTGCACCGTGCGCTCGTGCTCGGCCCGGATGGTGTCGAACAGGCCGCGCTCGCCCTCGGGCACGAGGGTCCGCACGTAGCGCGCGGCGATGTCGAGGTCGGTCTTGGCGAGCGTCATCTGCACGTTGGACAGGAACGTGCGGAAGAAGGCCCACGAGCCGTACATCTCGCGCAGCACCTCCTCGCGGCCGTCGGCGCGGGCCGCCGCGAGACCGGACCCGACGCCGTACCAGCCGGGCAGGATCATCCGGTTCTGGGTCCAGCCGAACACCCACGGGATGGCCCGCAGGTCGTCCAGCCCGCCAGCGCCGCCGGGGCGCTTGCTGGGACGGGAGCCGATGTTGAGGTTGCCGAGCTCGTCCACCGGGGTGGCGCGCACGAAGAACGGCACCAGACCCGGGTCGCGGACCAGCGCGCGGTACGTCTGCTGCCCGTGCGCGGCGACGAGGTCCATCGTCGCGTTCCACTCGTCGAGCACCTCGCGCGGGAGCAGCGAGGTGCGGTGCAGCAGCGCGGCCTCGACGACGGCGGCCAGCGCCCCCTCGAGGTTCCACCGCCCGAGCTGGGGCAGCGTGTACTTGTCGCTGATGACCTCGCCCTGCTCGGTGATCTTGATCGGCCCGGTGAGGCTGCCGTAGGGCTGGCTGAGGATCGCCTCCGCCGTGGGGCCACCGCCGCGGCCGACGGAGCCGCCGCGGCCGTGGAAGAGGCGCAGCGTGACGCCGTACGACGCCGCGAGGTCGCGCAGCGCGCGCTGCGCGCGGTGGATCTGCCACTGCGAGGCGGCGATCCCGGCGTCCTTGGAGGAGTCGGAGTAGCCGAGCATGATCTCCTGCACGTCGCCGCGGGCGGCGACGACCCGGCGGTACGTCGGGTCCGACAGCAGCCCCTCGAGCAGGTCGCCGGCGGCCTCGAGCTCGGCGACGGTCTCGAAGAGCGGCGCGAAGCCGATCCGCGCGGTCGCCGGGGTGTCGTCGGTGCCCGGGTCGACGAGGCCGGCCTCCCGGGCGAGGACGACGACCGCGAAGAGGTCGTCGACGCCGTGCGTCATCGAGACGATGTACGTCTCGACGACGTCGGACCCGTAGGTGTCCAGCGCGGTGCGGATGGCGTCGAAGAGGTCGAGGACCTTCGTCGTGTCCGGCGTGAGGTCGTGCCGGGCGGCGCCGACGGCGCCGACGAGCGGGCGACGGCCGGCCATCTCGCCGGACAGGAAGGCGGTGCGCGCCGGCCGGTCCAGCCCCCCGTACGGCGCCCCGAGGTCGCCGACCCGGTCGACGAGCTCGCCGAGGGCGAGGTGGTGCTTCTCGCTGTGCTCGCGCACGTCGAGGGTGGCCAGTCCGAACCCGACCCCCGTCGCGGTGCGCACGAGGCGCAGGATCCCGCCGTCCGCGGTGAGCGTGTCGCCGCCGGCGAGCATCGAGTCGCGCACGAGGGCGAGGTCGTCGAGCAGCTCGCCGAGGTCGCGGTAGTCGCGGCCCGGCTCGTGCGGCGTGCCGGCGGTGAGCCTGTCGCGGGTGCGCAGGAGCCGCACCCGCACGAAGGAGAGCTTGAGCCGGTAGGGCTCCTCGGCGTTGAGCCGGCGCACGGCCTGGTAGGTGATGGGCAGCGCCTCGGCGTCCTGCTCGAGGCTCTCGCGCAGGGCGTCGGTCACCTCGACGACGCGCGTCGAGGACCCGAGCTCGACCAGCAGGTCCTCGACCTGCTCGGCGAGCACGCGCAGCCCGGCCTGGTGCTGCAGCCCGAGGACCTCGAGGGTCACCGCGGGGGTGACGTGCGGGTTGCCGTCGCGGTCGCCGCCGGCCCAGGCGCCGAACCGCAGCGGGCGCGCGTCGAGCGGGAGCTCCAGCCCCACGTCGGCCAGCCGGGTGGCGAGCTCCTCGAGCAGCTCCGGGACGACCTCGGTGGCGATCGAGGTGAGGTAGTAGAGCGCGGTCCGCGCCTCGTCGGCGGGCTCGGGGCGGGCCACCCGCAGCTCGTCGGTCTGCCACAGCAGGTCGACGAGCTCGCTCAGCCGGCGCTCGTCGCGGACGGCGCGGCTGGCGGGACGGCGCGGGTCCTCGCTCGCGGCGACGACGTCGGCGATCCGGCGCAGCAGGTCCAGGACCGAGCGACGGGTGGCCTCGGTGGGGTGGGCCGTGAAGACCGGGCGGTACTCGACCCGCCCCAGCACCTCGGTGGCGGTCGCCCGGTCGAGGCTGCCGTCCTCGAGGGCCGCCCCGATCCGGCGGGCGGCGGCGGCCAGCGGCGCCTCCGCGGTGGCCGTCGAGACCTCCTGGTAGCGGTGCACCTGCTCGGTGACGTTGGCCAGCTGGAAGTAGCCGGTGAAGGCCCGGGCCAGGACGACCGCGGTCGCGTCGTCGACGTCACCGAGGAGCGCGTCGAGGGCGCCGTCCCGCTCGGACGGCTCGGCGCGCGCGGCGGCCCGGACCCGCTCGACGAGGTCGAGCAGCGCGGCGCCCTCGTGCCGGGTCAGGGCCTCGCCGAGCAGCGTGCCGAGCTGTCGCACCGAGGCCCGCAGCAGACGGTGGTGCTCGTCGGACGAGACGCCGGCGGCGAACTGCGCGACGTCGGGCGCGCGGCGGTCCGCGGCGAGCATCTGCTCGGTCGCGCGGTCGCGGGCCGAGCCACCGGTCGGGGCGTCGTACGGCGTCATGCCGCCAGTGTGGCAACGTCGTGTGACGCGGATGTGTCGTGGGTCACGACGTGGACAGCGCCTCCCCGTCGTCCGTCGGCGGCCAGGGACGACGCCGGGCGTCCTCCTCCCGGAACCGGGCCAGCGCCGCGAGGCCGGCGTCGCGCCAGGCACGACGCGCCTCGAGGTCGGCGCGGGGCAGCTGCGCCTCGACGCGCTCGAGCAGCCCCGCGTCGAGCGCCGCCCGCCAGTCGACGGTGTCGGACTGCCGCTCGGCGAGCCGCTGGTACATCGCCTCGTAGCGCTGCACGTAGTCGGCCAGGCCACCGGGCGCGTTGAGGTCGATCGTGCCGACGACGCCGAGGGTCAGCCAGCGCGGGGCCAGGGCGCCGCGGACGGCGCGGTCGAGGTCGCCGGGGCCGACGACACCCTCCGCCAGCAGGCGGAACGCCTCGTGGATGAGGGCCGACTGGAGCCGGTTGGCGACGAACCCGTCGACCTCGTGGGTCAGCTCGATGGGGTCCATGCCCGCCTGCTCGAGCAGTGCGCGGGTGGCGGTGACGGCGGCCGGGTCCGTCCAGGGGGCCGGGACGAGCTCGACGGCCGTGTGCAGATGGGGCGGGTTGAACGGGTGCGCCACGAGGACGCGGTGCCGCCCGGGCAGCTCGGCCGTGAAGGACGACGGGACGAGCGCCGACGTGGACGAGGCGATGACGGCGCCCGCGGGGGCGGCGGCGTCGACCGCGCCGAGCACCCGCGCCTTCAGCGCGGGGTCCTCGAGGACGCACTCCTGCACGTGCACCGCGTCGGCCACCGCCGCGGCGAGGTCGGTCGTCGTGGTGACGGTCTCGGGCAGGGGCCGGTCCTCGACCTGCGCCCACATGACGGCCAGCTCGGCCGGGACCCGCGTGAGGACGGCGGGGTCCGTGTCGACGAGGCGGACCTCGTGCCCGGCGCGGGCGAAGACCACGGCCCAGCCGCGACCGACGAGGCCGGCGCCCACGACGACGACGGGGGGCCGGGTGGCGGCGCTCACAGGTACTCCACGTTGCCGCAGATGGACAGCGACTGGCCGCTGATCGTCGCGGCCGCCGGGGAGAGGAGGTAGGCCACGAGCAGCGCCACCTCCTGCTCGGAGACCTTCGTGCGGAGCGAGGTCTTGGCCAGCAGACCCTGCTCGACCTCCGCGAACGGACGCCCCATGGCCTCGGCCCGAGCGGCCGTCGTGCGGTTGAGCCGGTCGCTGTCGACGAACCCCGGCAGCACCTCGTTGACCCGCACCCCGTCCGGGCCGAGCTCGCGGGCCATCGACTCGGTCAGACCGCGCAGGCCGAACTTCGCCGCGTTGTAGGGCGATCGGAGCGCGTAACCGAGCCGGCCGGCGACCGACGAGATGTTGACGACGGCCCCGCGGCTGGCCTTGAGCAGCGGGGCGGTGCGCTGCGCGCAGAGGAAGGCCCCGGTGAGGTCGATCTCGAGGGTCCGCGTCCACTCGACGGGGTCGACGTCCTCGAGCCGGGCGGTGGGGCCGGCGATCCCGGCGTTGTTGACCAGCACGTCGAGGCCGCCGAGCGCTGCCTCGGCCTCCGCCACCAGGTGGCCCACCTGCTCGGCGGAGGAGACGTCGCACGCGGTGCCGGTGCGGCCGGGGCGGGCGGTGAGGAAGCCGGCCAGACGGTCCCGGTCGGTCCCGCACACGTGCACCCGGGCGTCGAACGCCTCGAGCACCTCGGTGACCGCGCGGCCGATGCCCGAGGTGCCGCCGGTCACGAGTACCCGCAGACCGGGGCGCGGTCGCAACAGCGCGGCGAGGTCGGGAGCCGCGGCCGTCGTGGGCGCGGATTCATATGATGATTGCGTCACCGGCGAATCGTATGACGTTTGACGCGGCGAGCGGCAGCGTCGTCTCACGGACGGCGCCGCCGCTCATGGAGCTGGAGCCTCGCGTCAGGAGGCGCTGCCCTGCGCGAACGCCTCGCCGGCCGCGGCGGTGAACGCGTCCAGGTCGTCGGGGTTGCGGCTCGTCACGAGCAGCCACCCGTTGGCCGGGCACGTCTTGGCCTGCTCGTCGACCCAGGTGCCGCCGGCGTTGCGGATGTCGGTCTTCAGCGTCGGGTACGACGTCAGCGTCTTGCCCCCGAGCACGTCGGCCTCGACGAGCAGCCACGGGCCGTGGCAGATGGCGGCGACCGGCTTGCCGGCGGCGACCATGTCCTTGACGAAGCGCACGGCGTCGTCGTCCAGGCGCAGGCTGTCGGCGTTCGTCGTCCCGCCGGGGATGACGAGGGCGTCGAAGTCCTCCGCCTTGAGGCTCGAGACGGTGGCGGTCGCCTCGTACGTCCCGGCCTTCTCGACGTCGTTGGTGAACGCCTGGACGGTGCCCGTCTCGGGCGCCGCGAGGACCGTCTCGGCCCCCATCCCCTTCAGCCCCTCCCACGGCTTGGTGAGCTCCGGCTCCTCGACCCCGGAGTTGTTGACCACGAACGCGACTCGCTTACCACTCAGATCCGTCATGCCTGGAGGACTGCCCTCGGTACGGCGTCACGAAACCCGCCTTGACAGCGGGGGCGAGGATGGGGGCATGAGCACCTCCCCCGTCCCGTCCGGTCTCCCGTCCCTCGCCGCCGGGGCGCACGACCCGGGTGACGGTCAGGCCTGCGTCATGGAGTACGTCTCCCTGCTCGGGGGCGAGGACTGGAGCGACCGGCCCGACTGCACCCACCCGCTGCTGGCCCACGAGGCACGCACCGTCAACGACGAGCTCGACGACCGGGACCGCCCGCTGCTCGTGCCGCTGGTCGGCCGCCTCTTCGGGACGACCGACCCGTCACCGGCGGTGACGGCGAGGCTGCGGCTGCGGCAGGCCCGGTCGGCCACGCTGCTCCTCGAGCCCTCCTCCCGGCCGCGGGTCACCCCGCTGCTCGAGCGCGCCGAGAGGGCCCTGGCCGACGGGCACGAGGAGGGTCGGGAGGAGGCACTGGCCTTCGTCCGGCCCCTGGCCGGATCGCTCCTCGGCGCCGAGGGGCTCGGCCGGCACGACCGGGTGCACCGGCGCACCGTGCGGATGTCCCTCGTCGCCCTGAGCGGTGACACCGACGCCGTCGGGCTCGAGGCGTGGCCGCTCGCCGCGCTCGCCGCCGCCCACGCGGTCGCCGCGTCCGGTGAGTGCCGCGCCGACTGCGGGGACACGGCCTCGCACGCGCGGTTGCGGGTGCGCGAGCTCGCGGCCCTGCTCGACGAGTACGACGCCGCCACCGGTCGGCCCACCCGCCGGCTCACCCCGGACGAGTTCGCCGCCCTGGCCGAGCTGGTCGGGTGACGACCCGGGCCGTCCCCGGGCATGCGAAAGGCCCCTTCCCTCCGCGAGGAGGGAAAGGGGCCTTTCGTGAATGGTTGTCCGGCTGCGTCCTACTCTCCCACACCGTCACCAGTGCAGTACCATCGGCGCTGAAGGGCTTAGCTTCCGGGTTCGGAATGGGACCGGGCGTTTCCCCTTCGCTATGACAGCCGTAACTCTATGGAGATATCGCAGGCACCCGCGGCACGCCGGTCTGGGCGTGGGGGTGTCCCGACCGTATCTCGGGAACTCGACAGTGGACGCGGGCAGCCACACCTTGACGGTGATCAAGGAGATGTGTGGTGGTGTTAAGTCGTCGGCTTATTAGTACCGGTCAGCTTCATGCATTACTGCACTTCCACATCCGGCCTATCAACCCAGTAGTCTAGCTGGGAGCCTCTCGGAACTCTCGTTCCATGGAAACCTCATCTTGAAACGTGCTTCCCGCTTAGATGCTTTCAGCGGTTATCACTTCCGAACGTAGCTAATCAGCGGTGCCCTTGGCAGGACAACTGACACACCAGAGGTTCGTCCATCCCGGTCCTCTCGTACTAGGGACAGCCTTTCTCAAGTTTCCGACGCGCGCAGCGGATAGGGACCGAACTGTCTCACGACGTTCTAAACCCAGCTCGCGTACCGCTTTAATGGGCGAACAGCCCAACCCTTGGGACCTACTCCAGCCCCAGGATGCGACGAGCCGACATCGAGGTGCCAAACCATGCCGTCGATATGGACTCTTGGGCAAGATCAGCCTGTTATCCCCGGGGTACCTTTTATCCGTTGAGCGACGGCGCTTCCACAAGCCACCGCCGGATCACTAGTCCCGACTTTCGTCCCTGCTCGACATGTCTGTCTCACAGTCAAGCTCCCTTGTGCACTTACACTCAACACCTGATTGCCAACCAGGATGAGGGAACCTTTGGGCGCCTCCGTTACCTTTTAGGAGGCAACCGCCCCAGTTAAACTACCCACCAGGCACTGTCCCTGATCCGGATCACGGACCGAGGTTAGATATCCAGAACGACCAGAGTGGTATTTCAACGTTGACTCCACCGACACTGGCGTGCCGGCTTCACAGTCTCCCACCTATCCTACACAAGCCGTACCGAACACCAATACCAAGCTGTAGTAAAGGTCCCGGGGTCTTTCCGTCCTGCTGCGCGTAACGAGCATCTTTACTCGTAGTGCAATTTCGCCGAGTTCGCGGTTGAGACAGTGGAGAAGTC
The DNA here is from genome assembly GCF_006715055.1 of Lapillicoccus jejuensis. Taxonomy (NCBI): domain Bacteria; kingdom Bacillati; phylum Actinomycetota; class Actinomycetes; order Micrococcales; family Intrasporangiaceae; genus Lapillicoccus; species Lapillicoccus jejuensis. The sequence goes on from NZ_VFMN01000001.1 coordinate 1,080,606, forward strand.
GTTACGCCATTCGTGCAGGTCGGAACTTACCCGACAAGGAATTTCGCTACCTTAGGATGGTTATAGTTACCACCGCCGTTTACTGGCGCTTAAGTTCTCAGCGTCGCCGTGAGGCTAACCGGTCCCCTTAACGTTCCAGCACCGGGCAGGCGTCAGTCCGTATACATCGTCTTGCGACTTCGCACGGACCTGTGTTTTTAGTAAACAGTCGCTTCTCCCTGGTCTCTGCGGCCGATCACGCTCAGGAAGCACGTTCCGTCACGATCAGGGCCCCCCTTCTCCCGAAGTTACGGGGGTATTTTGCCGAATTCCTTAACCACGATTCACTCGATCGCCTTGGTATTCTCTACCTAACCACCTGAGTCGGTTTGGGGTACGGGCGGCTCGAACCTCGCTAGAGGATTTTCTCGGCAGCATAGGATCACCCTCTTCCCGCATACGCGGTCACTATCAGGTCTCAGGCTCGTCATCGAAGACAGCGGTGCGGATTTGCCTACACCGCGCCCTACACCCTTGGACGTGGACAACCATCGCCACGCGGAGGCTACCTTCCTGCGTCTCCCCATCGCTTACGTACTACCCGCTCGGGTCGCGCGCTCCGCCAGGAGTTGTCCGAAGACGCATCCTGGTTTCAGGCGCTGAGCATCACGGGGTTCTGTAGGGGCGGTTCTTCGCCGGTTCCGGAATATCAACCGGATGTCCATCGACTACGCCTGTCGGCCTCGCCTTAGGTCCCGACTTACCCAGGGCAGATTAGCTTGACCCTGGAACCCTTGGTTATTCGGCGGACGGGTTTCTCGCCCGTCTTTCGCTACTCATGCCTGCATTCTCACTCGTGTGGCCTCCACGGCTGGATCACTCCGCCGCTTCCCTGGCCACACGACGCTCCCCTACCCATCAACACGCTTGGACCATGGACCCGCAGGTGCCACGGCCGGGCATAGTGTCAATGCCACAGCTTCGGTGGTGTGCTTGAGCCCCGCTACATTGTCGGCGCGGAATCACTTGACCAGTGAGCTATTACGCACTCTTTCAAGGGTGGCTGCTTCTAAGCCAACCTCCTGGTTGTCACGGCAACTCCACATCCTTTCCCACTTAGCACACGCTTAGGGACCTTAGCTGGTGGTCTGGGCTGTTTCCCTCTCGACTACGGAGCTTATCCCCCGCAGTCTCACTGCCACGCTCTCACTTACCGGCATTCGGAGTTTGGCTAACGTCAGTAACCTGGTGAGGCCCATCGGCTATCCAGTAGCTCTACCTCCGGCAAGAAACACGTGACGCTGCACCTAAATGCATTTCGGGGAGAACCAGCTATCACGGAGTTTGATTGGCCTTTCACCCCTACCCACAGCTCATCCCCTCAGTTTTCAACCTAAGTGGGTTCGGTCCTCCACGCAGTCTTACCTGCGCTTCAACCTGGCCATGGGTAGATCACTCCGCTTCGGGTCTAGACCCAGCGACTATGACGCCCTGTTCGGACTCGCTTTCGCTACGGCTTCCCCACACGGGTTAACCTCGCCACTGAGCACTAACTCGCAGGCTCATTCTTCAAAAGGCACGCCGTCACCCCACAACACCTAGACGGTGAAGAAGGCTCCGACGGATTGTAGGCACACGGTTTCAGGATCTATTTCACTCCCCTCCCGGGGTACTTTTCACCTTTCCCTCACGGTACTTGTCCGCTATCGGTCACCAGGGAATATTTAGGCTTAGCGGGTGGTCCCGCCAGATTCACACGGGATTTCTCGGGCCCCGTGCTACTTGGGAACACTGCCCAAGGAGTCCACGCCATTTCGTCTACGGGGGTAGCACCCTCTATGCCGGGCCTTTCAATGCCCTTCGACTATGACGCGAATTTCTTACTCCCCGCCGAGATGTCAGTCCCGGCCAGCAGGTCCCACGACCCCCCATCTGCAACGCCTGACAGCTATCACACAGATCGGGTTTAGCCTCTTCCGCTTTCGCTCGCCACTACTCACGGAATCGCGGTTGCTTTCTCTTCCTGTGGGTACTGAGATGTTTCACTTCCCCACGTTCCCTCCACACGCCCTATATATTCAGGCGCGGGTGACTGGACTTGCCTCCAGCCGGGTTTCCCCATTCGGACATCCTCGGATCACAGTCTGGTTATCGACTCCCCGAGGCATATCGCAGATTCCTACGTCCTTCTTCGGTTCCTGGTGCCAAGGCATCCACCGTGTGCCCTTATCAACTTAACAACACAAAATCACACAGAGATTCTCTTGGACGCACACACCACACCCACCGACCCGAAGACCGGCAACCGACCCGAAGACCGGTAACAGCATGGTTGTGTGCGAGATGCTCGCGTCCACTGTGGAGTTCTCAACATACGGGCGGTCCCTGCTCCACCCGCACGGCCAGACCCGAACGCTGCGAACAGCGTCGGCGGTACACGTGCAGGAGCAGGCCCACAAGCACTACCAGAAGGCATCCGATCATCATGGAGGAGCCACCACCGCCGGACGGCGACACCAGCTCCCCATGACGGCCCGATCCTTCAGGACCCAACAGCGTGTCATGGCCCCTCCCCCGACGCCGGCTGCGGTCCACTGCCTCCAGCAGCCCCACCCGAAGGCAGGACCGCTGTCAGCTTGTACTGGCTCACCGGCACCCGAGAAGGCGCCGTAATCGATGTTCCACCCGTGAGCACCTGCTGTGGGACGTGCGCCCACAGACCAGGCTCTGCACCAGCCCCCGACCCATCCGGCCGGCGGGCTCGTGAGTGCTCCTTAGAAAGGAGGTGATCCAGCCGCACCTTCCGGTACGGCTACCTTGTTACGACTTAGTCCCAATCGCCAGTCCCACCTTCGACGGCTCCCCCCTCAAGAGGTTGGGCCACCGGCTTCGGGTGTTACCGACTTTCGTGACTTGACGGGCGGTGTGTACAAGGCCCGGGAACGTATTCACCGCAGCGTTGCTGATCTGCGATTACTAGCGACTCCGACTTCATGGGGTCGAGTTGCAGACCCCAATCCGAACTGAGACCGGTTTTTTGGGATTCGCTCCACCTTACGGTATCGCAGCCCTTTGTACCGGCCATTGTAGCATGCGTGAAGCCCAAGACATAAGGGGCATGATGATTTGACGTCATCCCCACCTTCCTCCGAGTTGACCCCGGCAGTCTCCTATGAGTCCCCGGCATTATCCGCTGGCAACATAGAACGAGGGTTGCGCTCGTTGCGGGACTTAACCCAACATCTCACGACACGAGCTGACGACAACCATGCACCACCTGTACACCGACCTTGCGGGGCACCCATCTCTGGATGTTTCCGGTGTATGTCAAGCCTTGGTAAGGTTCTTCGCGTTGCATCGAATTAATCCGCATGCTCCGCCGCTTGTGCGGGCCCCCGTCAATTCCTTTGAGTTTTAGCCTTGCGGCCGTACTCCCCAGGCGGGGAACTTAATGCGTTAGCTGCGGCACGGATCTCGTGGAATGAGACCCACACCTAGTTCCCAACGTTTACGGCATGGACTACCAGGGTATCTAATCCTGTTCGCTCCCCATGCTTTCGCTTCTCAGCGTCAGTTATGGCCCAGAGACCTGCCTTCGCCATCGGTGTTCCTCCTGATATCTGCGCATTTCACCGCTACACCAGGAATTCCAGTCTCCCCTACCACACTCTAGTCTGCCCGTACCCACTGCAAGTCCGGGGTTGAGCCCCGGATTTTCACAGCAGACGCGACAGACCGCCTACAAGCTCTTTACGCCCAATAATTCCGGACAACGCTCGCACCCTACGTATTACCGCGGCTGCTGGCACGTAGTTAGCCGGTGCTTCTTCTGCAGGTACCGTCACTTGCGCTTCTTCCCTGCTGAAAGAGGTTTACAACCCAAAGGCCGTCATCCCTCACGCGGCGTCGCTGCATCAGGCTTTCGCCCATTGTGCAATATTCCCCACTGCTGCCTCCCGTAGGAGTCTGGGCCGTGTCTCAGTCCCAGTGTGGCCGGTCGCCCTCTCAGGCCGGCTACCCGTCGTCGCCTTGGTGAGCCATTACCTCACCAACAAGCTGATAGGCCGCGAGCCCATCCCAGACCGAAAAACTTTCCACACGGTAGACATGCATCTCCGTGTCATATCCGGTATTAGCTCCGGTTTCCCGAAGTTATCCCAGAGTCTGGGGCAGGTTACTCACGTGTTACTCACCCGTTCGCCACTGATCACCCAAGAGCAAGCTCTCGAGGTCACCGTTCGACTTGCATGTGTTAAGCACGCCGCCAGCGTTCGTCCTGAGCCAGGATCAAACTCTCCGTTGATGTTTTTCGCCCCCACCAACCCCCAAAGGGCCGGCGAGGAAAACTCAACCCCGAAGGGCTAAATCACTAGCTGAACACAAACGACTAGCTCTCAAAAACTAGATCGATCGTTGTCAACCAAAGGAATCTCCCCCGACACCATCCACGCCAGCCCACATGACCGACATACGACAGCACCGAGACGAGGTAAAACTTGGCATCGATTACTGACACGCTGTTGAGTTCTCAAGAATCGGACGCTCACCACTACCCCACCCTGCGGGCGAGGCTGCCGGGGCAACCCTCTAAACCTACCTGCCGCGGCCATCCTCGGTCAAATCCGTGTCCCGCTCTTCTGAGCGGCCGGTTTCGCCCGGTGGCCTTGCGGCGCGTAGAGAACAGTACCAGGATTTTCGGGCCCCTCGAACCACCCCCAGAGCGGGGTGCGGCGGCCGCTGCTCAGTCCGCGGCCAGCGGTGCCGACCAGCGCTCCTCCACCCGGCCCAGCTTCCACACCGCCACCGCCGCGGCCCACGTCACCACGAACAGCCCGACGATCCCGTAGCCCACCAGCTCGAGGTCGAGCCCGCCCAGCCAGGCCAGCGGTCCGGTGGCGATACCCAGCTTCTCGGACAGCAGCCCCAGCAGCTCGATGACCCCGATCCCGAGCGCCACGGCGACCGACAGCGCGGTCACGGTGATGTTGTAGTAGATCTTGCGCACCGGGCGGGCGAAGGCCCACCCGTACGCCGCCGTCATGAAGGCGCCGTCGAGGGCGTCCAGGAGCGACATCCCCGCGGCGAAGAGGATCGGCAGCACGACGATCGCGTACCAGGGCAGTCCCGACGCGACCGCGCCGCCGGCGATGACGAACAGGCCCACCTCGGTCACCGTGTCGAAGCCGAGGCCGAAGAGGAAGCCGACGGGGTACATGTGCCAGGGGCGTCGTACGGCCTTGGTCACGCGCCCGAGGATCCGGTTGAGGAAGCCGCGGTTGTCGAGCTGGCGCTCGAGCTCCGCCTCGTCGAGCTCGCCGTGCCGCATCCGGCGGAACACCCTGAGGATGCCGACGAGGGCAGCCAGGTTGACCAGGCCGATGAGGACGAGGAAGACCCCGGACATCGTCGTACCCCACAGCCCGGTGACCTGCTGCAGCGTCGACTGGTCGTCCTCGAGCGCGCCGGCCAGCGCGCGGACCCCGGCGGAGAGCAGGGCGACCATGACGAAGACGACCGAGCTGTGGCCGAGGCTGAACCAGAACCCGACGCTCATGGGCCGCTGCCCCTCGCCCATGAGCTTGCGCGTGGTGTTGTCGATGGCCGCGATGTGGTCGGCGTCGAACGCGTGGCGCATCCCGAGCGTGTAGGCGGTGATCCCCAGCCCGACGCCGATGACCTGGGCCCCCACCCGGTACTGCGCGGGGACGACGAGGCCGAGGAAGACGCCCCACCCGACGACGTGCAGCAGCAGGATGAACAGCCCCATCCCCCACAGGCTCCGCCGCTGGTCGCGGTCGAACCGCGGGCCGGGGCGGGGGTGGGTGGGGACGGCGCGCGAGGCGGTGGTCGTCACGAGCCGACTCTAGGTTCCACCACCCCTTGTTGCAACCGAATCGCAACAAGGGCCCGGAGGTCGGGCTCCCCCGGCCCTCAGGTCCCGATGGCCGGCCCGTGCGCGTCCGCCGGCAGGTCGTTGTACGCGGCCGCGCGCTCCTGGCCGGACAGGGCGGCGATGGCGTCCATCACCTCGTCGGTGACCTCCCGACGGGCCCGTCCCTGCGGGACGCCGGCCCACCGGCGGGCCACGTCGATCGGCGGACCGAAGCGCACCGTCACGGGCGCGACCCGCGGCCGGGTCGCCCCGATGGGCATCACCTGCGCGGTGCCCGACAGCGAGACCGGCACCACGGGGACACCCGCGGTGAGTGCCAGCCACGCCACCCCGGTGCGGCCCCGGTAGAGCCGTCCGTCGCGCGAGCGCGTGCCCTCCGGGTAGATGCCGAACGCGTCCCCGGCACGCAGCACCTCGAGGGCGGCGTCGAGGGAGTCCTGGGCGGCGCGGGAGGACTGGCGGTCCACGGGGATGGCCCCCATCGCGTCCATGAACCCGCGCCGGGCGAGCGCCAGCGGCCCCCGCCCCTGCCAGTAGGCGTCCTTCGCGAGGAAGCGCACCTTGCGCGGGGCGGTGAGCGGGATGACGAAGGAGTCGATGAAGCTGAAGTGGTTGCTCGCGAGGATGACCCCACCGCTCATCGGCACGTGCTCGGCACCGACCACCGTGGGCCGCCACAGCAGCTGGGTCAGCGGCCGCAGCAGCAGGTGTCCCGCGCGGTACATCACGGCCCGACCCTAGTGCCGGGGAGCCGGAGGGGTCGGGCGCCGTCCGGGACGAGGACGCCCCGGTGCCTCGCTGATGGGCGGGACACCGGGGCGTTCGGGACGGTCCCTGGCGGGACCGACCGTTCAGGCGAGCTGCGCGTCCAGGGTGATGTCGACCCCGGTGAGGGCCTTGCTCACGGGGCAGGACGCCTTGGCGGCGTCGGCGGCCTTGGCGAAGCCGTCGGCGTCCAGGCCGTCGACCTGGCCGCGGACCGTCAGCGCGATGCCGGTGAGGCGGAAGCCGCCGGCCTTGTCCGGGCCGAGCGAGACGTCCGCGGACACGTCGAGGCTCTGCGGGGTGCCGCCGGCCTCGGCGATGAGGGCGGACAGCTGCATCGCGAAGCAGGACGAGTGAGCCGCCGCGATGAGCTCCTCCGGGCTCGTCGTGCCGTCGGCGTCCTCCGCCGCGCGCTTCGGGAAGGAGACGTCGAAGCGGCCCTGGTCGGAGCTGACGAGCTCGACGACGCCGGTCCCCTCCTGCAGGGTGCCGGTCCAGGCGGTGCGGGCGGTGCGGGTGGGCATGCGGTGCTCCTTCTCGGTCGATGGCACGGGGGCGCACCGGGCGGATACGCCTTACCTCGCGCTCAAGGTAAACCTACCGGCGCCGTACGGGGTCGGCAACGCTGCTCCCCGCGGCCGTGACCGCGGGTCAGTGGTCCTCGAACTCCCCCAGCACCTTGCCGCCGAGGACCCGCTCGACGACCTCCCGGCCGACCGCCCCGGAGGGGGCGAAGTCCTCGTCGTCCGGGCTCGCCTCGTCGTCGGCCGCGGGGACGTACGGCGCGTCGTCGACGGCGGTCTCGCCGGCGGCGCGCTCCTGCCGGTCGGCCGCGGTCTGGCGGGCGCGGGCCAGCTCCTCGCGCACCCCGGCGGCCCGGGCGGCGTGGTCCGCCGCGGGGACCATCGGCGGCGCCGCGACCTCCGGCTCCCGGTGCGGGCGCGCGGGTGGGGTCGCGGCCGTGGTGCCCGACGGCGCGCCCGACGCCCAGTCCGGCGCCGGCCCGGTCGACGCCTGCCCCCAGTCCGCGCTCGCGGGCGCGGGCGACGCCGGGCCCGACGAGGCGGACGACCCCGACGAGGCGGACGGCACCGACGACGCCGACGACGCCGACGACGCCGACGAGCCGGGGGACGCCGTCGGGCCCCCGCCCGCGGGACCGGCACCCGGGCCGCCCCCCGGACGCCCGGGCTCGTCGTCCGGCGGGGGCGACGAGGGCGGGACGTCGGTCGAGGGGATGCCCTCGACGGGGACGTCGAGACCGATCTCGTCGATGAGGGCCTGCCGGACGACCTCGGGGTGCTTGCCCGAGCGGAAGGTGTTGGCCAGGCCCTGGGTCGTGATCCCGAGGACGAGGCGTCGGCCGTCGTAGTCCTGCACCTGGGCGTTCTGCGACACGAAGGTCCACGTGACCCGGCTCATCCGGAAGATGCGGGCGAGGACGTCCGGCCAGACCCGGCGGATCGCGGCGACGTCGAGGCCGCCGGCCGGTGGCGCGGACGGGGCGGCCTCGACCTGCACCCCCGTCTCGCGGGGCGACGCGGCCGCGGTCGGCGCCGTGACCGGGTCCGGACCGCGCTCGGGCTCCCGCCGCTCCGGCTCCCGCCGCTCGGGCTCCCGCCGCTCGGGCTCGGGCCGCACCGGCTGCGCGCGCTCCGGGGGCGGGGCCTCGTCCCGGTGCTCGTCCCGGTGCTCGTCCCGGGACGGGTCCGGCGGCGCCGGGGCGGGGGTGCGGCGCGGCTCCGGCGGCGCCGAGGGCAGACCGGAGGCGGGGGCGGCGGTCGCCGACGAGGGCGCGCCGCCGAGGTCGAGCCGGCGCTCGAGCCGGTCGAGGCGGGCGCCGTACCCCTGCTCGCCGGAGGCGGCGGGCAGGAGGATGCGCGCGCAGATGAGCTCGAGCTGCAGTCGCGGCGCGGTCGCGCCGGTCATCTCGGTCAGGCCGGTGTTGACGATGTCGGCCGCGCGGGTGAGCGCGGCGGCGCCGAAGCGGGCGGCCTGCGAGCGCATCCGGTCCAGCTGGTCCTCGGGCAGCCCGCGCAGGACCGCACCGGCCCCCTCGGCCACCGCGGCGACGACGATGAGGTCGCGCAGCCGCTCGAGCAGGTCCTCGACGAACCGGCGGGGGTCGTGCCCCGACTCGATGACCCGGTCGACCTGGGTGAAGACGGCGGCCCCGTCACGGGCGGCGAAGGCCTCGACCGTCGCGTCGAGCAGCTCGCCGTCGGTGAAGCCGAGCAGGGCCGCGGCGCCGTCGTACGTCAGTCCCTCCTCACCCGACCCGGCGATGAGCTGGTCGAGGACGGAGAGGGAGTCGCGGACCGAGCCGCCGCCCGCGCGCACGACGAAGCCGAGCACGCCGGGCGCGACGCGCACGCCCTCCTCGTCGCACAGGTGCTGGAGGTAGTCGCTCAGCTGCGCCGGCGGGACGAGCCGGAAGGGGTAGTGGTGCGTCCGCGAGCGGATGGTGCCGATGACCTTCTCGGGCTCGGTCGTCGCGAAGACGAACTTCACGTGCTCCGGGGGCTCCTCGACGATCTTCAGCAGCGCGTTGAAGCCCTGCGGCGTCACCATGTGCGCCTCGTCGATGATGTAGATCTTGAAGCGGCTCTGGGCCGGCCCGTACGACGCCCGCTCGCGCAGGTCGCGCGCGTCGTCGACACCGCCGTGGCTGGCCGCGTCGATCTCGATGACGTCGACGGTGCCGGGGCCGCCGCGGGCCAGGGCCACGCACGAGTCGCACGTGCCGCACGGGGTCGCGGTCGGTCCCTGCTCGCAGTTGAGGCAGCGGGCGAGGATCCGCGCGCTCGTCGTCTTCCCGCAGCCGCGGGGGCCGCTGAACAGGTAGGCGTGGTTGATCCGCCCCGTCCGCAGCGCCTGCATGAGCGGACCCGTCACGTGCTCCTGGCCGATGACCTCGGCGAAGCTCTCGGGCCGGTAGCGGCGGTAGAGCGCGGTCGTCACCCGGTGGAGCCTAACCGGGCGGGGCGACAGCCCGTCCCCGCGATCCGCGGCCCTGTGGGTGGCGGGTGGGACGCTCCCGCCATGACCCTCCCGACCGATGCCGACGCCCCCCTGCTGCACTACGCCGACGCCCTCGACCGGCAGGACTGGCCGGGCCTGCGGGCCCTGCTGGACGACGGGTTCCGCGCAGAGTTCGTCCACGACGGGCGCACCCTCGACGCCGACGCCTTCGTCGCCTTCCAGGCCGACTACCCCGGCGACTGGCGGGTCACGGTCGCGGACCACGTCCGGGCCGGTGACCGCGCCGTGGTCCGGTGCGTCGTCACCGACGGCCGGGAGACGTACGGCGTCGCGACCTTCGCCCGGGTCGGGGTCGACGGCCGCATCCTCGAGGTGGTGGAGGTGTGGACCGACGCCGCCCGCCCCGCGGGGTCCTGAGCGGCGCTCCCACCGGAGCGCGGCAGACTGCGGACCATGCCCCGCTCCCGCGCCAAGGCCGCCGCCCGTCCGAAGGCCGCTCCGGAGGCCCTGCTCCTCGCGAGCGCCGCGGGCAAGTCCGTCGACGGGGCGCACCTGGTCCGCCCGACGACGGTGTCCGTGGCGGCCGGCCGCTGCACGGTGCTGCGCGGCGAGAACGGCTCGGGCAAGACGACCCTCCTGCGCCTGCTGGCCGGGACCACGGCGCCCAGCACGGGGACCGTCACCCTCGAGGGGCGCACGGTCGACGAGCGCGACCCCGTGTGCCGGGCGGCGATCGCGGCGCTGCTGGGGGCGCCGACGTCGTACCGCGACCTCACCCTCGTCGACCACCTCGTCCTCGTCGACGCCACCTGGGGTCGGGGCGACGGGGCGCAGGAGCGCGCCGAGGCGATGCTGGCGACGCTCGAGATCGGTCACCTCGAGGACCGGTTCCCGCACGAGCTGTCCTCCGGGCAGCAGCAGCTGTTCCACCTCGCGCTCACCCTCGTCCGGCCCGCCCGGGTGCTGCTGCTCGACGAGCCCGAGCAGCGACTCGACACGCACAAGCGCGACCTGCTCGGCCGGCTGCTCGGGCAGCGCAAGGCGGAGGGGACGGCGCTGGTCATCGCCTCGCACGACCCGCAGCTCATCGAGGCCGTCGCCGACGACGTCGTCGACGTGGTGCCCGCGTGAGCGGCGAGGACCGGGCCCGGCTCGCCGACGCCCGCCGGGTCGTCACGGGCGACCGCCAGGGCGAGGGGAACGCCGTCTACGCCGTCTACGTCGCGGTCATCGCGGCGGGCGCGTACGGCGTCCCCGCCTCGCAGCAGCTCTTCCGCTTCCTCGACGCGCGGTGGCTGGCCGAGCACCTCGGCGGCGTCCGCGGTCCCGTCGTCGGCGTCGTCGCGCTCGTGGCCCTGCTCGCCCTCGCCTTCCGCGCCGGCGCCGTCCGGGGGCCGGCCGTCCCGGACCTGCCCTACCTCGACCACGTCGCGACGAGCCCGCTCGACCGGGCCGTCGTCCTGCGCCGGTGGTGGCGGCTGGCCCTCGTCGGCTGCCTCACCGGCGGCCTGCTCGCGGGCCTGGTCGCCGGGGCCGGACTCGCCATCGCCGCCGTCACCGGGCCCCTCGTCCTGCTCCCGGCGGTCGCCGTCGGCGGGGTCGCCGCCCTGCTGGTCGCCTGGGCCTGGCTCGAGGGGCAGGTGCGCGGACGCGACAACCGCGGGCACGGACGCCCGGGGTCCGGCACCCTGGCCCGCCCCGCGCGCTCGCTGCGCTCCCTGCCGCTCGCCTCGCTGCGGGCACAGGCCGCGCGGTCGGCAGGCGTCGGCGGTGGGGTGCTCGCCGGTGACCTGCGGGCCGTGCGCCTCGAGGTCGCCGCGCCCACGACCCGCGCCCGCGGGCGGCGCCTGCGCGCCGCCGGGCCGCGGGGGACCATGGTCCGCCGCGACGTCCTCGGGCTGCGCCGCTCCCCCGGGGCGCTGGTCACCGGCGTCGCGCTCACCGGCGTGGGTGCCTTCGCGGTCGTCCACGCGGCGACGCCCGGCGTGCCGAGCGTCGTCGCCCTCGCCGGCACCGTCCTGGCCTACCTCGGCGTCGGCCAGTGGGCGGAGGGGCTGCGGCTGCAGGGCGACAACTCCGGCACGGTGCCGCTCGTCGGGCTCGACCCGTCGACGGAGGCGCTGACCCACCTCGTCGTCCCCGGGGCAGCGTACGGGCTCGTCACGCTCGTGGTCGGTGGCGCGACCGTCGCCCTCGGCGGCGCCTCCGCGCTCGGGCTGCCGTGGGCGCTCGTGCTCGGGGCCGCCGTCCTCGGCGCCCAGCTGATGGCGGCCTTCCGGCCGCTGCCCGGGGGGGACGCCTCGCTCATCTCCCCCGGCGGTCGGCTGGGGACGATGCTGCTCGCGTACGCCGTCCCGCTCATCGCCGCCGCGGTCGTCGGCACCGGCGCGACGGCCATGCTCGGCTCGGCGTCGCTGCGCGGGCAGGCTCCCGTCGCGCTGCTGATCGGGTCGGCGCTCGTCGTCGCCTGGGGCCGGCACCGGGTGCGCGCGCTGACCGACGCGCACCGCGACTGAGCCTGCGTCCGAGAGGTCGGCGGCTGCTGCCGCCGACCTCTCGGACGCAACGCGGGTCGATGCCTCTCAGCCGGCGGGGGCGAAGAGCTCGAGCGGGATGCCGTCGGGGTCCTTGAAGGACAGGCCGGCGCCGTACGGCGCGACGACGACGCCGCCGTGCTCGATGCCCAGCTCGTCGAGGCGGCCGGCCCACTCGTCCAGCTCCGCGCGGTCGGCGACGGCGAAGCCGACGTGGTCGAGGCCGGGACGCGTCGCGTCGACCTCACCCTCCGCCGCCGAGACGTGCTGGTGCAGCCCGAAGAGCTGGCCGCCGTCGAGCAGCCAGACGGTGTGGTGGAAGGTGCCCGCCTGCTCGTCCTCGTCGAGGACGGGGTCGGAGCCGAAGAGGCGCGCGTACCACGGGACGGAGCGCTCGAGGTCGCGGACGGTGACGGCCACGTGGGCCAGTCCGGGGAAGGCCATGGGGTTCTCCTGATCGACGGCGGTGTCGGTGGTACCGACCCTGCCACCGCCGCGTCGGCGGCCGCACCCGCCGGACGGGCAGGAGGACGCGAAGACACCCCGCGTACCTGGAAGAGCTCGCCTACCCTTGCTGCATTCCTGCCCTGGGGGAGTTCGGTGAGGTACCACCACGCGGGGTGCCGACGACGAGCATAGGCGGTGCGACCGCCCGACCGGAAACCCGTGCGGCTCAGGCCCAGGCGGACCCGTCCGGGAAGCGGTAGGCGTCCAGCGACTCCTGCTTCATCCGGGCCGAGAAGCCCGGGGCGGTCGGGGCGACGTACCGGCCGTGCTCGATGACCGTCGGGTCCTCGAAGTGCTCGTGCAGGTGGTCGACGTACTCGATGACCCGGTCCTGGGTCTGCCCGCTGACGGCGACGAGGTCGACCATCGACAGGTGCTGGACCAGCTCGCACAGGCCGACGCCGCCGGCGTGCGGGCAGACGGGCACACCGAACCTCGCGGCCAGCAGGAGGATCGCGAGGTTCTCGTTGACTCCGCCGACGCGGGCGGCGTCGAGCTGGAGGACGTCGATCGCGCCGGCCTGCAGCAGCTGCTTGAACACGACCCGGTTCTGCACGTGCTCGCCCGTGGCCACCTTGATCGGGGCGACCTTGGCGCGGATGGCCGCGTGGCCGAGGACGTCGTCCGGGCTGGTCGGCTCCTCGATCCAGTAGGGGTCGTACGGCGCCAGCGCCTCCATCCACTGCACGGCCTCGTCGACGCCCCAGCGCTGGTTCGCGTCGACGGCGACCCGGATGTCCGGCCCGACGGCGGCGCGGGCGATGCCGAGACGGCGCACGTCGTCGGCGAGGTCGCCGCCGACCTTGAGCTTGATCTGGGCGAAGCCGTCGGCGACGGCCTGACGGCTGAGGCGCTCGACCTTGGCGTCGTCGTACCCGAGCCAGCCGGGCGAGGTCGTGTAGGCGGGGTAGCCGTCGCGCAGCAGCGCGGCGGTGCGCTCGGCGCGGCCCGGCTCGGCGCGACGCAGGATCTCCAGCGCCTGGTCGCGGTCGAGGGCGTCGGTGAGGTAGCGGAAGTCGACCTGGTCGACGAGCTGCTCGGGGGTGAGCGAGGCGACGTACTGCCACAGCGGCAGGCCGGCCCGGCGCGAGACGAGGTCCCAGGCCGCGTTGACGACGGCACCGATGGCCATGTGCATGACGCCCTTCTCGGGGCCGAGCCAGCGCAGCTGGCTGTCGCCGACCATCGAGTGCGAGAGGGCCGCGAGGTCGTCCGGGCCGTCGAGCGACCGGCCGACGACGTGCGCCTCCAGCGCCGCGAGGGCGGCGACTTCGACCTCGTTGCCGCGGCCGATCGTGAAGACGAAACCGTCGCCGCGGCTGCCGTCGTCGGCCTGCAGGACGACGTACGCCGCGGAGTAGTCCGGGTCGGGGTTCATGGCGTCGGAGCCGTCGAGCTCGCGCGACGTGGGGAACCGCACGTCGGTGGTCGTCATCGTCGTGATCGTCGTCATGAGGGGTCTCCGGTTCGTGCGGTCGGTCGGGGGTCGGTCGGGTCGGCGGCGGCCCAGAAGGCCGGGGGGACGGTGGCGCGGGCGCCCTCGACGAGGGCACGCACCTGGTCGGGATCCGCCGCGCCGGCCACGACGGCGGCGACGGACGGGTGGCGCGGGGGGAAGTGCAGGGCGGCGTGCGGCAGCCGGGTGCCGTGCGCGGCGGCCAGCGCGGCCAGCTCGTGGGCGCGGGCGACCAGCTGCGGGCCGGCCGGTCCGTAGTCGAAGTGCGCGTCGGCCGGCGGGGTGTCGGTGGCGAGGATCCCGGAGTTGTAGGGCGCCGCGGCCACGACGGCGACGCCGCGCTCGGCGCACGTCTCCAGCAGCGGCAGCCCACTGCGGTCGAGCAGGGTCCAGCGCCCGGCGAGCATGACCACGTCGACATCGCTCTCCCGGACGATCCGCTCCAGCGCCGGCCCCTGGTTCATCCCGGCGCCGACGGCACCGACGACCCCCTCGTCGCGCAGGGCGGCGAGCGCGGGCACGGCCTCGGCGACCGCCTGGTCGAGGTGGTCGTCGGGGTCGTGGACGTAGACGACGTCGACCCGGTCCAGGCCCATCCGCTCGAGGCTCTCCTCGAGCGAGCGGCGGACCCCGTCGGCGGAGTAGTCGCGCACCCGCGTGAGGTCGTCGGGCACCTCGAAGACGTGGGCCAGGTCCGAGCCGGTCGGGTGCGGGTTGGGCCGCAGCAGCCGGCCGACCTTGGTGCTGACGACGACCTCGTCGCGCGGGCGGCCGGCGAGCGCGGCGCCGAGCCGACGCTCGGCCAGGCCCAGCCCGTAGTGCGGCGCCGTGTCGAAGTGCCGCACGCCGAGATCCCACGCGGTGTCGAGCACGCCCCGGGCGGTGTCGTCGTCCACGGCCCGGTAGAGGTTGCCGAGCGGGGCGGTGCCGAGACCCAGCCGCGGCAGCGGCAGACCTCGGGGACCGACCGGGCGGCGCTCGTCGAGCAGGTCGGTCACGACGCCGGCTCCTCGGGCCGGGGGGTCAGACCGTAGAACGCGGTGGCGGTGCCGCCGAGGACGGCGGCCCGCTCGTCGGTCGACAGCCCGGCGACCAGCGCCCGGTTCGCGTCCACGACGTCGCCGTACGACGCCGCGAGCAGGCTGACGGGCCAGTCGGACCCGGCCATCACGCGGTCCGCGCCGAACGCGGCCAGGACGTGCTCGGCGTAGGGGCGCAGCATCCCGACGGTCCACCCGTCGCCGGCCTCGGTGACCATCCCGGAGAGCTTGACGTGGACCTGTTCGTGCGCGGCCAGGGCGCTCACGTGCGCGCGCCACGGGTCGAGGACCCCGTCCGCGATGGCGGGCTTGCCGAGGTGGTCGAGGACGAGCGGCAGCTCCGGCACGAGGGCGGCCAGCTCGACGGCGACCGGGAGCCGGTCGTGGGCCAGCAGGACGTCGTACGGGAGGCCGGTGGTGGCGAGCGCCCGCAGGCCGCGGACGACGTCGTCGCGCAGCAGCCAGCGAGGGTCGGGCTCGTCGGCGGCGAGGTGCCGCACGCCGACGAGCCGGTCGCCCCCGGGGAGCGCGCGCAGCCGCGCGACCTGGACGGGGACGTCGGGTGCGGTGAGGTCGACCCAGCCGACGACCCCGAGGACGAGCGGGTCCTGCGCGGCGACGGCGAGGAAGTCGTGCGTGTCCTGCGCCGAGTTGAGCACCTGCACGAGCACGGTGCCGTCGACGCCGGCCGCCCGGGCGAGCGGACGCAGGTCGCCCGTGTCGAAGGTGCGCCGGATCGCGGGCAGGCCCGCGAGCCACGCGTGCTCGCGCTGCTCGACGTCCCAGACGTGATGGTGCGCGTCGACCGTGAGGGTCCGGCCGGGGGCCGGGGTGGCGGTCATGGCGTGTGGAACACCTCCTCGAGGGGCGCCCACCACTGCCCCTGCTCGGCGGTGGCCACCGGCTCCTGGAGCGGGTCGGTGAGGGTCCACCACTCGCGGGTGCGCTCGTCCTGCGCCATCGCGGCGAGGTCGGCGGCCAGGTCGTCCCCGGTGTACTCGAAGTAGGCGAAGAGCAGGCCGTCGCGCAGGAAGATCGAGTAGTTGGAGATGTGACTGCGCCGGATCTGCTCGAGGACGTCCTCCCAGACGGCGTCGTGCAGCCGCCGGTACTCCTCCTCGGCGCCGTCCTTGAGCCGCACCACCTGGGCGACGCGGCGGGGGCCGGTCACGAGCGGGGGGCCGGCGGGCGCAGCCGCAGGCGGTCCATGCCGCCGTCGACGGCGAGCGTCGTCCCGGTGGTCGACCCGGCGAGCGGCGAGGCGAGGTAGCAGACGGCGTGCGCCACCTCGTCGGCCGAGACGAGCCGGCCGTGCGGCTGCCGGGCTTCGAGGGCGGCGCGCTCGGCCGCCGGGTCGGCCGCCGCGTCGAGCAGGCGCCCCACCCACGGGGTGTCGGCGGTGCCGGGGTTGACCGCGCAGACGCGGATGCCCTCGGGGAGCAGGTCGGCGGCCATGGCGAGGGTGAGCGACTGGACGGCGCCCTTGGTGGCGCCGTACAGCGCCCGCTGCGGCAGTCCCGCGGTGGCGGCGATCGAGCAGGTGTTGACGATCGCCGCGTGCGACGACTCCCGCAGGGCCGGGAGGGCGGCGCGGGTGACGCGGACCGGGCCGACGACGTTGACGTCGTAGACGCGGTGCCACTCCTCGTCGTCGTTGTCCTCGACCCCGCCGGCCGCACCGACCCCGGCGTTGTTGCACAGGACGTCGAGGCCGCCGAGCCGCTCGACCGCCTCGGCGACGGCGGCGCGGACGGCGGTGTCGTCGGTGACGTCGGCCGTCACGGCCACGAGGTCGGCGTCGTCCTGGACGGCGGTCACGTCGCGGTCGAGGACGGCGACGCGCGCGCCGCGCGCGAGCAGGGCGCGGGCGATGGCCAGGCCGATGCCGGAGGCGCCGCCGGTGACGAGGGCTCTGAGCCCGTCGAACTCGAGCGTGCTCACGCCTGCCCCACCTCCTGGCGCTGCGCGCCGAGCCCCTCGATCTCGAGCTCGACCACGTCGCCCTCCGTGAGGTAGGTGCCCTGGCCCATCCCGACGCCCGCGGGGGTGCCGGTGCTGATGACGTCGCCGGGGCGCAGCACCATGAACTGGCTGAGGTAGTGCACGAGGTGGTGGACGCCGAAGATCATGTCGGCGGTCGTGCCGTCCTGCTTGCTCTCGCCGTTGACCGAGAGGGTCAGCCGCAGCGCCTGCGGGTCGGCGACCTCGTCGGCGGTGACGAGCCAGGGGCCGAGCGGGTAGAACGTCTCGCAGTTCTTGCCCTTGTCCCACTGGCCGCCGCGCTCGATCTGGAACTCGCGCTCGGAGACGTCGTTGCTCGTGGCGTAGCCGGCGATGTGCGCGGCCGCGTCGTCGGGGCTCTCGAGGTAACGGGCGGTCGCGCCGATGACGACGGCGAGCTCGACCTCCCAGTCGGTCTTGGTCGAGCGGCGCGGGACGAGGACGGTGTCGTGCGGACCGACGACGGTGTCGGCGGCCTTCATGAAGACGATCGGCTCGGCCGGTGCCTGCGCGCCGGTCTCGGCGGCGTGGTCGCGGTAGTTGAGGCCGATGCAGATGATCTTGCCGATGCCGGCCACGGGCGGGCCGAAGCGGCCCGGCTCCAGCACGGGCAGGTCACCGGCCAGGGCCTCGCGCACCGCGTCGAGGGCGGCGGGGCCACCCCCGAGCAGGACGCCGTCGACGTCGCCGACGACGCCGCTCAGGTCGCGCCAGGTGCCGTCGTCGTGCAGGGCGGCCGGGCGCTCCGCGCCGGGGTCGCCGATCCGGGCCAGCTTCATGGGTGGTGCTCCTCGTGCTCTCGGGGGTGTCGCCGGGGGTCGTACGGGGTCGTACGGGGTCGTACGGGGGTCGTGCCGGTCAGGCGGCGGGTGCCTCGGCCCCCTCGCCGTGGACCAGCCGGATGACCTTCCCGCTCATCGTGGCGTAGTGGTGGTCGTTGTCGACCTCGCCGACGAGACGGTGCTCGCGCATGACGCCGATCCGGTCGGCGAGGGTGACCATCTCGGGCAGGTCGGAGCTGATGAGCAGGATGGCGAGGCCGCGCTCGGCCAGCTCGGCGATGAGCTCGTGGAAGGCGGCCTTGGTGCGTACGTCGATGCCGACGGTCGGCTCGTCGACGACGAGGACGCGGCAGTCCGCGGCCAGCCACTTGGCCAGCGAGACCTTCTGCTGGTTGCCGCCGGAGAGCTGGCCGGCCAGCTGACGGGGACCGGACAGCCGGATCCCGAGCCGCTCGGCGTAGCGGTCGAGGACGCCGTCCTCGGAGCGGTCGCGGACCAGGCCCCAGCGGGCCAGCCGGTCCCACACGGTGACGGCGACGTTGCGCGAGATGGTCTGCTCGAGGAAGACGCCCTCCTCCTTGCGGTTCTCGGAGACGTAACCGATGCGGTGCTTGCGCAAAGCCTCGCCGACGGAGCCGATGCGCACCTCGCCGCCGTCGACGAGGACCGTGCCGGCGGTGATCGTGTCGAGGCCGAGGACGGCCCGGGCGAGCTCGCTACGGCCGGCCCCGACCAGGCCGTAGAGGCCGAGGATCTCACCGGGGCGGACGACGAGCGAGACGTCGCGGTGGCCCCCGGCCGTGCTGACCCCGCGCAGCTCGAGGGCCGGGGTGGCGTCGCGGTCGACGGTGCGGGCGTCGAGCTCGAGGTCGGCGTGCGCGCGCCCGACCATGAGGTCGACGACCTCGCTGCGCGTCAGTCCGGACAGCGGGAGGCCCTGGGCGACGCTGCGGCCGTCGCGCAGGACGGTGACGGTGTCGGCGATCGCGAAGACCTCCTCGAGCTTGTGGCTGACGAGGACGACGGTGCGGCCGCTGTCGCGCAGCCGGCGCACGACGGCGTACAGGTGGTCGGCCTCGTCGGAGGTGAGCGAGGACGTCGGCTCGTCGAGGAGCAGGACGCGGCTCTGGGTCGCCAGCGCCTTGGCGATCTCGACGAGCTGCATCTGCGCGACGGACAGCTCGGCGACGGGGCGGTCGAGGTCGAGGTCCACCTCGAGCTCGGCCAGGCAGCGCGCGGCCAGGTCACGGGTCGCGGCGCGGTCGACGAGGCCGCGGCGGCGCGGCACGTCCTGCAGGGCGATGTTCTCGGCGACGGAGAAGCCGGGGACGAGGTTGCGCTCCTGGTGCACGACCCCGATGCCGGCGGCCTGGGCCTGCGAGGGGCCGGCGAACGACAGCTCCTCCCCCTCGCCGGGGCCGGGCACCGAGGGCGCACCGGTCGGGTCGGGCAGCACCCGCAGGGTCCCGCCGTCGGGGCGGTGCACGCCGGTGAGCACCTTGATGAGGGTGCTCTTGCCGGCGCCGTTCTCACCGAGCAGGGCGTGCACCGTGCCGGGGAGCAGGTCGATGGTCACCCCGTCGAGGGCGCGGACGCCCGGGAAGACCTTGACGAGGTCGGTGGCGAGCAGCCTCACGACGAGCCCTCCTTGACGCGCTTCTGGCTGACGAGGACCGCGCCGAGGACGACGGCGCCGACGACGAGGTCGACCCAGCGCGGGTTGATGTTGTACTGCGCCTGCGCCACGTCGACGAGGCGCACGATGAAGGCGGCGAGGCAGGTGCCGAGGACGCTGACCACGCCGCCGGCCAGCGCGACGCCGCCGATGATGGGGGCGGCGAAGCTCGGCAGGAGCAGGTCGTCGCCGATGCTCGCGTTGACCGAGCCGGAGAGCGCGACGACGAGGACCCCGGCGACACCGGCGAGCAGCCCGGACAGGGCGTGGGCGACGACGACGGAGCGGTCGTTGGAGATCCCGGAGAGCCGGGCGGCGAGCGGGTTGCCGCCGCTGGCCAGCATCTGCCGGCCGACGACGCCGCGGGCGAAGAAGAGCGCGACCAGCACGGCGACGACGACCGCCGCGAGGAAGACCGTCGGGACGCCGAGGACCGAGGCGCGGCCGAGCGACACCAGCCCCGGCGAGTAGCCCTGGTAGGTGCCGGTGCCGTGCACGCCGTAGCGGATCCCGGCGACGATGGTCATCGTCGCGAGCGTGACGATGAACCCGTTGATCCGGGTGAGGACGACGAGCAGCCCGTTGGTCAGCCCGACGAGCAGGCCGAGCAGGAGGGCCGCGACGACGGCGAGCCCGGCGGGCAGTCCCGCGTCGACCATGAGCGAGGCGGCCACGACGGCGGTGAGCCCGGTGAGCACCCCGACCGAGAGGTTCATCTGGCCGACGGCGAGGACGACCATCTGGGCCAGACCGATGACGATCGGCACCGCGAGGTACTGCAGGATCGCCTGCAGCGTGCTCGGCTGCACGAGGTTGCCGCCCGTGGTGAGGGCGAGGACGACGAAGGCCGCGACGGCGATGCCGGCGAGGACGACCTCCGTACGGCGCAGCGACGTCCGCAGCCGCGTGGTGCGGCCGGCCGCGGGCGCCCCGGCCTCGGGGCCGGTGAGCAGGGGGGCGGTCATGCGCGCACTCCTCGGCGGTCGGCGAGGACGTGCCGGACGCGGTCGAGCGACAGCGCGAGCAGGAGCACGACCCCGAGGTAGACCTGCAGCTGGTCGACCTCGAACTGCAGGAGGTTGAGGCCCTTCTGGATGACGGCGTTGAGGACCGCGCCGAGCAGGGTGCCGAGGACGCTGACGGCGCCACCGGCGAGCAGCGTCCCACCGAGGACGGGCGCGAGGAACGACGGCAGCAGGAACTGCTCGCCGACGTTGGCC
This sequence comes from Lapillicoccus jejuensis, assembly GCF_006715055.1. Taxonomy (NCBI): domain Bacteria; kingdom Bacillati; phylum Actinomycetota; class Actinomycetes; order Micrococcales; family Intrasporangiaceae; genus Lapillicoccus; species Lapillicoccus jejuensis. The sequence continues at coordinate 1,101,440 of NZ_VFMN01000001.1, forward strand.
GAGAAGGCGCCGCTCGTCACCGCGAGGAGGAAGCCGGCGAGCCCGCACAGCAGGCCCGACAAGGCGTGGGCCTGGATCGTGCGGCGCGCGACGGGGATGCCGGAGAGCAGCGCGGCGCGCGGGCTGGAGCCGGTCATGAGGATCTCGCGGCCCAGGCGCGAGAAGCGGAAGAGGACGCCGACCGCGACGAGCGCGACGAGCGCGATGGGGACGACGAGCGGCACCGGCGGCCCGCAGACGTCGCCGGCGCAGTAGTCCTGGAAGGTGTCCGAGCGCAGGGCGTCCATCCCGTCGGGGTGGACGCTGAAGGCGACGCCGTTGGCGAACCAGCCGTAGAGCAGCGACACCAGGCCGAGCAGGCCGAAGTCGAGGGCGAGCGTGACGACGAAGGAGTTGACCCCCGTCCAGGTGATGATGCCGCCGGCCAGCGCCCCGACGAGGGCGCCGACGACGAGACCGACGAGCAGGCCGACGAGCAGCGGGGCGTGCAGGACGTCGTACGTGAAGCCGGTGGCGAAGGCGGACAGGGCGGCCATCCGGCCCACCGCGAGGTTCATGTGCCCCAGCGAGAGGACGGCGAGCTGGGCCAGCCCGACGACGACGAAGACGCTGATGTCGGACTGCATCGGGACCAGCGTGAGGTCGACGTCGAGGAAGGAGGGCCGCAGCGCGGTGAAGACCCCTCCGACGACGAGGACGAGCAGCACGAGGCCGATCCGGGGGTTGGCCCACCAGGGCAGGCCCCGGCGGGCGGTCGTCGCGGCGGGCGGCGACGCGGCGGCGGGTGGGGTGGTGGTCGGCGGGGTGCCGGTGGTCGTCATCGCACTCTCATCCGGTCGAGGGCGTCCCGGTCCCAGTCGATGCCGAGGCCGGGGGTGGTCGGGACGACGGCGTACCCGTCGTCCACGGTGAGCTCGGTCGTCGTGACGGTCCGCAGCTGGGGGATGTACTCGAGGTAGCGGCTGTTGGTGACCGCTCCGCACAGGCCGACGTGCAGCTCCATGAGGAAGTGCGGGGCGACCTCGACGCCGTGGGCCTCGGCCGCGTGGGCGACCTTGAGCCACGGGGTGATCCCGCCGACGCGGGCGACGTCCGGCTGCACGAAGCCGGCCGCCCCGCGGGCGAGGTACTGCGCGAACTGGCCGACCGAGTACATCGACTCGCCGACCGCGACGGGGACGCTCGTGGCCCGGGCGAGCTGCTCGTGGCCGAGGACGTCCTCGGCCCGCAGCGGCTCCTCGAACCACAGGACGCCGACCTCCTCGAGGGCCGGCGCGCGGCGGACGGCCTCGGCGAGGGTGAAGGCCTGGTTGGCGTCGACCATGAGGTCGCGGTGCGGGCCGATGGCCTCGCGGACGGCGCGGAGCCGCTCGGCGTCCTCGGCCGGGGAGGCCTTGCCCACCTTGATCTTCACGCCGCGGTCACCGGCGGCGACGGCCTTCTCCGCGCCGGCGACGAGCTCGTCGACGGTGAGGTGCAGCCAGCCGATCTCGGTGTTGTAGAGCGGGATCCGCGACTTGGCTCCCCCGGCCGCCGTCGCCAGGGGCTGCCCGAGGACCCGGCAGCGTCGGTCCCACAGGGCCGTGTCGACGGCGGCCAGGGCGAGGGAGGTGATGGCGCCGACGGCCGTGGCCCGGGTGGCGTCGTACAGGCGCCGCCAGCAGGCCTCGACCTGGTCGGGGTCCTGCCCGAGGAGCTGCGGGAGCAGGTAGTCCTTGAGCAGGGCGACGACCGCGGTGCCGCCGGTGCCGATCGTGTAGCTGTAGCCCAGCCCGCTCGCCCCGTCGTCGGTCTCGAGCTCGACGAGGACCGTCTCCTGCTTGAGGAAGGACTGGCTCGCGTCGGTGCGCGGCGTCTCGACCGGGAGGTCGACGAGCAGCGTGCGGGCGGCCGTGACGCGGGCCGGGCGGCGGGAGGTGGTCATGAGCTCGGCGGACCCGTCAGGAGCAGGAGAGGTACTCGGCGTCGAAGGCCTTCTTCAGCTCGGCCGTCTTGGCCTGCCGCTCCTGGTCGTACGTCGCGACGTTGGCCTTGGTGACGACGAACGAGCCGGAGTCGATGACGACGCCGGGGTGCTTCATCGTGCAGCCGGTGGAGAGCTTCATCAGCGCGTAGCCGCCGACGTAGCCCTGACCGACGGGGTTCTGCGTCACCGTCGCGGCGACCGAGCCGTCGCTGATGCCGGCGAGGATGGTCTGGTCGTCGTCGATGGCGACGACCTTGATCGGCAGGCCCGCCTGCTTGACGCCGGACGCGGCCGCGACGGCCGGGTTGTAGGCCGTCGTGACGATGCCCTGCAGGTCCTTGCCGCGGGCGGCGAGCAGGTCGGCCACCGCCTTCTGGGCCGACTGGAGGTCGACGTCGATGTCGGTGATGGTCTGGACCAGCTTGACCTTGCCACCGGTCTCGTCGACGGCCTTCTGCACCCCGGCGATCCGGCGCTGGGTGTTGGAGTCGACCTTGTTGCCGGTGAGGTGGACCAGGTCGCCCTGGCCGCCCATCGCCTCGATGGCCGCCTTGGCGGCCTTGTAGGCGGCCGACTCGACGTCGGTCGAGAGGCAGAAGGCGGCCTCGTCCTTGTCGCCCGCGGGGCAGGAGGCGAGCGAGGCGACGGTGAAGCCCTTCTTCTCCAGGTCGGTGAAGGTCGAGTTGATGTTGTCCGGGCTGACGCCGAAGATCCCGAAGGCGTTGTAGCCCTGGGCGGCCAGCGAGGTGAGGACGTCGTTCTGCTTGGTCTGGTCCCAGCCGGCGGTCTCGTTGAACGTCACCTGGCCCAGGCCGAAGTCGGTCTTGGCCTTCTCCCCCGCGGTCTTCCACGGCTGGAAGTACGGGTGCGGTCCGCCGGGGACCAGGGCCAGCTTGACCTGCGAGGCGGTCAGCTTAGCGCCGCCGCTCGCGCCGGCGCCGGCGCCGTCGGCCTTCTTCGAGCAGCCGGCGAGGCCGACCGCGAGGGCCGCGACGGTGGCGAGCGCGACGGCGCGGCGGCCGGGGCGCAGGGGACGGCGGGCGGGCGCCGTGCGGGTCACCGTGCGGGTCACCGGGCTCGAGCTCATGAGGTACTCCTTCGTACGTCGGCCGCTCCAGCGCGGCGCTGCGTGCCGAAACATAATTCGTCATATGTATGACGTCAAGCCCCCTCGACGCGCGCCTATGCTGCGGTCATGTCGAGCGACCCCCTGCCGCCCGAGGACGACGGCGCCTGGCCCGCCGAGCGGCCGGCGGCCGCCCGCACCGCCGGACTGGCCGGGTCCTCGCCCGCCGAGCCCTGGCCGCGCCGGCCGCGTCGCCTGGCGACGGCGGTCGTCGACGAGCTCGTCGACCGCCTCGTGCGCGGCGAGATCCCGGCGGGCGCGACGCTGCCGACCGAGCCGCTGCTGTGCCAGACCTTCGGCGTCAGCCGCACCGTCGTCCGCGAGGCGGTGAAGTCACTGGAGTCGATGCGCCTGGTCCGGGTGCAGCAGGGGCAGGGCACGACCGTGCGGCACCTCGGCGACTGGGACCTGTTCAACCCCACCGTGCTCAGCGCCGTCATCCGCCACGACGCCGAGCTGGCCATCCTCGAGGACCTCGTCGACGTCCGCAGCGCGCTCGAGGCCCAGATGGCCGGGCAGGCTGCCCAACGGGCCGACCAGCGGCAGCGCGAGCTGCTGACCGAGCGGATGGCGCTGCTCGAGCAGGAGGTCGGCGACCCCGCCCGCTACCTGCGCGCCGACGTCGACTTCCACGACGCGGTCATGCAGGCGTCCGGCAACCGGTTGGGCCGCGCGATGATCCACACGCTCCAGATGGAGGCCTACCGCAGTCTGCGCTACGTGGGCGACCCGACCGCGGCGGAGATGCGGCTGTCGAACGTCGCCCACCGCGCCGTGCACGACGCCGTGCTCGCGGGCGACGCCGAGGCCGCGCAGGACGCCATGCGCGAGCACATCATCGGGTCGTGGCACCGGAGGCGGCCGGCGAGCGACGCACCCCGTTGACCTCCGGCGGCACGCGCCGCTCGGCCAGCAGTGCGAGGCCGGCGGCGGCGAGGCAGCCGACGAGGAGCAGGACGACGTACCCCCCGGCGAGGCCGTGCCCGACGAGGAAGCCGGCGCACGCCGGCGCGACGACCGAGGCGACCTGGAAGACCAGCGAGCTCATCGCGTTGTAGCGCCCGCGCAGGTGGTCCGGAGCGAGGTCGTTGACCATCGCCGGCAGGGTCGGCTGGAAGAAGGTCTCCCCCAGCCCGAACACCGACGCGCACGCCCCGAAGAGCAGGGCCGCCGACACGGTGCCGGGCACGAGCGAGGAGGCCCCGAGGCAGACGAAGCTCACGCCCCAGACCGCCGCCATGACGCACAGCAGCCGGGTGCGCCGGCGGCCCTCGATGCGCTGCAGGACGACGAGCTGCAGGACGACGATGACCGCCGTGTTGGCCGCAAAGGCCCAGCCGAGGGCCTGGGTCGAGATCCCGGACGCGGCGCGGGCGAAGGCCGGGATCCCGCTGGAGAGCTGGCCGTAGCCGATGAAGGCGGTGACGAAGCCCAGGGCGAGGATCGGCAGCAGCCGCGGGTCGCGCAGCAGGGTCCGGTACGTCGCCGCGTCGGCCACGACGGCGCCCGGCGTCACCGCGTCCGCGGCTGGGGTGGGGGCCTTGCCCGAGACGTGGCGCAGCGGCCCGAGCAGGACGGCGAGCGGCGCGAGGAAGGTCGCCGCGTCGACGAGGTAGAGCGCGACGAAGGTGCCCGGCCGGTGGACGTCGACGAGCAGGCCCCCGACGACGCCGCCGACGCCGATGCCGAGGTTGAGCAGGGTGAAGTTCACCCCGAAGTACCGCTGGCGCAGGCCGCTCGGGACGAGCGAGGCGATCAAGGCGTTGACCGTCGGCCACGCCAGGCCGTTGAACAGGCCCTGGAGCACGGTCGCGACGACCGCCTGCGGCACGGTGGCCGTCGTCGCCCAGACGACGAGGGTGACGAGCTGGCCGGCGACGACGACGGTCATCACCGGGCGGGCACCGATCCGGTCGACGAGCGCCCCGCCCGGGCCGACGACGACGATGCCGACGAGGGCGGGGATCGCCAGCAGCACGCCGACGAGCGACAGCGCGAAGCCGCGGACCTCGTGCAGGTAGACGACCGAGAACGGCAGGACCAGCCCGTTGCCGAAGAAGTCGACGACGATCGTCGACAGCATCCAGCGCGCCGGCACGGGCAGGTCGTGCCAGAACGCGGACAGGGGGACGCGGGTGGTGGGGGCCGTCACCACTGCATCCTGGCCGACCGCACCCACAGCCTCCGACCGATTTCTCCGCGCCCCCTGCGCTCCGGTAGCCTCCCCCGCGGAGGATTCGCATAGTGGCCTAGTGCGCACGCTTGGAAAGCGTGTTGAGTGAAAGCTCTCAGGGGTTCGAATCCCCTATCCTCCGCCAGGCCTCTCCGCCGCGCCGTCCGGTCCGGCGGCGGGCATGATGACCCGATGACGCCGCGCCTCGCCGTCCTGCTCGTCTCGAGCGTCCTCCTCACCGCCTGCGGCGCGGGCGGTGGCGGGCCCGCACCGGAGGAGCCGGCCACCGGCTCCGACGCGGCGTCGTCCAGCGGGTCGACCGGTCCGGCGGGCGCGTTCCCCGTCGTCATCGAGCGCCGCGGCGGCATCGCCGGCTTCGCCGACCGGGTCTCGGTCGCCGCCGACGGGACGGCGAGCGTGACCACCAAGCGCGGCGCCCAGCCCGGGTGCCGTCTCGAGGCGACGGCCGTCACGGCCCTCACCGCGGCCGTCACCGCCATCACGGCCTCCCCCGGGACGCCGCCCCCGAGCAGCGTCTCCGACGCGATGACCGTCACCGTCCGTCGCGGGGCGGAGCCGCCGGTCGTCGTGCCCGACGAGGCCGGCGAGCCCGGTGCCGTCGTCACGCAGGTGCTGACCCGGGCGACCTCCGCCGGCTGCTGAGCCGCCGTCCGGGGCCTCGCGCGGGGCGTCGTACGGGCGCCGTACGACGACGCGGGGCCGGCCACCCGGGTGGGTGACCGGCCCCGCGCACGAGGTGGTGAGGTGGACCGTCAGGCGGTCAGCTCGCGACCGAGGTGTCGTCGACGACGAAGCTCGTCTGGAGCGAGGAGTCCTCGTTCATGAGGAACTTCACCGTGACGGACTTCCCGGCGAACGACGCCAGCGAGTACGACCTCTGCGTGTAGGTCGAGTTGGCGCTCGCGTTGCTGAAGGTGGCCAGGGTGGTCGTCGTCGTGCCGGAGACGACCTGGACCTTCATCGTGTCGTAGGCCGTCGTGCCGGACTCGGCCGTGTCGGTGCGGATCCAGAAGGACAGCGTCGGGGTGCCCGTCGAGGGGACGGTGACCGTCTGCTGCTCGCTCTCGGTGGTCGTCGTGCCGTTGCCGCCGAGCCACAGCTTCCAGGTGCCGGTGTGCGCGGGGCGCCCGGTGTCGTTGGTGATCGGGCCGGTGGAGCCGGTCCAGCTCACGGCGCCGGACTCGAAGCCCGGGTTGGCGAGCAGGTTGGTGCCGGTGCCGCCGCCCCCGCCGCCGGTGGTGCCGCAGGTCTCGGTGCCCGCCGGGACGGCGATGGCCGAGAACGACGCCGCGATGTTGGCGCAGGTGGTGGTGTCGGTCGGGTACAGGTCCTTCGCCGCCTTGATGGCCGCGTTGCGGGCGGCGGCGTAGTTGCTCGTGCTGGTGAGGTACGTCGACAGCGCGCGGTACCAGATCTTCTCGGCCTTGTCGCGGCCCACCGGGGTCACGCTCGAGCCGTTGCAGGTCGGGCTGTTGTAGCTGACGCCGTTGATGGTCTTGGCGCCCGAGCCCTCCGAGGCGAGGTAGAACCAGTGGTTGAGCGGACCCGAGGAGTAGTGCGGGTCGAGACCGCCCAGGCTGCTGCTCCAGCAGTCCTTGCTCGCGCCGTCCTTGCTCGGCTGGTCCATGTAGCGCAGGGGCGTGCCGTTGCCGTTGATGTTGATCAGCTCGCCGATGAGGTAGTCCGGCACGTCGTTGGGGTTGTTGGCGTACCACTCGACGGCGGTGCCGAAGATGTCGGAGGTGGCCTCGTTGAGCCCGCCCGCGTCACCGGTGTACTGCAGGCCCGCGGTGTTCTCGGTGACGCCGTGGCTCATCTCGTGCCCGGCGACGTCGAGCTCGACGAGCGGGTGGGTGTTGCCCGACCCGTCGCCGTAGGTCATCTGCTGACCGTCCCAGAAGGCGTTGACGTAGTTGTTGCCGTAGTGCACGCGGGAGGGGACGCCCTTGCCGGTGTTGAAGACGCCGGCGCGGCCGAGGACGGTGTTGTAGAAGTCGTAGGTCTTCTGCGCGCCGTAGAAGGCGTCGACGGCGGCCGAGGCGCGGTCGGTGTAGGAGCCGTTGCCCCAGACGTCGTCGGCGTCGGTGAAGAGGGTGCCGGTGCCGGAGGTCGCGCCCTTGAGGTCGGTCGCGGTGTTCCCGCGGCTGTCCTTCATCTGGTACGTCGACCCGGACAGCGTCGTGCCGAGGGTCACCGTCCCGACGAAGATGCCCTTGCCGGTGCCCTGCTCGATGTCGTCCCACGAGGTGAGCGTCCGGCCGCTGTGCGCGTCGACGATCGTGTGCAGGCGGCTCGGGGTCTGGTCGGCGCGCACGCCCTCGGTGACGACGTCGTACGCGAGGACGGGCTTGGCGCCCTCGGCGTAGACGACGAGCTCGCCCTGGGGGGCCGCGGCGGAGCGCAGGCCCTGGGTCGCGGCCTTGCCGAGCGCGGCGGCCGCGCTGACCGTCGGCGTCGTCGAGGCGACGGCGACCTTGCCGGTGGCGTTCCAGCTGACGCCGCTGACGGCGCCGGCCCTGTCCTGGTGGGCCACGAGGTCGCCGCCGATGACGCGCAGGCCGTCGAAGGTGCGGTCGTAGCGCACGTGCTCGCTGCCGTCGGCGTCGCGGACGACGTCCTTGACGACCAGCCGCTCGCCCGAGCCCAGCTTGAGGGCCGACGCGGTGCGAGCGCTGTCGGTCCGGGCGGCGGCGAGCAGGGCGGCGCGGGCCGACGGCGAGGCGGCGGCGGGCGCGGCGCCCTGGGCGGCCGGTGCGATGACCACGGGGGCCAGCGCCGCGGCGGCGACGGCGCAGGTCGCGGTCAGTCCCGTGACGAGGTGTCTCACAGGTGCTCCTTCGAGGAGGCGGTGCCCGGGTGGGCACGACGGATCGCCACCGGACCCGGGGTCGGGACGCACCGGCGCGGGTCGCGGGGGAACCCCGGGCTCGGGGACACGACCGGCCGGCGGGCGGCGTGAGCGGAAATCTGTCGGTCGTCGTGGGGTGACGTCAACGATCTTGGCCATTCCTTGACAGATTGCTGGGGAATCCCGGGGCGCACGGGCGGGAACGCAGGAATGACAACGTGATCGGCCGGTCCGGGCCGGACCTGCGCCGAACCTCGCGCCACGGTGCCAAGAGCAGCGACGGGCCCCCGCCCGGAGGCGGGGACCCGTCAGGATCAGGCGCCGAGCGGCGCCGTACGGCGGAGGCCCGTCAGGCGACCCGGACGACGTCGCCGACCGGGACACCCGTGCCGGCCGGCACGCTCGGCGCGCCGAGGACCCGGCGCAGCCGCAGGGCGGCGACGAGGGCGGCGGCGCTGATGACGAGGTGGACGACGAGGAAGACCCCGCCGTGGCCGGCCCCGAGGGCGACGCCCGCGAGCAGCGGGCCGACGGCCGAGACGCCGGTCTGCACGGCGGCGAGCAGGCCGAGCGTCGTGCCGGCCATCCCCTCGGGGGCGTGCGCGGCCGACAGGGGGCCGAGCACCGGTGCGAAGAGCGTCTCCCCGACGGCGAAGACGCCGTACGTCGCCACGAAGGTCACCGCCGCGGCGGCGGGGACGAGGCCCACGAGCGAGAGGGCGCCCCAGCACAGCAGCCAGATCGCACCGACCCACACCAGCAGCGTCGCCGGGCGGCGACGCCGGGTGGCCCGGACGACGAGCATCTGCAGGCCGACGATGACGAGGCAGTTGACCGCGGCGGCGGTGCCGACGGTCTGCTCCGGCACCCGGAGCACGGTCAGCGCGTAGGCCGGGAGCCCGGACTCGAACTGGGCGTAGAAGCCGAGCGAGATGAGCACGGTGACGACCGCGATCCAGCGCAGCGCGGGGACCCGCAGAACGGCCCGGACGGCCGATCCGGCTCCCCCGGCCCCCACCTGCTCCTCGCGGGTGTGGACGGGCAGCGTGTCGCCGTACGACGCCACGGCGAGCAGCGCCGCGGAGGCGACGAACCCGCCGGCGGCGAGCGCGAAGGCGCCGACCATGCCCGAGGGGGACTCGAGGTGGACGGTGCGCGAGGCGACGAGCGCGCCGACGGCCATCCCCACCGAGGAGCCGGTGAAGGCCCAGGCGAACGCCGTACGGCGGTCCGCGGTGCCCGACCAGCGCAGGATGAGCAGCGACTGGGCCGGCTGGGCCGCGGTGATCCCGAGCCCGAGGACGAGCATGCCGAGCAGGAAGGTGCGTGCGTCGCCGGCGACGAGCAGCACCAGCGCGGCGGCCGCCGCGACGAGCTTGGCGACGACGGCGACCCGCACGGGGGGCAGGCGGTCGGCGAGGCGGCCGCCCACGGGGGCGGCGACCAGCGCACCGACGGAGAAGAGCGTCGCCGCCGACGCGGCGACGAGGGCGCCCCAGCCGCGCGTCTCGGCGGCGTAGGCGTACTGGTAGGGCAGGACCGCCCCCCAGCCGAGCATGCTCACGGCTCCCGCCGTGACGACCACGACCTGACGCTTGTTCACGCCGACCCTCAACCTTCACGCTTCAAGAATTAGTCCTGCAAGACTTCAACAATCAATACTTCGATGTCGAAATCTTAGCATGGCAGGATGGGGGGATGACCTCGGGGCGGAGCGACGGACCGGGCGCGGGCGACGCGGCCGGCGACGGAGCGCGGTCGGAGTACCGCGCGCTCGTCGCGACGTACGTGGCCGCGGGCGGCGAGGAGACCGTGCAGCGGGTCGTCACCGCGATCCACGCGCTGCACCGCCGCCTCAACCAGTGGTACGACGCCCAGCTCGTCGACCTGCAGCTGACCCAGGGCGAGTGGACGGTGCTGTCCCGGCTCGCCGCCGCGCCCCCCGGGACCGCGCTCACCCCGTCGACGCTCGCCGAGGCGGCTGGGGTCGCCCCCTCGTCGATGACCCACCGCCTGGACCGGATGACCGAGCGGGGGCTGGTCAGCCGCGAGACCGACCCGGCCAACCGCACGCGGGTCCTCGTCCGGCTCACCGACGGGGGCTGGAGCCTGTTCGCCGAGGCCATCCGCGGCTCGGACATGGTCGAGGGCGACGTGCTGAGCACCCTGTCGCTCGGGGACCGCGAGCAGCTCGCCGACCTGCTCGAGCGGGTCGTCGCCGACCTGGGCGAGACCCTGGGCTGAGCCCAGCGAATCGGGTTCGGCTCACTCGGCTCGGTGCGTGACCCGAGCCGAGCCGGCCGACTCCGATTCGGGTCGCTCCGCGCTACTCGGCAGGGGCGGCGACGCCCGCGAGCCGGGACGGCAGGGGGCCGGGCACCGGACCACCGATCGCGGCGGGGGCCGTGAGGGCCCGCAGCGCGTCGGCGACCGAGCCGTCGTGCTGCTCGAGGGCGACGCGGGCCTGCTCGCTCGGCGCGCCGGCGAGGAGCGCCACGAGGGCGGGCTTGAGCTCGCCGCCGGACTCGGCCAGCGCCTGGCGGGCAGCCGGCTCGCCGACGCCGGCGGCCTCGCAGAGGATGCGCACGACCCGTCCGCGCAGCTTGGCGTTGGTCGCGACGACGTCGACCATGAGGTTCTCGAAGGTGTGCCCGAGCCGGACCATGACGGCGGTCGAGAACCCGTTGAGGACGAGCTTCTGCGCCGTGCCGGCCTTGAGCCGGGTCGAGCCGGTGACCACCTCGGGGCCCGTGTCGGGGGCGATGAGCAGGTCGGCCAGCGCCGCGAGCTCGGCGGAGGGGTTGGAGGTGACGAGGGCGGTCAGCGCCCCCCGCTGCCGGGCGGCGGTGAGCGCACCGCGGACGTACGGCGTCCGGCCGGAGGCCGTGAGCCCGACGACGACGTCGTCCGGGCCCACGGCCGCGAGGTCGGCCGCCCCGGCGGCCACGTCGTCCTCGACGCCCTCGACGGCGTCGACGAGGGCGGCCCGGCCGCCGGCGTGGTGCGCGACGACCAGACCCGGGGGGACGTTGAAGGTGGGGCGCAGCTCGGCGGCGTCGAGGACGGCGAGACGGCCGGAGGTGCCGGCCCCGGCGTAGTGGACGGCACCGCCGCGGCGGACCCGTTCGACCGTCGCGTCGACGAGCCGGGCGAGGACGGGCAGCGTCGCGGCGACGGCGGGCGCGACCTGGGCGTCGGCGTCGTTGAGCAGCTGGAGCACCTCGAGCGTGCTGCGGCGGTCGAGGTCCATCGACCGCGCGTTGCGCTCCTCGGTGGGAGCGACGACCTGCACCTCGTCCAGCATGTCGGGCAGGTTAGTTTCCCCCAACGACGACGTCAATCTTGTCAATCGCTTGCGAGGGTGGAGGGCGGCGGCCTCGGCGGTGCGGGCGCGGCGCCGTCCTCCGTCAGTCGACGTGGTGCCCCCGCACGGCCGCGCGGGTCTCGGCGACCGCGCTCGTCGCGCGCTCGAGGTCGCGGTGCGCGGCCGCGATGTAGAGGCAGTCGACGACCGTGAGGGCGGCGATCCGGCTGGCCGTCGCGCCGGAGCGCAGCGCCGTCTCCCGCGCGGCCGTCAGCAGGACGATGTCGCACGACTGGGCCAGCCGCGAGAGCGGGAAGTTCGTCACCGCGACCGTCGTCGCCCCGCGCGAGCGGGCGGCCTCGACCGCCTCGATCGTCTCGCGCGTGGTTCCGGAGTGCGAGATGCCGATGGCGACGTCGCCCTCGCGCAGCAGGGCCGCGCTGGTCAGGCAGATGTGCGGGTCGTTCCAGGAGAAGGCGACGACGCCGATCCGGTGCAGCTTCTGCTGGGCGTCCATGCCGACCGTCGCGCTCGCGCCGATGCCGTAGATGTCGACCCGGCGAGCGCGGGCGATCGCGTCGGCGGCCGACTCGAGGGCACCGCGGTCGAGCTGCGCCGCGGTCTCCTCGACGGCGCTCGCGTCGGCGAAGGCGATCTTGGCGATGATGTCGTCGACCGAGTCCCCCGCGCGGATGTCGGTGTCGGCGACCACGCGCGAGCGCGGCTGCGCCGACTCGGCGGCCAGGGCCAGGCGCAGTTGCGGGTAGCCCGGCAGACCGAGCCGCTTGCAGAAACGCAGCACCGTCGTCTCCGACGTCTCCGCCTGGACCGCGAGCTCGCTGATGGTCAGCGCGGCCGCGGCGCGCGGGTCGGCGAGGACGCACTCGGCGACGCGGTCCTCGGCCGGGGACAGCGAGGGGCGCAGACCCCGCAGGCGCACGAGCAGACCGGCGCCGCCCTCGGCGTCCGCGGGGGCGGCGGGGGCGGCGGCAGTGCCGGGCCCGGCCTCGGGGGAGGTGGACATGGGGACAAACTAGCGGCGGGGAGCGCTCCGGGGGCGGAACCCCACGGGAACCGCCGCGGACGACCACGCCTCGGACGGACGCGGCGCCGTACGGCGTCGCCGGCGGGGCTCCGTACGGGCCCGGGGCTCAGCGGCTGCGGCGGGCCGTGCCGAAGAGGCTGCGGGTGATCTCGCGGCCGATGACGGTGCCGGCCGAGCGGACCATCGAGCGGAAGGCGGAGGAGCCGACGACCTGCTGGATCACCGAGGGCGCCTCCTTCTCCCGGGACCCGCGCGGGGCCCGGCCGGCGGGCTGCTCGGCGGGCGGCGCGGGCGGCGCGGCGGACGGGGGCGGGGCGGGGTCGCCCGCGGCCGGCGCGGGCGCGCCGCTCAGCCGCGCCGCCAGCATCTCCGAGGCCGACTGCGGGTCGACGACGGCGGCGTAGCGCTGCAGCGGCGACGCGGCGACGACCCCGTCGATCGTCGCGTCCGGCGCGGGCGCCATGAGCGACTCGGGGGCGCGCATCCGCGTCCAGGCGACGGGGGTCGGGGCGCCCTTCTCGGACAGGACGGTGACGACTGCCTCGCCGGTGCCGAGCGAGGTGAGCAGCTTCGCCAGGTCGTAGCCGCTGGTGGGGTACGTGGAGACCGCCGCCTTGAGTGCTTTGGCGTCGTCCGGGGTGAAGGCGCGCAGCGCGTGCTGGACCCGGTTGCCGAGCTGGCCGAGGACCGCCGGCGGGACGTCCTTGGGCGACTGGGTGACGAAGAAGACGCCGACGCCCTTGGAGCGGATGAGCCGCACGGTCTGCTGGATGGCGTCGAGGAAGTCCTTGCTCGCGTCGGAGAAGAGCAGGTGCGCCTCGTCGAAGAAGAACACGAGCTTGGGCTTGTCGGGGTCGCCGACCTCGGGCAGGTCGTGGAAGAGGTCGGCGAGCAGCCACATGAGGAAGGTCGAGAACACCGCCGGCCGGTCCTGCACGGCGGGCAGCTCGAGGCAGGTGACGATCCCGCGCCCGTCGGCGGCCGTGCGCAGCAGCTCGCGCGAGTCGAACTCGGTCTCGCCGAAGAACGCCCCGGCGCCCTGGTCGGCGAAGCCGATGAGCTCGCGCAGGATGACCCCGGCGGTGGCCGAGGACAGGCCGCCGAGCGACTTGAGGTCGGCCTTGCCCTCGTCGGAGGTGAGGAACCGGACGACGTCGCGCAGGTCGTCGAGGTCGACCAGCGGCAGACCCTGCTTGTCGGCGTAGTGGAAGACCAGGCCGAGGCTGGACTCCTGGGTGTCGTTGAGGCCGAGGACCTTGCTCAGCAGGGTCGGCCCGAACGAGGTGACCGTCGCGCGGACCGGCACGCCCTTGCCCTGCCCGCCGAGGGAGAGGAACTCGACGGGGTAGCCGGTCGCGGTCCAGGTCTGGCCGACGTCGCTCGCGCGGGCGGCGGTGCGGTCGCTCGGCTGGCCGGGGGCGGCGAGGCCGGACAGGTCGCCCTTGACGTCGGCGAGGAAGACGGGCACGCCCTGCGCCGACAGCTGCTCGGCCATCAGCTGCAGCGTCTTGGTCTTGCCCGTGCCGGTCGCGCCCGCGACGAGGCCGTGCCGGTTGAGCACCCCCAGCGGGATCCGCACCGGCGCCGCGGGGTACGCCGTGTCGTCGAGGACGGCCGCACCGAAGTCCAGGGCGGGACCGGCGAAGGCGTAGCCGCGGGCGATCTCGGCGACCGCGTCCGGCAGGGCCGGGGCGGGGGCGGGGCCGTCGGCGGCGGGCGTGGACGGCGTCGCGTCAGTCACGATCCGGACTCTAGTCCCGCGGCGCACGAGGCGCCGGTGGGTCGGCGCCCTAGTCTGACCGCGTGATCTTCAAGGCCGTCGGCGACTCGCGTCCCTACCCGGACCACGGTCTGGTGACGCCGCGCGACTGGTCGGACGTCCCGCCGCGCATGGTGCGCCTGCAGGACCTCGTGACGACCAAGCGCAACCTCGACCTCGACATGCTGCTCGCGGAGGACTCGACGTTCTACGGCGACCTGTTCGCCCACGTGGTGGACTGGCAGGGCGACCTGTACCTCGAGGACGGGTTGCACCGGGCGCTGCGCGCCGCGCTCCAGCAGCGCGCCACCCTGCACGCACGGGTGCTCGTGCTTGACTGACCAGCCGCAGGCCGCCCCGGCCGCCCGTGAAGCCATCGGCCCCATCGGCCCCGAGACGAGGAGCAGCGCGTGAGCTACGTGGTGGAGTCCGCGTCCTCACGGCGGGCGCGCAGGCGGCGTCGTACCGCCATCACGTTGTTGGTCGTCGTCGCGATGCTCGCCGGCGCCTTCTACGTCGCGTCGTCGTACATCAACCGCAAGGAGGGCGCGGTCGCGGCACCGACGCCCACGACGTCGTGCACGACGTCCGGGACGGCCAAGGCCGGCGCGAAGGCGACCGCCCAGCCGGCCGCGGCGCCGAAGCCGTCGCAGGTGACGGTCAACGTCTACAACGCGACGTCGAAGACGGGCCTGGCCGGCACGACGGCCAAGGAGGTGCGCACCCGCGGGTTCGTCGTCGGCACGGTCGCCAACGACCCGCTGAGCAAGTCGGTGACCGGCACCGGCGAGATCCGCTTCGGCAAGAACGGCTCCGCCGCGGCGACCGTCGTCAAGGCGATGCTCCCGACCGCCGCGATGGTGCAGGACGCCCGCGCCGACGCGTCGGTCGACCTCGTGCTCGGCGACCGGTACGACGCCCTCGCCACCCCCTCGACCGCGACGACCGCCCCGCCCTGCTGAGCGGGCGCGGCCCGACGGGCCGGCCGGGGGTCAGGCGCGGGAGCGCGCCGCGACGACCTCGACGGCGAACTCGTAGCCCTGCACGCCGCAGCCGACGATGACGGCGGCGGCGATGTCGCTGAGGTGGCTGTGGTGCCGGAACGGCTCGCGGGCGTGGACGTTGCTCACGTGCACCTCGACGAGCGGGCCGGTGGCGAGCACGAGCGCGTCGCGCAGCGCGACCGAGGTGTGCGTGTAGGCGCCGGCGTTGACGACGAACCCGGCGCCGTGCCGCAGCTCCTGCGCCCAGGTGACCAGCTCCCCCTCGTGGTTGCTCTGCCGCGCGTCGACGTCGAAGCCGAGGGCGTCGGCCCGCTCGCGGCAGCGGCGCTCGACGTCGGCGAGGGTGTCGTGGCCGTAGACCTCGGGCTGACGCTCGCCGAGGAGGTTGAGGTTGGGGCCGTTGAGGACGGCGATGACGGGACGCGGCACCCGGCGAGCGTATCCGGGGGCCACCGGGTCTTTACAGACCACTCGTGATGTGACACCGTTGATGTCACATATTTGATGGCGCACCCAGGAGGACCCGATGACCACCACCGCTTCCCCCGCTCGCTCCCGCATCGACGAGACCGTCGCGCACCGGCTGCTCGAGTCCTCGCGGACGCTGTCCTTCGACCCGACCACCGAGGTCGACTGGGACGCCCCCCTCGACCCGACCCAGCACGGCCTCTCGCCGGAGTGGTCCTCGCTCTACGGGACGCCGCTGTGGGACCGGATGACGCCGGAGCAGCGTGTGACGCTCACCCGGCACGAGGCCTGCTCGGTGATGAGCACCGGCATCTGGTTCGAGATGATCCTGCAGCAGATGGTGCTGCGCGAGCTCTACGCGAGCGACCCGACGCGGTCGGAGTTCATGTTCGGTCTCACCGAGATCGCCGACGAGTGCCGGCACTCGATCATGTTCGCCCGGGCGATGCAGACGATGGGGGTGCCGGCGTACGGGCCGAGCCGGCTGGCCGTCGAGCTGGCCCGCGGCTACAAGACCCTCGCCACCGGCGAGAGCGCGTACGGCGGCATCCTCGTCGCCGAGGAAGTGCTCGACATCTACCAGCGCGACCTCATGCGCGACGAGCGGGTCCTGCCGGTCATCCGCACGACGAGCCGGATCCACGTCGTCGAGGAGTCGCGGCACATGACCTTCGCCCGCGAGGAGATGAAGGCGGCTCTCGAGGGCGCCTCGGCCGCCCGCCGGCTGCGCAGCGGCACGCTCATCGCGATCGTCGCCTCGGTCATCGTCGGCAACCTCGTGCACCCGAAGGTGTACGCCGCCGCCGGGCTCGACGTACGCGAGGCCGTCGCCGCCGCGAAGGACAACCCGCACCACGCGGCGATGCTGCGCACGAGCTCGGCCCACCTCATGGAGTTCCTCGACGAGTGCGGCCTGGTCGGCGGCCCGGCGCGGCGGATCTACTCCCGCCTGCACCTGCTCTGAGCCGGTCGGGAGACGAGCCGCCATGCCGTTCGCCATCACCCGGTCCTGCTGCAACGACGCGCACTGCGTGTCGGTGTGCCCCGTCAACTGCATCCACCCGACGCCGGACGAGCCGGACTTCGGCACGACCGACCAGCTGTACGTCGACCCGCGCGCCTGCATCGACTGCGGCGCCTGCGCGAGCGCGTGCCCGGTCGACGCGGTCTTCCCGGTCGAGGAGCTCACCGCCCCCCTCGCGCACTTCGCCGGGCGCAACGCCGCCTTCTACGCGGACCGGCCGGTGGGGACGACGTGGGCCGCGCCGCGCTTCCCGCGGGCGCTGCCGGCCGGGAGCGACCTGCGGGTCGCCGTCGTCGGCACCGGCCCGGCCGCCTGCTACGCCGCCCAGACCCTGCTGCGCAGCACGGAGGCGCGGCTGACCCTCGTCGAGCGCGAGGACGTCCCCGGCGGGCTCGTGCGGTGGGGCGTCGCGCCCGACCACCCGTCGACCAAGCGGGTCGCCGACGTCTTCGCCTGGATCTTCCGCCACCCGCGGGTGACCCTGCGGCTGGGCACGGAGGTGGGGCGCGACGTCGGGCTCGACGAGCTGCGCGCCACCCACCACGCGGTCCTCGTCGCGGTCGGCGCGAGCGACGAGCGGCGGCTGGGGATCCCCGGCGAGCACCTGCCCGGCGTCGTCGCCGGTGGCGACCTCGCCCGGTGGGCCAACGGCCACCCCGCCGCACCGGCGCCCGACCTGACCCGCCCCCGGGCCGTCGTGGTCGGCACCGGGAACGTCGCGCTCGACGTGGCGCGGCTGCTCGCCAGCGACCCCGACGACCTGGGCGGGGACCTCGACCCGCACGTGCGGGCGGCGCTGCGGCGCAGCGCCGTCCGCGAGGTCGTCGTCGTCGGGCGACGCGGACCGTCGTCCGCCGCCTGGACCGAGTCCGAGCTGCTCGCGCTGAAGCACCTTCCCGGCGTGCGGCTCGTCGTCGACGATGTCCCCGGGGTGGGGGACGAGGTCGCCGCGGGCGCCGGCCCGGCCGCGCACCTGCAGGACGTCGACCGGGAAGCGGTCTCCTGGGACACCGACCCGGTGGGGCGACGGATCGTGCTGCGCTTCGGCTCCGCCCCGCGGGCGGTGCTCGGTGGTTCGCGCGTCCAGGGCCTCGCCCTCGCCGACGGCACCGACCTGCGCGCCGGGCTCGTCGTCACCTCCATCGGGCGGACCGCGCGCGGTCTGCCCGGGATGCCGGTCGACGCGGCCGGCGCCGTGGCGCAGGAGTCCGGTCGGGTGCTCGAGGCGCCGGGCGGGGGCGTCGTACCGGGGCTCTTCGTCGCCGGCTGGGCCAAGCGCGGTGGGTCCGGTGGCATCGGCGCCAACCGCCGCGACGCCGAGGAGACGGTCGCCGCGCTCGTCGACGACGCCCTCGCCGGGCGCCTCCCGGCACCGACCGCGCCGCCCCCGCTGCCGCTGCGCCGCCGTCTCCTGCGCCTGCGTTAGCGTCCGCAGGGGTGCGGCACCGGTGCCCCGACGGTGCGGACGCTAGTGGTGGGGGGTCCAGCCGAGGAGCGGGCCGAGGCGGGTGGCGAGGTCGGTGAGGATCTGCACGTAGTCCTCGTACGCGAAGGTGAAGGGCAGCGCGAACGCGACCTCGTCGACGGCCCGGAACCCGGCGTGCGCCCGCAGCCGCTCGGCGAGGACCTCCGACGGGCCGACGAGGTCGGGGGCGAAGAGCAGCCGGCCGGGGCCCTGGGGCTCGCGGGTGCGCGGCAGCCGGGCGGCGGCGTACTCCTCGTAGCGGCGGGCCTGCTCGGGGCTCGCACCGTCGGTCGGGACGACGACGAGACCCTGGGACACCCGGGCCCGGTCGCCGTCGGGGTGCACGGCGCGGAAGGCGTCGACCTGCTCGCGCTGGCGGGCGGCGAAGTCCCACGGCCCCTCGTCGCCGTCCGCCCCCACGCCGGTGAGCACGCTGCTGGTGAGCAGGTTGAGACCCTGCTCCCCGGCCCACCGCGCGGACCGGACGCTGCCGGCGCCGTACCAGACCCGGTCCGCGAGCCCCGCCGCGTGCGGCTGGATCCGGCGGCTGTAGGTCTCGATCCCCTGCTGCCCCTCGAACCCGCTGACCGGCTCGCCCCGCAGGGCGTGGAGCAGCCGCTCGACCCGCGCGTAGGAGAAGTCCTCGACGTCGGCGCTGTCGGGGTAGAGGTGCTCCTTGACGTCGTCCCAGTGGGTCGGGGGGCCGACGCTGACACCCGGGTTGAGCCGGCCGCCCGAGAGGACGTCGACGGTCGAGAGGTCCTCCGCGAGGCGGAACGGGTTCTCGAAGCCGAGCGGCGTCACGGCCGTGCCGAGCTCGATCCGGCTCGTGCGCTGGCTCGCGGCGGCGAGGACGGCGACGGGTGAAGAGATGCCGTGCTGGAGGTGGCGGTGCCGCAGCCAGGCGCTGTCCAGCCCCAGCTCCTCGCCGAGCTCGATGAGCCGCAGGGTCGACTCGTGCCCGGGCCGCGGGTCGGCCTCGTCGAACAGGCCGATGGTGAGGAACCCCAGGCGCCGCAACGGCCGTCCGTCCATGCGGCCAGCCTACGAGCCCTGGTCCCTCAGGGGACGTAGAGGCAGAACGGGTGCCCGGCGACGTCGGCGAGCACGAGCAGCGCCTCATCGGGGTCGTCGAAGCGGTCCTCGAGCAGCCGCGCCCCGAGCGCGAGCGCGCGGTCGCGCTGCCGGGCGAGGGCGTCCCGGTCGGGGACGGTCATGCACAGGTGCATCATCTGGCGCACCGCCCCGGGCGCCTCGCCCGCGGCGCCGCCGTACACCGGGGGCTCGTAGCCGCGGACGGCCGCGAAACCGAGCCCGCGCCCGCTGCTCGGGTCCTCGCCGTCGGGCCGGATGACGAGGTAGTCCTCGCCGACCGGGTCGGGCGCGCCCGGCCCGGGCGGCGCGTCGCCGGTGCGGTACTCGTAGCCGAGCAGCTCCCGGTAGAACTCGGCCAGCGGCCGCGGGTGCGCGCAGTCGAGGACGACCTGCCGGACGAAGGGCACCTCCCCCACGTCGCTCACCCCGCGTCCGTACGACGCCCCGTGGACACCTGCGCGAGCGTGGCCCGGGCCTGGCGCAGCAGCGGCTCGTCGACCATCCGCCCCTCGTGCCGGAAGACGCCCTTCTCGTGCTGCGCCGCCTCGAGCACCCCGCGGGCGAAGGCCACCATCTCCTCGGTCGGGGCGAAGGCCTCGCGGATGACGGGCACGTGGCTGGGGTGGATGCAGCACTTGGCGGCGAACCCGACGTCGACCGCCTCGAGCGACTCGCGGCGCAGCCCGTCGAGGTCGCCGATGTCGATGTGGACGCTGTCCACCGCGGCCTTGCCCCAGGCCCGGGCGGCGAGCAGGACGGTCAGCCGGGCGTGCTCGACGACGGGGTGGTAGCGGCCGTCGACGCCGCGGCTGCGCCGGCCGCCGAGGTCGGCGACGAGGTCCTCGCCGCCCCACATCAGCGCGACGCAGGCCGGGTGCGCGGCGACCTCCTCGGCGTGCAGGACGCCGCGGGCGGTCTCGGCGAGGGCGAGGACCTGCAGGCCCTCGAGCGGGTCGAGGTCGGTCGCCGCCGCGGCCTTGGGCAGCATGACCCGGGTGTGCCCGACCCGCCGCAGCATGGCGACGTCGTCCGCGAACCACCGTGTGTCGCAGGCGTTCACGCGGACCATGGCCCTGCTCCCCAGCCCGGGCAGCGCCGCCTCGACGGCCTCGCGGGCCGCGTCCTTGTCGGCCGGCGCGACGGCGTCCTCGAGGTCGAGGACGACCGTGTCGGCCCGCTCGGCGGCCTTGGCGTAGCGGTCGGGGCGGTCACCCGGGCAGAACAGCAGCGCCGGGCCGCGCAGGACGTCGTACGGCGCCTCGTCGCTCACGACCGCGGCCTACGCGTCCTGCGGCTGCCGCCGCATCATCGCCGTGCGCTCGGCGACGCAGACGACGACGCCGTCCTGGTTGCGGGCGGTGTGCTCGAGCACGACGATCCCGACCTCGGGGCGCGAGCGCGAGAGCCGCTTGGAGAGCACGACGGTGCTGGCGAAGAGGGTGTCGCCGGCGAAGACCGGCGCGGGGAAGTCGACCCGGGCGAAGCCGAGGTTGGCGACCGTCGTGCCCACCGTGATGTGCCCGACCGAGAGCCCGACGAGCGTGGAGAGGGTGAGCAGGCTGTTGACGAGCCGCTTGCCGTACTCGCCCTGCTCGCCGGCGACGGCGTCGTGGTGCAGCGCGGCGGGGTTCATCGTCAGCGCGCTGAACATCCCGTTCTCGGCGTCCTCGACCGTCTTGCCGGGGATGTGCACGTAGCGCACCCCTTCCTGCAGCTCCTCGTAGAAGAAGCCGCGCTGCTGGACCGTCGGCAGGCTCATCGGGTCCGGGCGGGAGGTGCTCGTGGGGGCGTCGTCGCTCACGAGGAGGACGCTACCCGCTCGCGTTCCGGGGCGAATCCGGCGGCTCGGCAGGGATCCGGCGACGACGGTGGCGAGCTCCCCGGGGGCGCGAGGACGCTGGGACCGGCCCCCGGGCCGACCCCGTCGACCACCTGTCGACCACCCGACGACACCCCGACGACAACGGAGTCCTCATGTCCTTGAAGCGTCCCCGGCGCGCGCCGCTCGCCGCCCTCTTCGTCGCCCTGCTCGCGGTCGTCGGCCTCGCCGCCGCCCCGTCGGCCGGTGCGGCCACCGTCAGCTCCGCGCCCGCGGCCACCGCGGCGAAGACCCTCGGTACGACGACCGTGACGACCGCGCCCGGCGTCGCCGAGGCCCTGCTGAGGTCCGGCATCGTGCCGCTGCCCGCCCCGGGCACGACCTTTGGCGTGAAGTACCGCAACGGGGTGCTCGTGTCCTACGGCTTCCCGATCACCGGCAGCACCGCGGACCTGGCCGCCGGCACCGGCGACATCACCCACTCCGGGGGCATCGTCTTCGTCGGCAAGGGCAGGAGCCTCGCCGTCGGGAGCTTCGACATCGACCTGGCCGCCGGCAAGGTCTTCGCGACGACGGTCAACGGCGCGGCCGCGCACGTGCCGCTGCTCGACCTCGACCTCGCCAAGGTCCGCGTCGGCACGGTCGGCACCACGACCGTCGTCTCCGGCGTGGGTCTGAAGCTCGACCCGGTCGCCGCCGGCGTGCTCAACAGGACCTTCGGCAGCAAGCTCCCCACCGACGGCTCGCTGACCTTCGGCACGGCGAACGTCCGGATCCGCGGCTGACCTGGCCCCCACCCCCCACGACGAGAGCCCCCGGACGGCGTCCGGGGGCTCTCGTTCGTCATGCGGCGGTGGCGCAGGGATTCGAACCCTGGGTGGAATCGCTCCCACACACGCTTTCGAGGCGTGCTCCTTAGGCCACTCGGACACGCCACCGCGGGAGAGGCTACCGGAGCCGTCGCCCCGTGAAGAAATCGGTCAGCAGGAGCGCGCACTCGTCCTCGCGGACGCCGCCGACGACCTCGACCCAGTGCGGCGAGCGACGGTCGCGGGCGAGGTCCCAGACCGACCCGCAGGCCCCCGCCTTGGCGTCCCACGCCCCGAGGACGACGCGCTCGACCCGGGCCTGGACGGCGGCGCCGGCGCACATGGCGCACGGCTCGAGGGTGACGAGCAGGGTGCAGCCGTCCAGCCGCCAGGACCCCGTACGGCGGCCGGCGTCCTGCAGGGCGCGGACCTCGGCGTGCGCGACGGGGTCGCCGTCGGCCTCGCGCGCGTTCCACCCCTGCCCGACCACCGTGCCGGCGGCGTCGAGGACGAGCGCGCCGACGGGCACGTCGCCGGCGGCGCCGGCGCGAGCGGCGAGCTCGAGCGCGCGACCCATGAGCGCCTCCCACCGCGGGTCGACCGGGAGCGGCCGGAGCGGGGTCGGGGGCACGCGCTCACGATAGTTTCCCCCTCATGCGCGTCCACGTCGCCGACCACCGGCTCATCACCCACAAGCTGACCTACCTGCGCGACGAGCGGACCGACTCCCCCACCTTCCGGCGCCTCGTCGAGGAGCTCGTCACGCTGCTCGCCTACGAGGCGACGCGGGACGTGCGCACCGAGCCGGTGGAGATCCGCACGCCGGTGGCGACGACGACGGGCATCAAGCTGTCCAGCCCCAAGCCGCTCGTCGTGCCGATCCTGCGCGCGGGCCTGGGGATGCTCGACGGCATGGTGCGCATCCTGCCCTCGGCCGAGGTCGGCTTCCTCGGGATGGTCCGCAACGAGGAGACCCTCGCCGCGGTGACCTACGCCAACCGGCTGCCCGACGACCTGTCCGGGCGCCAGTGCTACGTCCTCGACCCGATGCTCGCGACCGGCGGCACGCTCGTCATGGCCATCCAGTACCTCGTCGAGCGGGGCGCCGACGACATCACCGCCATCACCCTGCTCGCCGCCCCGGAGGGCATCGCCCACGTCGAGCAGGAGCTGGCCGGGCTCGACGTCCCCGTCACGCTCGTCACCGGCGCGGTCGACGAGCGGCTCAACGAGCACGGCTACATCGTCCCCGGTCTCGGCGACGCCGGTGACCGCCTGTACGGCGTCGTCTGAGCAGGACGCCGTACGGCGGTCGCGGCTCGCCGCCGCACCGTCCCCACCCCACGCGCAACATTTGGCACACTGGTCCCTGATCCGCGCCACCCGCAGCCGCAGCACGACTCTACGCCCGTCCCCCGAGGAGCACCCCGATGACCCAGCGCGTGAAGAAGGTCGGCGGCTGGCTGCTCATCGCCTTCGTCGTCTACGCGATCGTCAAGTCCCCCACGCAGGCGGCCGACATCGTGCACACGTCGGGGGACGTGCTCGGCCAGGGCGTGCGCAGCATCTTCAGCTTCTTCGACGCGCTGCTGAAGTAGCCGGAGGTGGCGCGCGCCCCCCGCTACGAGCGCTACCTCGTCCGGGGTGAGCGCGTGGTCCTCGCGATCCACCTGCACTGGGTCAAGGTCGCCAAGGACGTCGGGATCGGGGTCGGTCTGCTCGTCCTCGCCGTCTGGGTCGACATCGTCACGGCCCCCGACCTCGACGTCGTGCGCAACGTCGTGTGGGTCGTCGCGCTGGCCGGGGTGCTGCGCACCGCGTGGATCCTCTTCGAGTGGCGGCACGACTGGTTCGTCGCGACGAACAAGCGGCTGCTGCTGACCACCGGCTTCGTCGGGCAGCGCACGCCGATGATGCCGATGAACCGCGTCACCGACATGTCCTACGAGCGCTCGGTCGTCGGGCTCGCCCTCGGCTACGGCCACTTCGTCCTCGAGTCCGCCGGCCAGGAGCAGGCGCTGCGCGACATCAACTACATCCCGCACCCGGACGAGACCTACCGGGCGATCGTCACCGAGATCTTCGGCGCGGACGTGCCTGCCGACGAGGCGGGGCCCGACGACGTCGACGAGGCCGACGACGGGTACGACGGCGACGACGACGGGCCGCGCGGTCCGCGCGCCCGCGGCAGGGACGACGACCCGATGGCCCCGCGCGGGCCGCTCACCCCCGGGCCCGGCTGGGTGCCGCAGGGCAGCTCCCCGGTCGTCGACTACGGCGCCGCCGGCGACCACTCGCGGGCCATCCGGATCCCCCGGCCCCGCCGCCCCGTCCGTCGGGGCCGTGACGACGCCCCTGGCGACGAGGGCGAGCCGCTCTACCTCAGCGAGGACCTGCGCACCCGGCGCGCCCGCACCGGACCGATCGCGGTCGGCACCGGGCGCGACCTCGACCCCGAGCCGGACGAGGCGGACGTCGCGGCGGGCGACGACGCGACGTCGTACGGGCAGGGGGAGGACGACGAGCTGCTGTGGGAGTCCTTCGAGGAGTGGGGTCGCGACCGTCGCGACGGGTGAGATCCCCCACCGGTTCCTGCGGGTGGACTCCGGGCAGGAGGGCTGACGGGCCGTTGCCGTCCGACCGCGGCCCGTCGAGAGCAGTGGAGGGATCGAGATGAAGGCCGTCGTCTACCAGGGCCCGCGCAAGGTCAGCGTCGAGGAGGTGCCGGACGCCCGGATCGAGGACCCGAACGACGTCGTCGTCCGCATCACGACGACGAACATCTGCGGGTCGGACCTGCACATGTACGAGGGGCGCACCGGCGTCGAGGAGGGCAAGGTCCTCGGCCACGAGAACATGGGCGTCGTCGAGGCGGTCGGCGACGCCGTGCGTCAGTTCAAGGCCGGTGACCGGGTCTCGGTCCCCTTCAACATCGGGTGCGGCAGTTGCCGCAACTGCCTGACCGGCTGGTCGTCGTTCTGCACCCGGATGAACCCCACCGAGGGGATGGACGGGGCGGCGTACGGCTACGCCAACATGGGCCCGTACGACGGCGGTCAGGCCGAGTACCTGCGGGTGCCGTTCGCGGACTTCAACCTGCTGTCGCTGCCCGAGGGTGACGAGCACGAGAACGACTTCACGATGCTGTCGGACATCTTCCCCACCGGGTGGCACGGCGTCGAGCTGTCCGGCTTCCAGGTCGGTGACCGCGTCGCGGTCTTCGGCGGCGGTCCGGTCGGGCTGATGGCCGCGCACTCGGCGATGATCCGCGGCGCGAGCCAGGTCTTCGTCGTCGACCGTCAGCCGGACCGGTTGCGGCTGGCCGAGAAGATCGGCGCGACCCCGGTCGACTTCTCCCAGGGCGACCCGGTGCAGCAGCTGCTCGACGCGACCGACGGGCTCGGCGTCGACCGGGGCGTGGAGGCCGTGGGCTACCAGGCGCACGACCACTCCGGGGAGGAGCACCCCGAGCTCGTCCTCGACAACCTCGTCGCGAGCGTGCGCACCACGGGCGGCATCGGTGTCGTCGGCGTCTACGTGCCCGAGGACCCGGGGGCGAGCAGCGACCTGGCCAAGGAGGGCCGCATCCCCTGGCAGTACGGCCAGTTCTTCACCAAGGGCCAGAGCATGGGCACCGGCCAGGCGCCGGTGAAGCGCTACAACCGCCAGCTGCGCGACCTCATCGTCGCGGGGCGGGCGACCCCGGGCTGGATCGTCTCCCACGAGCTCGGGCTCGACGAGGCGCCGGACGGGTACGCCCACTTCGACGCCCGCGAGGACGGCTGGACCAAGGTCCTGCTCCACCCGTCGGCCTGAGTCCAGCGTCCGCACCGACGGGGCACCGGTGCCCCGCCGGTGCGGACGTCACCCGGCGTCGAGGACGAGCTGCCGCGCGGTGTGCTCGGCGACCCCTCGGTGCGGGGACCCGGGCTCCATCGCCGCGGCGAAGGCGGCGGCCCAGGCCGCGGCGCGAGTCCACACGTGCGGGTCGTACGGCGTCCCGTCGGCGTCGAGGCGGGCGCGGAAGGCCCGCCGCTGCTGCGGGTCGAAACTGAACCACGCCGTCGCGAGGTCGCTCGCCGGGTCGCCGCCGGTGACGTCGCCCCAGTCGACGAGGCCGCTCAGCCGGCCCCCGCTCTGGACCAGGTTGGTCGGGTGCGGGTCGCCGTGCAGCCACAGCGGAGGGCCGTCGTACGGCGGCGCGGCGAGCCCGGCCTCCCAGGCCGCCCGCAGCGGCTCACGCGGCCCGTCCCAGGCGAGGATCCGCGCCCGTACGGCGTCGTCGCGGTCCCGCACCGGTCGGCCCCGGAAGAGGTTGACCGGGGCGTCCTCGGCCGCCGGGCGGTGCAGCACGCGGAACGCGTCGGCGAGGTCGTCGACCAGGCCGCCGCGCTCCGGCACCGGCAGCCGGGCGACGTCCTCACCGGGGACCCAACGGGCGACGAGCCACGGGTAGGGGTAGCCGCCGTCCGTCGTCTCCGGCGCCCCGAGGTGGACGGGCTCGGGGACGGCGACCGGCAGCGTCGGCGCGAGCAGGCCGACCCACCGCGCCTCGTGCACGACGAGGTCGGCCGCGAGCGCCCGCCGCGGCAGCCGGACGACGTGGTCCGCGCCGAGCCGCCAGACCTCGTTGTCCCACCCGGTCGCGACGCGGCGCAGCGGCAGGGCCGCGAGGTCGGGGTGGTGCGGGGCCAGCCCCGTGGCGAGCAGGCGGCGCACGACGGTCTCGTCGACCCGCACGTCGGCGTCGGGCGTGGGCACGGAACCGGACGCTACCGGGTGCGCGGCACGGCACACTGACCCTCGTGAGAGCGACACCGGCGGAGGTCGCGGCAGCGCTGCCGGGCGACGACGAGGTGCCCGACGCGAGCGTCGTCATGGACCGCGCCGTCACCGTGGACGCCGCGCCCGAGCGGGTGTGGCCCTGGCTCGTGCAGCTGGGCAAGCGCCGCGCCGGCTGGTACCTGCCGACAGCAGTGGAGCGGGTGGTGCCGCGCCGGCGGCGGGCGCTGCGGCGTCTCGACCCGCGCTGGACGACGCTCGCCGTCGGCGACGTCGTGCCGGACTACGGCAGCGCGGACGCGACCTTCACCGTCGCAGCGCTCGAGGCGCCCCACCACCTCGTCTACACGTCGGTGCGCGGGCACCTGCGGCTGTCGTGGGCGCTCGTGCTCTCGCCCGCGGGGAGCGGCACCCGCCTGCAGCTGCGGCTGCGGATCGCGGGCGTACGGCGCCCCTGGCTCGCCGACACGCTCGGCTCCTGGTTCGACCTGCTCACCGTCGCGGGGATGGCGGCGGGGCTGCGCGAGCGGATCGCCGCCACGCGCTGAGCCGCCGTCACAGCGCCCGCAGGATGTCCTCGACCCGGTCCTTGGCGTCGCCGAAGAGCATGGCGCTGTTGTCGCGGAAGAAGAGCGGGTTCTGCACGCCGGCGTACCCGCTGGCCATCGACCGCTTGAAGACGACGACGTTCTTGGCGTGCCACACCTCGAGGACCGGCATGCCGGCGATCGGCGAGGCCGGGTCCTCGGCGGCGGCCGGGTTGACCGTGTCGTTGGCGCCGATGACGAGGACGACGTCGGTGGCGTCGAAGTCGTCGTTGACCTCGTCCATCTCGAGGACGATGTCGTAGGGCACCTTGGCCTCGGCGAGCAGGACGTTCATGTGACCGGGAAGGCGTCCGGC
This sequence comes from Lapillicoccus jejuensis, assembly GCF_006715055.1. Classification (NCBI taxonomy): domain Bacteria; kingdom Bacillati; phylum Actinomycetota; class Actinomycetes; order Micrococcales; family Intrasporangiaceae; genus Lapillicoccus; species Lapillicoccus jejuensis. The sequence goes on from NZ_VFMN01000001.1 coordinate 1,129,051, forward strand.
GACGGGGTGGATGCCGAAGCGCACGTCGACGCCCCGCTCGCGCAGCTTGGCGGTGAGGTCGGCGACGGGGTACTGCGCCTGGGCGACGGCCATGCCGTAGCCGGGCGTGATGACGACGGACGACGCGTCGCGCAGCAGCTCGGCGACCTCGGCCGCACTCGTCTCGCGGTGCTCGCCGTAGTCGGTGGCCTCGCCGCTCGGCGCCTCGATGCCGAAGCCGCCGGCGATGACCGAGATGAAGGAGCGGTTCATCGCCTGGCACATGATGTAGGACAGGTAGGCGCCCGAGGAGCCGACGAGCGCGCCGGTGACGATGAGCAGGTTGTTGTCGAGCAGGAAGCCGGACGCGGCGGCGGCCCACCCGGAGTAGCTGTTGAGCATCGACACGACGACGGGCATGTCGCCGCCGCCGATCGAGGCGACGAGGTGCCAGCCGAGCGCGAGGGCCAGCACGGTGACGACGGCGAGCAGCCACAGCGACGGCGAGACAACGAACCACACGGTGAGCGCGACGAAGACGACGAGCGCGCCGAGGTTGAGGGCGTTCTTGCCCGGCAGCATGAGCGGAGCCGAGGGGATCCGTGCGGAGAGCTTGAGGAAGGCGACGATCGAGCCGGTGAAGGTCACGGCGCCGATGAAGACGCCGACGACGACCTCGCCGTGGTGGATCCCGAGCAGCGACCCGGTCAGGCCCGGGTCCTCGAGGTAGCCGTTCCAGCCGACGAGCACCGCCGCGAGGCCGACGAAGCTGTGCAGCAGCGCGATGAGCTCGGGCATGCCGGTCATCTCGACGACCCGGGCGCGCCACAGGCCGACGGCGGCGCCGACGAGGACGGCGACGACGAGCAGGACGAGCCCGAGCCCGCTCGGGTGCTGCAGGACGAGCGTGGCGAGGACGGCGACGCCCATCCCGGCCATGCCGAGCAGGACGCCGCGCCGTGAGGTCTCGTGCCTGCTCAGCCCGGCGAGGCTGAGGATGAAGAGCAGGGCCGCCACGAGGTAGGCGGCGAAGGTGACCTTCTCGGCGGTCATCGCTCAGCCCCTCGAGAACATGGAGAGCATCCGCCGCGTGACGGCGAAGCCGCCGACGACGTTGATGCTGACGAGCAGGACCGCGAGCGCCGCGAGCAGCTGGACGACGAGCCGGTCGCTCGTCACCTGGAGCATCGCGCCGACGAGGATGACCCCGGAGATGGCGTTGGTCACCGACATCAGCGGGGTGTGCAGCGCGTGGGCGACGTTGCCGATGACGTAGAACCCGATGACGACCGACAGGGTCAGCACGGTGAGGTGCTCGGCCAGCTGCCCCGGCGCGAGCGCGGTGACGAGGAGGAGCGCGAGGACGCCGACGACGAGGGGAACGGCACCCCGTACGGCGGAGGGTGGCGCCTTCTCGGGCCTCGGCGGCGGGGCCGCCGCGGGCGCGGCCGCCGCCGCGGACACCTGGACCGGCGGCGGGGGCCAGAGCACCTCGCCGTCGCGCACGACCGTCATCCCGCGCTGCACCTGGTCCTCGAGGTCGAGGACGACCTGGCCGTCCTTGCCCGGGGTGAGCAGCTTGAGCAGGTTGACGAGGTTGGTCGCGAAGAGCTGGGACGCCTGGGTCGGCAGCCGCCCCGGCAGGTCGGTGTAGCCGATGACCTTGACCCCGTTGGGGCTGGTGACGACCTCGCCGGCCCGGGTCAGCTCGCAGTTGCCGCCGTTGGCCGCGGCCATGTCGACGACGACGCTGCCCGGCTTCATCGACGCGACCATCTCGGCGGTGATGAGCCGGGGCGCGGGGCGGCCGGGGATGAGCGCGGTGGTGACGATGATGTCGACCTCGCGCGCCTGGGCCGCGTAGAGGGCGGCGGCGCGGGCCTCGAAGTCGGCGGTCGTCTGCTTGGCGTAGCCGTCCGACGACGCCTGCAGCTCTTCCTGCGTCCGCTCGACCTCGAGGAAGGTCGCGCCCATCGAGCGCACCTGCTCCCCCACCTCCGGGCGGGCGTCGAAGGCGCGCACGACGGCACCGAGGCTGCCCGCGGTGCCGATGGCCGCGAGGCCGGCGACCCCCGCGCCGATGACGAGGACCGTGGCGGGTGGGACCTTGCCGGCCGCCGTCACCTGCCCGGTGAAGAGGCTGCCGAACTCGTGGGCCGCCTCGATGACGGCGCGGTAGCCACCGATGTTGGCCATCGAGGAGAGGACGTCCAGGGCCTGCGCCCGCGAGATCCGCGGGACGGCGTCCATGGCGAGGACGGTGACCGGGCGGCCGGCGAGCCGCTGCACGAGCTCGGGCTTGAGGGCCGGCGAGATGAGGCTCGCGAGGACGGCGCCGTCGCGCAGCGCGTCGATCTCGACGTCGCTCGGGGCGTTGATCTTGAGGACGACGTCGCTGTCGAGGGCCTCGGCCGCGCTGCCCAGCCGTGCCCCCGCGGCGACGTACACCTCGTCGGGGAAGGCGGCCAGCGCGCCGGCGCCGGTCTCGACGAGGACGTCGTACCCGAGCGCGCGCAGCTTCTCGACCGAGGCGGGGGTGGCCGCGACGCGCGTCTCCCCCGGGGCGGTCTCGCGGGGAACTCCGATGCGCATGGGACCTCCGGGTCGGCGTCCGCTGCTCCCGGCGGTGGGAGCGGGGGCGTCGGCCACGGCGGTGGCCGGCACGGGCAACCTACGGGGTCGGGCGCGTCCCGGGGAACACCGTGTCCACCGGGCGCGCCGTGGTGGTCCTCACAGGCGGCCCGTCGCGGGGGTCAGAACAGGCCCTGCCAGACGAGGACGACGAGCAGCACGATGATGACGACGCCGCCGAGGAAGAGCGACGAGCCCACGTCGCGCTGCCGGCGGTCGTACGACGTCGGGCCCGGCACCTGCGCGGGCGGCGGCTGCGCCGGAGGCTGCTCGTCGTCGGTCATGCCTGGTCAACGAGGGGGCCGCCGCCGGGTCACGCGAGCGGCGCCGCCCGTCCCGGGACGGTCTGAAGGCCCGCGAGCGTGGTCATCGCGGGCCTTCAGGGTCGTGGGGACGGCTGCACCGTCCCGTCACGATAGCGAAGCGTTACCGCGCGGCGCGAGGGTTCCGAGACAACTCACACCAGTGTCTCGGGGTCGGTCACAGCTCGGCCCCCTCCGGCCAGTCGCCGACGAGGACCGGCGCTCCCGGGCCCGGGGGGACCAGGCGCGCCGGCCAGCCGTCCGCGTCCCGCACGCGGCCCCGCACCAGCCCCGTCGCCAGCCCGCGCGCGGCGACGGCGTCGGGCGCCACGACCGTCGCCGCCGACCACGGGTCCCCGTCGACCCCGGCGGCCGTGGCCAGGGCCAGGCCGGTGGGGACCGCGACGAGCGCGGCGGGCCCGCCGTCGGCGTGCTGCACGAGCACCTCCCAGCCGAGCTCGGCCCCCGAGCCGTCCGGACCGGCGGTGGCGATGTCGCCGCCGATGCTCACGAGGCAGGCGACGTCGAGCTGCGTCGCGACGACCTCGGCGCAGCGGTCCGCGCCCCACGCGCGGGCCACCACGCCGACGTCGAGCGTGGCCCCGGGCGCGACGCGCACGAGCCGCTGGTCGACCACGACCTCGAGACCGCCGACCAGCCCCCGCTCGAGACCGGCCGCGACGAGCGCGGTGAGGGTCGCGGACGTCGTCACCCACCGACCGGAGGGCAGCCGGTCGGCCTCGCCGTGCGGGCCGGCGGCCAGCTCGACGTGGGCGAGGACGTCGTCGACGAGCCGCTTGGCCGAGCGCAGGGCCGCCGGGTCCGCCGTGACGAGGCGCACGGTCGTCCCCCACAGCGCCCACTCGTAGGCGGGGCCGTGCAGCTCGAGGGCCGGGCCGGGGGGTGTGAGGGAGCCGGGGTCGACGGCCTGGGCGCTCATCGCTGGCCCCCCGTCCGGGCCACGGCGCCGACCGTGCCGGTGACGGCGGAGAGCCCGGCGCCGAGGGTGCCGGTGGCGGACGCGGCGGACGTGGCGGTGGTCGCGACGGCGGCGGTCGCCGCGGGCAGGTGCCCGACGAGCGAGCCACCGAGCAGGACGGCGAGGCCGCCGGCGGTGGCGGTCGCCCGCAGCCGGGTGCGCCGGGCGAGGGTGGTGGCGGGGGTGGTGGGCATCGCGGGCTCTCCTGGGCGTCGGGGCGGCTGCTGACCCCTCGACGGTCCCGTCCGGCTCTGTCGGGCGGCTGTGCCCGGCGTGTGGGGTGCCGGTGCGCTGCGCCTCCGCCGCTCGTCACATCTGCTGCGGGGCCTCGATCCCGAGCAGCCCCAGGCCGAGCAGGAGGACGCGCAGGCTCGCGGCGCACAGCGCGAGCCGCGACTCACGGGCCTCGCTGGTCGCGGCCTTGAGCACCGGGCACTCCTCGTAGAACGCGGACAGCGTCTGCGCGAGGTCGAAGAGGTAGACGCACAGCCGGTGCGGTTCCAGCTCGTCCCCCACCGCGGCGACGACGCCGCCGAACCCGAGCAGCGCCAGCGCGAGGGCGCGCTCGGCCGGCTCGGTGACGACGACCCGGCGAGCGACCGCCTCCTGCGGGTCCAGCCCGGCCGCGCGGAAGATCGAGCGCAGCCGGGTGACGGCGTACTGCAGGTAGGGGCCGGTGTTGCCGGTGAGGGCGAGCATCCGGTCGAGGTCGAAGACGTAGTCGCTGTCGTGGGCGACCGACAGGTCGGCGTACTTGACCGCCCCGATGCCGATCTGCCGCCCGATCTCGGCGCGGGTGGCGGCGTCGAGGTCGGAGCGGCGCTCCTCGACGACGGCGGTCGCCGCGGTGACCGCCTCCTCGAGCAGCGCCATGAGCCGCAGCGCGCTGCCGGCCCGGGTGCGCAGCAGCTTGCGGTCCTCACCGAGGACGCTGCCGATCTTGACGTGGACCACCTCGACGTCGTCCGGCACCCAGCCGGCCAGCCGCGCGGTCTGCCACACCATCTCGAAGTGCTGCGCCTGGGTGACCCCGACGACGTAGAGCACCCGGTCGGCGTGCAGGTCGTGCACCCGGCGGCGGATGGTCGCGAGGTCGGTGGTGCCGTAGCCGTAGCCCCCGTCGGACTTGCGGACGATGAGCGGCACCGGCTTGCCCTCGCGACCGGTGTACCCGTCGAGGAAGACGCACAGCGCGCCGTCCGAGACCGTGGCCAGGCCCTTCTCCTGCAGCTCGTCGCAGATCCCCGCGAGCTCGTCGTTGTACGTCGACTCCCCGGCCAGGTCGACGTCGGTGAGGGTGACCCCGAGGGTCGCGTACACCTTGTTGAAGTAGACCCTGGACAGGCCGACCAGCCGCTCCCAGGTGGCGAGGGTGCCCGCATCGCCGGACTGGAGCGTCGTCACCCGGGCGCGGGCACGGGTGGCGAAGGCCTCGTCGCCGTCGAACTTCACCCGGGCCGCCTGGTAGAAGGCGTTCGGGTCGGTCTCGAGCAGCGCCGCGTCGGGGCTGTCCTCGCCGACGTCGAGCAGGTGCTCGATGAGCATGCCGAACGGGGTCCCCCAGTCGCCGACGTGGTTCTGCCGCACGACGGTGTGGCCCAGCTCCTCGAGGGTGCGCGCCAGCGCGTCGCCGACGATGGTCGTGCGCAGGTGCCCGACGTGCATCTCCTTGGCGACGTTGGGCGAGGAGTAGTCGATGACGACGGTGCGCGGGTCCTGGACCGGCACCCCGGCGCGCTCGTCGGCGGCCAGCGCCGCCGCCTGCGCCGAGACCCACGCGTCGGAGACGGTGAGGTTGACGAAGCCGGGCCCGGAGATCTCCAGCCCCGAGACGACGTCGCGCACCCCGAGCGCCTCGAGCTCGGCGACGATCTTCGCGGCGACGTCGCGCGGCGGCATCCCGACCCGCTTGGCCAGCGCCAGGGGCGCGTTGCTCTGCAGGTCGGCGAACTGGCTCGGGCGTAGCACCGGGTCCGCGCCGCGGAAGTCCTCCCCGAACGCCTGCGCGATGGCGGCGGTGACGAGGGGGGCGAGCGCGGCGGACGGCGAGACCATGGGTCCAGCCTAGGGCGGTCGGCCTCCCCTTTCCGTCGACGTCCCGGCGAGGCCCCGCGGGGCCCGTCCCGTCCGAGTGGCGCCGTGGCCTGGACGTTCGGACGACGACGAGACGCGGCTTTTGCACCACGATGTCCGGGTGAACGGTGACCTCGACGCCCCGGGCTGGACCCTCCCCGGCGACGCTTCCGCCCCCGCACCCACCGGCACCGACCTCAGCCGGGTGACGAGCCGGGCCGAGGCGCGCGCCCTCGCCGAGGCGGCCGCCCAGGCGCAGGCCGCCGCGGCGGACGAGGAGGAGGCGTCGTACGGCCTGGGCCGGGCCGTCCCACCGCCCGCCCCGGTGACCCACACCGACCCGTTCGCCCCTGCGCGGCGACCGGCCGCACCCCGCCCGCCGATCACCCCCGCACCCGTCCCGAGCCCGCACGCCCCGGCGTCGCACGTGCCCGGGCAGTGGGGCGCCGCGGCGCCGACGCCGCCGCGCCCCTACACCCCCGTCGCCGCGCCACCGCCCGCCGTCGAGCCGCCCCCGCTCAAGGCCCAGCGCTCCGGTCTCAGCCTGTTCGGGACGACCGTGCGTGTGCTCAGCATGCTCTCCGCGGCCGTTTGCGGTGCCGGAGCACTGGCCTGCCTGGCCATCTCGAACGACCTGACCGCGGCCGGTGCCGGGTCGCTCTCGGACCCGCGCACCCCCTCCCCCTCCGGGGTCGTGCTGCTGGTGCTGCTCGCCGCGCTCCTGGTCAGCAGCCTCTCGCAGATCTGCCTGATCGTCTGGCTGGCCATGCTGGCCCGGGACCCCCGCGCGGACAGGCGCAAGATCAAGCACGGTCCCGTCGGCACGGTCCTGGGCTTCCTCCTGCCTGGCCTGCGGATGGTCTGGCCCTACCAGTCGATGCGGGACGTGTGGCGCGCCACTGACCTGCGGCCCGCGAGCAAGCCCACGCCGATGTCGATCCTCGGGTGGTGGGCGTTCACCCTCGGCTCCTACGTGGCCATGTTCTTCACCGGCTTCTACGCCCAGCCGTACCTGACGACCCCGGACGGACGCGGCCTGGTCGCCCACCTGTGCCTCGGGACGGCCCTCTACTGGCTGCTGTCGGTGGGCGCGGAACTGTGCCTGTCCTTCGCCATCGGTCGGGTCTGCTTCCACCTCGACGCGCACGACCTGCTCGTCGCCCACCACGAGCGCACCCACCCCTCCTCGCTCTACCGGACGGCCTGACCCGCACGGGCTAGCGTTCCCCCGTGCCCGACGACGACCTCGCCGCCCTCATCGCCACGCTCGAGGAGCAGGAGCGCGAGCTCGTGCTCACCCGCTTCGACCACGACGACGCGTGGTCGCTCGGGAGCCGGCTCGTCGCGCTGGCTCGCGAGCGGGGGCTGCCGGTGACGATCGACATCCGCCGCGGGTCGCACCAGCTCTTCCACGTCGCGCTGGCCGGGACGACCCCCGACAACGACCGGTGGGTCGAGCGGAAGGTCCGCACCGTCGAACGGTTCGGGGCGAGCTCGTTCCTCGTCGGTCGCCGTCTCGCCGCCCGGGGCCGGGTCCTCGACGCCGACGCCGGGCTGGACCCGGCCGAGTACGCCGCGCACGGCGGGTCCTTCCCGATCCGGGTGGTCCACGTCGGGCCGGTCGGCACCGTCACCGTCTCGGGCCTGCCGCAGGCCGACGACCACGCCCTCGTGGTCGAGGCGCTGCGCGCCCACCTCGCGCAGGGCTGAGGTCGGCGCGGTTCCGGACGCGGATCGTCCGCAGGACGCCGTACGGTGCCGGTCATGGCGAGACGCGCGAAGGTCACCGTCGACCTCGAGGAGCTGTCGGTCCGGCCGCTGACCCCCGAGACGTTCCCCGACTTCGCGGGGCTCGTCGAGCGCAGCGGCGGGATGTTCGCCTCCTGCTACTGCACGTGGTTCCACCCCGACTGCGCCGAGCGCGGGGTGAGCGCCGAGGGTAACCGGGCGCTCAAGGACCGGCTGGTCCGGGACGGCGTCGCCCACGCCGCCCTCGTCTACGACGGGGAGACCGCGATCGCGTGGGCGGAGTACGGCTCGCCCGAGGAGCTGCCGCGGATCCGGCACCGCAAGGAGACGGACGCGACGACGACCACGCCGCCGGACTACCGGGTCACGTGCCTGGTCACCGACACCGCCTACCGCGGCCAGGGCGTCTCCGAGCGAGCGCTGCGCGGCGCCGTCGAGCTCATCGCCGCCGCCGGAGGCGGTGTCGTCGAGGGTTACCCGCACGACCTGCGCGGCGCGCGGATGTCGGCCTCGTTCCTCTACAACGGGACCCGCGAGATGTTCGAGCGCGTCGGGTTCACCTACGACCGCCCCAAGGGCGAGAAGAACTGCGTCATGCGGATGACCGTATGAGCACGCACCCGCGGCCAGGTCATCACCACGTCTCAGGCAGTGGGGCTCCGGTCACACTCCCCGTCGGTACGCCCAGATCGCGTGATCGAGACGGTACGCGTCGACCCCCAGGGTGGAGGCGACGGCCTTGACCAGTCGCGAAGCCTCTGACGGGGGTGCGCCTGGCACCTTGTCACGGACGAACCGCACCACCCAGGTGTCCGCCTTCACATCATCGAGGTCGCAGAGCATGCGCAGGTAGGCCCAGGTGACGGGGCCACACCCGTGAACGCTCAGGTAGGCCTGTTTGGCAGCGACCGGGTCGCGTCGTAGGTCTTCGGCATGTCGGATCCCCATCGCGGTGAAGCTGCGAGCGACGTCCTGGACGACGTCGGCCTTGGGACGGCCCGCGACCTTCGCATCGTTCCTCAGCACCGACCGCACGCTCTGCGGATCATCCCGGGCCAAGACGTCCAGATCGTCCGCCGTCCCGCCTCGATGGCTGCGCCACCGATCGACCACGCCGATCACACCGGTTCCCCGGCCCCGGTCGCCGTACCTCGCACGGATCGAGAACACGGTGTCGATGACCGCCGCCTCGATCTCGTCGGGCCACCCCCCGGGCCAACCCTGGGGGTTCGTACCCACCGTTTCGGTCACGTACGTCATGAGGATGTCGACGTCCTGCGGATCGGGCACAGTTCCGTCGCTCATGCCGAGAACGTAGAGCAAAGACACTTGTCGGTGGGCGATGTCATCGTCGCCGCATGACGCGCGCCCCGGCCAGATCGTGGAGCCAGGCCGTGGCGATGGTTCCCGGCGGGGGCACCTGGCCGGTCGACGGGCTGCTGCCCGACGCGTCCGTCGGGCAGCGACCGACCGGCATCGTCCCGCTCGACGAGGTGATGGGCGGGGGTGTGTCACCAGGGGAGATCCTCGCGCTCGCAGGTCCGCCCCGAGCGGGCGTCAGCCGGCTCGCGGTCCGGCTGGCGCTCGGGATCGGGCGTGACGCCTCGGTGTGCATCGTCAACGGACACTTGCCAACTCGACGTCTGCTGCCGGTGATCGACGCGACGGGGCACGACCTCGGCGGCGACGGACCGAGAACGCTGGATGTGGCCTCCTGGATGCCGCTCCCCGACTCGCCGGCGCACCCCGCCTGGTTCGAGTCCACGTACGACGTCGTCGTCGTGGACTGTCTCGACGAGATGACGACGTCCCACTGGGTCCGGACGACATCACTCTCGGACGTCGGACGGCGGCTACGCGAGTGCGCCAGAAGGTCGTCCACCACCCTCATCATCACGGGGCGATCAGCTGCGGTCGATCGGGGGGCGGCAGCCGGCACTACGGACCGGGGGCCGGACGGTGATGTGTTCGACGACGTGGCCGACGTGCACCTTCGGCTGGGTGGAGGCGGGGACGACGTGGAGTTGGTGGAGGTCGAGGTGCGGGGAGGTCGGCGGGCGGTTCACCGACTCTCCTTCAGCCACACAGGCGTCGCGCGACTCCAACCGACCTGAGCGGCGTTCCGCCCAGGCCCCGTACGACGCCGCCGCGCCCTAACCTCGCGGCATGCCCGAGTTCACCTGGCGACCGGCCAACGAGACGAGCCGCGAGGACGTCGACGCCGTCTTCGAGGCGGGTGGCGCGGCGAGGTGCCGGTGCCAGGCGCTCAAGGCGCCGGGGTGGATCTGGCGCGACACCACCCAGGAGGAGCGCGAGGCCTCGCTCGTCGAGCAGACCGGGTGCGGCACGGCCGGGCCCACGTCGGGCCTCGTCGGGTACGTCGACGGCGAGCCCGCCGGGTGGGTCGCGGTAGAGCCGCGCGAGGGCTACCCGCGGATCTGGGCGCGGCAGAAGGCGTGGATGCGGATGGACCCGGACCTGCCGGGGGTGTGGTCGGTGACGTGCTTCGTCGTGCGCAAGCCGTTCCGCCGGCAGGGGCTGATGTACGAGCTCGCCGACGCGACCGTCGAGTACGGCCGGCAGGTGGGCGCGCAGGTGATGGAGGGCTACCCGACCGAGCCGCCGCCGGGGAAGGTCGTCATCTGGGACGAGGCCTCGGTCGGCCTGCTCCAGGTCTTCCTCGCCGCCGGCTACCAGGTCGAGGCGTCCCCGACGCTGCGGCGCCGCGTCGTACGGCACCGGCTCGGCGCGACTGCGATCACTGATGGCTAACCTGGGAGAGTGACGACGGACCCGACGACGAGCGAGGCGCTGAGGGCGCGCATCGCCGAACGCCGCGACGAGATCGAGGTCGTCCTGCGGCGGTACGGAGCCACGAACCTGCGACTTTTCGGGTCGGTGGCTCGCGGCACGGCCACGCACCAGAGCGACATCGACCTCATGGTCGACCTCTCCCCGTCGGCCGACAACGAGCTGCTCCGCGTCGCGGGGCTGACCGAGGAGTTGGGCGATCTCCTCGGAACCGGGGTCGATGTCGTCGCACCCACCCTCCTGCGTGAGACCGTGTCCGCGACGGCGATGTCGGATGCGATCTCGGTGTGAGTCGAACCGTCGACGACCGGATCGGCGACATCCTCGATGCCGTGGATCGATGTGAGGAGTACGCGCCTCGCGTGCGCTCGTCCGAGATCGGCACAATGGCCTACGACGCGATCCTCCGCAACCTCGCCGTCATCGGAGAGGCGGTCAGGTCGCTCCCGGAGGAGGTCAGGAGCGCCATGCCGACGATCCCCTGGTCGTCCATCTCCGGACTACGGAACGTCGTGGTGCACGAGTACTTCCGTGTCGACCACGACCTGATCGTCGCGCTGGTGGAGAAGGAGCTGGGGGAGCTCAAGCGGGCCCTCCGCGACTACACGAAGGAGTGAGAGCTCAGGTCGTCGGTGCCAGGCCGAGACCGGCGACGGTCTTCTCGCGCATCTCGACCTTGCGCACCTTGCCGGTGACGGTCATCGGGAACTCGTCGACGATCATCACGTAGCGCGGGATCTTGTAGTGCGCGAGCTTGCCCGTGGCGAACGCGCGGACCGACTCGGCCGTCACCGGCTCGGCGCCGGGGCGCATCCGCACCCACGCGCACAGCTCCTCGCCGTACTTCTCGTCGGGCACCCCGATGACCTGGGCGTCGAGGATGTCCGGGTGCGTGTAGAGGAACTCCTCGATCTCGCGCGGGTAGACGTTCTCGCCGCCGCGGATGACCATGTCCTTGATCCGGCCGGTGATCTGCACGTAGCCGGCCTCGTCCATCACCGCGATGTCCCCGGTGTGCATCCACCCGTCGCGCAGCACCTCGGCCGTCTTCGCCGGCTCCTCCCAATAGCCCAGCATCACCGAGTAGCCCTTCGTGGCGAGCTCGCCGGCCTGCCCGCGCGGCAGCACCTCACCGCTGGCCGGGTCGACGACCTTGACCTGCAGGTGCGGGCCGACCCGGCCGACGGTGCCGACCTTGCGCTCGAAGGAGTCGTCGACCCGCGTCTGCAGCGACACGGGCGAGGTCTCGGTCATGCCGTAGGCGATCGACATCTCGTCGATGCCGGCGGCCATGACCTTCTTCATCATCTCGGCGGGGCACGGTGAGCCGGCCATGATCCCGGTCCGCAGCGACGAGACGTCGTACGACGTGAAGTCCGGCAGTGCCCACTCGGCGATGAACATCGTGGGGACGCCGTACAGCGAGGTGCAGCGCTCGTCCTGGACCGCGCGCAGCGTCGCGGCGGGGTCGAAGCCCGGCGCCGGGATGACCATCGCCGCGCCGTGCGTCGTGCACGCGAGGTTGCCCATGACCATCCCGAAGCAGTGGTAGAAGGGCACCGGGATGCAGACCCGGTCGACCTCCGAGTAGCCGCACAGCTCGCCGACGAAGTAGCCGTTGTTGAGGATGTTGCGGTGGCTCAGGGTGGCGCCCTTGGGGAAGCCGGTCGTACCGGACGTGTACTGGATGTTGATCGCGTCGTGCCGGTCCAGCCCGCCCTGGATCTGCGCGAGCCGCTCGCTCGACACGTCGGCGGCCTTGTCCAGCAACGCCTCCCACGACTCGGTACCGATGAGGACGACCTGCTCGAGGCCGTCGAGCTGCGGCCGGACCTCCTCGAGCATCGCCGCGTAGTCGCTGGTCTTGAAGCTCGGTGCGGCCACGACCATCCGGATGCCGGCCTGGCGCAGGACGTACTCCAGCTCGTGGGTGCGGTAGGCCGGGTTGATGTTGACCAGGATGATGCCGACCTTCGCGGTGGCGTACTGGACCATCGTCCACTCGGCGCAGTTCGGCGCCCAGATCCCGACCCGGTCGCCCTGGACGATGCCGGCCCCGACGAAGGCGCGGGCCAGCCGGTCGACCTCGCTCGCCAGCTCGGCGTAGGTCCACCGCGCCCCCTGCGCGACGTCGACGAGAGCCTCGCGGTCCCCGAACCGCGCGACCGTCGCGTCGAAGCTGTCGCCGATCGTCGTCTCGAGGAGCGGGACGTCGGTCTCGCCGGCGGTCTGCGAGGGCGCGGTGGACGCGGTGGTGTCGGACATCGGTGGCCTTCCGGACGGTGGGCGACGCTGCTGAGGGCAGTCCACTACGCCGTACGGCGTGCCCGCAAGGGAACGATCGCACCGCCGGGTGGTGTCCTGGGGGTATGCGCCCGACCCGCACCCCCTCGTCCGCCCGCCGCGCCCGCGTCACCTCCTCGGCGCTCGGCGGCGCCCTCACCGTCCTCGCCGCCCTCGTCCTCGCCGGCTGCGGCTCGGTCGTCGTCGCCTCCGGCGGCCCGACCTCCGGCGGCTCCACCACGAGCGCCGCGACACCGACCGCCGGGACGACGACACCGACGACGACCACGTCCAGCGCCAGCACCTCGTCCACCGGTACGTCGACGCCCACCGCCACCGTCACCCCGCCGAGCGGCGACCCGACCGACCCGGTCATGCCGGTCCGCTCCGGCCCGGCGTCGGTGGTCGGCACGGTGACCCAGGGTGTCGAGCCGCGCTGCCTGCTCGTCGGGCCCTACGTCCTGACCGGCACCGAGTCGCTGCCGCAGGCCGAGCAGGCCCTGCTCACGGCGGGCACGCGGGTCGCGGTGACCGGCACGGTCGATCCCGGGATGGCGTCGTACTGCCAGCAGGGCACGCTGCTCACCGTCCGGTCCGTGCACGCGGTCCGCCCGATGGGTCCCGGCCCCCAGGCCACGCCCACGGTCTTCACGACCCCCTGAGGGTCACAGGCCCGGGACGACGAGGTCGGCCAGCTCCCGGGTCGAGGCCACGAGCCGCGCGTTGACCTGGTCGGGGCCGTGCGCCCAGGCGGCCGCCGCGTCCGGCTCCTTGCCGAAGACCTCGTGCCGGTGCACGAGCCGGGCCAGGCGCACCCGGTCGGGCAGGTCGACGTACCAGACCTGCGTGAGGTGCCGGCGCACGGCGAGCCAACCGGGCTCGGGCAGCAGCAGGTAGTTGCCCTCGGTGACGACGAGCCGCGCGCCCGCCGGCACGACGAGCGCGGCGGCCAGCGGCTGCTCGAGGTCCCGCTCGAAGCCCGGCGCGAAGACGTCGCACCGGGGAAGACCCCGCACGCGCGCGAGGGTGGCGGCGTAGCCGTCGACGTCGAAGGTGTCGGGGGCCCCCTTGCGGTCACGCCGCCCGAGCCGGTCCAGCTGCGCGTCGGCGAGGTGGAAGCCGTCCATCGGCAGGTGCGCGACCGCGGCGGGACCGAGCGCGGGGTGGTCGGCGAGCGCCCGCAGCAGACCCTCGGCGAGCGTCGTCTTGCCGGCCCCCGGGGCGCCGGTGAGGCCGAGGACGGCCGGCGGCTCACCGGGGGCGGCGGCGAGCGCCAGGGCCCGCTCGACCAGCGCCTGCGGCACACCGACCGGGGCGCTCACGGGGCCGGTCGCGGGCTCGGGCACGGACGTATTCTGCCGCCCCTCGGACGATCGGCCGACCTCGTCGCGATCTCCCCTCCGCGACCGTCGGCCCGATGGTGCAATGACGACGTGACCGACGTGACGGTCTGGTGGGTCCAGGACGACGGGGACCCCGACACGGCCCACACCCTCCTCCGGCGCGCCGTCGCGCGCCGCCTCGGCGTGGCCGCGGCCCGGCTCGACATCGGGCACCGCTGCCCCGCCTGCGGCTCCACCGAGCACGGCCGGCCCGTGCTGAACCAGCCCGCCCGGCGCGGGCTGCACCTCAGCGTCGCCCGCGCGCCGGGCCTGGCGGCCGTCGCAGTCTCGAGCGTCGGGCCGGTCGGCGTCGACGTCGACGAGTCGGCCCGGTTCGCCTTCGCGGGCTTCGCCACCGTGGCCCTGCACCCCACCGAGGACCGCGTCGCCGACCCCCGCGCCCGCGCCACGACCTGGGTGCGCAAGGAGTCGGTCCTCAAGGCGGCCGGCACCGGCCTGCACCTCGACCCGCGCCGGGTCGCGGTCGGCCCCGCGCACGAGCCGCCCCGGGTCGACGTCCCGCCGCCCGGGCTGGAGCCGGGCGGGCTCTGGGTCACCGACGTCGCCGTCCTCGACACCCACACCGCGGCCGTGACCGTGCTGGCCCGGGTCGCGCCCCGGGTCGACGTGGTCGCGCCGGAGCGGACGGGTCGGCGCCGCTGACCTCCGGGTCGCCGTACGGCGGTCCCCACGACAGCAGGCGGTCCGGTCCGCCCCCGGGCCGGAGGGACGAATCGGACTCGAGGCTGCCGGGAGGACCGGACGGCGCACCATCGGCCGCCGGGGTCAGGTGGTCGGTCGCCGCCGCAGGTAGGCCTCGAGCTCGACGGTGAGGACGTCGCGCTCCCCGTCGTGCAGGCGCCCGCGGGTGACCGCGAGGGAGCGCCCGGGGCGGGAGAGGTCGACGTCGGTGACGGTGAGCTCGCCGTACAGCGTCGTCCCCGCCGTCACCGGGGCGAGGAACTCGACCGAGCGCAGCCGACGGCCGGCGAGCACGGCCCAGCCGGTATAGGCCCCGAGGACCGAGAGCCGCTGGTAGACGGCCAGGGTGTGGATGCCGCTGGCGATGAGCTCCCCGAAGTGGCCGGCCGCGGCGACCTGCTCGTCGAGGTGGAAGACCTGCGGGTCCCAGTGGCCGGCGAAGTCGAGGATCTCCTCCCGGGTCACCGTGTAGGACCCGAGGTCGACGACCGCGCCGACCTCGACGTCCTCGGCCCACCGGACCCCGCCCGTCCCCGTGTCGCTCACGCCGCCGACGCTACAGCGGCGAGTCCGGGCCCTCGAGGAGCAGGTCCACCGGGGTCTCCACCCGGCCGCGCCGCTCGAGGTAGCCGTGCCACAGCATGCGCGCGGCCGACGCCCGCTGCGGCCGCCAGCGCTCGCCGATCTCGTCCAGCTCGCGCTGGTCCGGCACCTGCGGCAGGTCGAGCGCCTCGGCGACGGCGACCTGCAGGGCGCGGTCGCCGACCGGCCACACGTCGGGTCGGGCGAGCGAGGCGAGCAGGTAGGTGTCGGCCGTCCACCGCCCGATCCCGGGCAGCGCGACGAGCCGCTCGCGCACGGCGTCGTCGTCGAGGTGCGCGAGCGCGTCGAGGTCGAGGGCACCGGTGGCGACCGCGTCGGCGAGCGCCCGCAGGTAGCGGTCCTTCTGGCGGGACACCCCGTCCTCGCGCAGCTGCTCGCTCGTCGTCGCCAGCAGCGGCTCGGGCCGCATCGTCCCGATCCGCGCCCGCACCTTGCGGTACGTCGCCGCGCCCGAGGCCAGCGACACCTGCTGCTCGAGCACGAGCAGCACGAGCGCGGGGAAACCCGGCGGACGGGTCCACACCTGCGGGACGCCGTACGTCGCCACGAGCGCGGCGAGGTGCTCGTCGGTCGCCGTCAGCCCGGCGAGGGCCGCCTCGAAGTCCTCCTGCCGCACGCCGTGACCGTACGACGCCCCCGCGCCCGGCGTCCCGGCGGGTCGGCCGGTGCGAGGTCGGCCGAGCGGCCCCTTCCGGCTGTCGGTGCACGGGGTTAGCGTCGGCCCGACCACCCGCCGACCCCGCCCGACCCGCCGACCCCGCCCGACCCGCCGACCCGCCCGAGGAGGACCGTTGGGACCGCACCGCCTGCCGCACCGCAACGTCGCGACCGCCCTCGTCGCCCCGGGGCTGCTGCCCGACCTCGAGCTGCAGCTGGCCACCCACGACCTGTGGCTGTGGCCGGTCGCGACGGCCCCCGGGGTCGTCGACGGGGAGCGCCGCGCCGTGCAGGTGCGCCGCCGGCTGGTCGTCGCCGCCCGCGGGGCGTGGGACTGCGCGTGGGGGTGGGTGCCGGTGTGGGTGGGCTTCGGCGGCACCTGGGACGACGGCCGGGAGCCGCTGCCGTGGGCGGCGCACGCGGCGCTGTGGTCGGTCATGGCCGGCCACGCCGACGGCGTGCGCTACCGCAAGCGGCTGGGCGGCGTTCCCCGCGCGCTGCTCTCGGTGACCCAGGTTGACTCCCCCGCGGGCCGGGTGGTCGAATGACCGGGCTCCAGCGACATCAGGGAAAGCCGGTCGAAGTCCGGCGCTGACCCGCAACCGTAGGCCTGTGGCCCGACCCCGTCGGGACCGGAGGGCGAGCCGGACCACCTGGCCGGGGCGAGCTCCAGCGTCGTCGTGGTCTGCGTCGCGGGTTCACCGGTTCCGGCGGACGCGTCGGTGGGCCGCGGGACTCGCGCCACGGGCCCCCAACCAGGAAGTGCCGGGTCCCCCGTGCCGCACCGCCTCCTCGTCCGCCCGTCCGGTCTGCTCACCGGTGCGCTCGCCGTCGCCTCCGGGCTGGTGGTCGCCGCCGCCGGCCTCGTCGGGACGGCGCCGGGAGCCCGGGCCGCCGGGGCGGTGGACCTGCAGCGCGGGTCGGACTACCTGGCCGGTCAGCTCACCGGCGCCCCCGGGGTCACCGGCCGGTACGCCGCCGGCTTCGGCCAGGCCGACCTGGGCCTGACCATCGACACCGGTCTCGCGCTCGCCGCGACCGGGCGCGACCAGAGCGCCCTCGCCGACGTCGTCGCCTTCGTCGAGCACGGGACCGACCCCAACGGCCAGTCGCTCGGCAGCTGGACCGGCATCACCGACCACGCCGCAGGCGTCCGTCCGGACTACCGCTCCGGCGGCTCGATCGCCAAGGCCGTCGTCCTCGAGCAGGTCGTCGGCCACGACCCCGCGTCCGTCGGCGGGCTCGACCTGCTGACCAACCTCGCCGAGACGGTGTGCCGCAAGCCGGACGCCAACGGCTGCGCCGCGCGCGGCAACTACCGCTACGCCACCTCGGTCTTCAGCCAGGCCCTCGGCGTCGTCGCGCAGACCCGGGCCGGGCAGGACGCCACCCGCCCCCTCGCCTACCTCGCCGGTCTCCAGGCGGCCGACGGGTCGTTCCCCAGCCTGCTGCCCAGCAGCGGCGACCAGGACGTCGACAGCACGGCCATGGCCGCCATGGCGCTCGACCTCGTCCCGGGCCACTCAGCCGCCGTCGACCGCGCCGTCGCGTGGGTCGCCTCCCGGCAGGGCGCCGACGGCGGCTTCGCCGGCACCTCGGGCTCCTCGCTCAACACCGCCGGCCTCGCCGCGCAGGGGCTGGCGCTGCGCCCGAGCACGTACGGCGCCACCCTGGCCCGGGTCCGCGCCTTCCTCGGCGCCCACCAGAACGCCGACGGCGGCTTCGGCATCTCCACGACGGAGACCGCGTCCGACGTGCGCGCCTCGGCGCAGGCCCTGGGCGGCGCCGTCGGCACGTCGTTCGGGACGCTGCGGCTGGCGACGACGCTGCCCGGCGCCGGCGCCGGCGGGTCGCCGCCCCCGACCGGCACGCCGACGCCCCGCCCGACCGGCCCCCGACCGACGTCCCCCGCCCCGCGTCCGAGCACCCCCGCCCCGGTCCCCGCTGGCGCGGGCGGCAGCGGGAGCGGCGGCGGGGCCGTCGGTCCCCGCACGGGTCCGGCCCTCGGCTCGGGCGTCGGCCCGGGCGCCCCGGGCACCGGGTCCTCCTCGCCCACCCCGGCGGCCTCGGCGACGTCCACGCCGTCCACGTCGTCGCCGTCCTCGTCGTCGCCGTCCACGCCGTCCCCGTCGTCGCCGTCGTCCGCGTCGGGCACCGCGACCGCGTCGGGCGCCGGCTCCACCCCGCCGCCGACCGCCGGGGGCCCGTCGACGCAGCGCACCTCGGCCACCACCGGCGGGGTCAACCCGCTGTGGTGGGTCGTCCTCGCCGTGGCGGTCGGCTTCGGCGTCGTCCTCGTCCGCACCCTGCGCGGGCGGCCCACGCCGGCCCGCCACCCCGGGGCGCACCGGTGACCCGGCTCGCGCGGCTGCTGGCCGCCGCCGGTCTCGTCACCGCCGCCGCCCTCGCCCCGGCCGGCACCGCGACCGGGGCGACCGTCCCCGCGGGGTCGGTCGCGATGAGCGCCTGCACGAGCGCCGACGCCGTCGTCGCCGTCGACTTCGGGCACTGGGGCGGCCCGGTCGTCCGCGGCTGCGGCACCGTCCCGACGACGGGCTACCAGCTGGTCAACCAGGGCGGGTTCAGCACCACGGGCACCCGCCACGACGGCCCCGGGTTCGTCTGCCGGATCGCCTCCACGTCCTACGCCGGCGGCGCGGCCTACCCGACGGCGGCGCAGGACGCGTGCGTCCTCACCCCACCGTCCAGCGCGTACTGGTCCTACTGGCACGCCGCCCCCGGCGCGACGACGTGGAGCTACGCGACGCGGGGCGCGATGAGCACCAGCCCCGAGGCCGGCAGCGCCGACCTGTGGACCTTCGGCTCGACCGACACCAGCGGCTCCGGCGGCAGCGGCCAGCCGAGGGTCACCCCGGCGCAGGTGCGCGCCGGCGCGACCGGCTCGGGCGCCCCGGGCGGCTCCGGCGGCTCGGGGTCGTCCGGCGGCTCGGGGTCGTCCGGCGGCTCCGGTGCGTCCGGCGGCGGCTCGACCCCCGCCCGTACGGCGACCCCGGGAGCCGCCGGCGCCCCGGCCCCCTCGGCGGCGGGCGGGCCCCCGTCGAGCACCCCGCCCGCGGGGGCCGCGCGGTCCTCCGCCCCGACCTCGTCGTCCGCCCCGACCCCGGCCACCACCACCCCGGCCACCAGGCCGACCGGCAGCACCACGGCCGGCGCCCCGACCGGCAGCGCGTCCGGCGCGACGAGCGCCCCGCCGATGGTCGACGCGTCGGGCCGCCCGGCCGCGTCGTCCGGCCCCGACCTCGCCTCGACCGGACCGGCGCTCGCCGGGCTCGTCGTCGTGCTGCTCGTCGGTGGCGCGGCTCTCGCCGTCGCCCGCCGGCGACGCCGTACGGACGCCTGATCGCCCACCGGAGCATGCTGGCGACCGTGTCCCCACCGTCCAGAGCGTCCCTCGCGCCCGCCCGGCTGCCGCGCGCCCTGCACCCCCTCGCCTGGTGGGTGTGGGCGGTCGGGCTGGCGACGGCGGCGAGCCGCACCGCGGACCCGGTCGTCCTGCTGCTCACGCTCGCCGTGCTCGGGCTCGTCGTCTCCGCCCGCCGGGCCGACGCGCCGTGGGCCCGCGCGCTGCGCTACTACCTCTACGTCGGCCTGCTCGTCGTCGGCCTGCGGATCGTCTTCCGGGTCGTCTTCCCCGGGCCGGCCGCCGCCGACGACACCGTCCTGCTCCACCTGCCGCAGCTGCCGCTGCCGGGCTGGTTCGCCGGCGTCCAGGTCGGCGGCGCCGTCACCCTCGAGGCCGTGACGTCGGCCGCGCTCGACGGGCTGCGGCTGGCCACCCTCATCGCCTGCCTCGGCGCCGCCAACGCCCTGGCCAACCCGCGGCGGGTCCTGCAGCTGCTGCCCGGCGCGCTCTACGAGCTCGGCGCGGCGACGACGGTCGCGGTCTCCGCGGCGCCGCAGCTCGTCGAGTCGGTCCAGCGGATCCGGCGGGCGCAGCGGCTGCGCGGCGGCTCCGAGCGCGGGCTGTCGGCGCTGCGCGCCATCGCCGTCCCGACCCTGCACGACGCCCTCGACCGCTCGCTGCGCCTCGCCGCCGGCATGGACTCGCGCGGCTACGGCCGGTCCGGCACGGCGACCCCCGCCACCCGCCGCGCCGCCCGCGCGCTGCTCCTCGGCGGGCTGCTCGCGCTGTGCGTCGGCGTCTACGCGCTGCTCGACCCGACGACCCCGCGGGCGCTCGCGGGCGTCGGGGTCGGCGCGGGGGTCGCCGCCAGCGTCGCCGGGCTCGCGCTCGGCGGCCGCCGGGTCAGCCGCACCCGCTACCGGCCCGACCCGTGGCGCTGGCCGGAGAGCGTCGTCGCGGCCGGCGGCGTGCTCGTCGCCGCCGTCTCGCTCGTCCTGCCGACCTACGACCCCTTCGCCCCCGGGGCCGGGGCCGCCGCGGACGTCCTCGGCGGGGCGTCGTACGTCGCCCTCGGGGCCCTCCTGCTCGCCGCGGCGGCGGGGTTCGCCGCGCCGGTCCCCGCGGCCACCACCCCCTCGGCCCGACCCGCGCCGGCGGCCGACCGGGCGGAGGTGGCCGCATGATCGAGCTGACGGGCGTGAGCGTCACCTACCCCGACGCCGACCGGCCGGTGCTGCGCGGGGTCGACCTGACCGTCGACGAGGGCGAGCTGTGCCTCGTCATCGGCCCGACCGGCAGCGGGAAGAGCACCCTGCTCGGCGCGGTCACCGGCCTCGTCCCCCACTTCACCGGCGGGCTGCTCGAGGGCCGGGTCCGGGTGGCCGGGCGCGACACGGCCGACCACCCGCCGCGCGAGCTGGCCGACGTCGTCGGGGTCGTCGGGCAGGACCCCCTCGCCGGGTTCGTCACCGACACGGTGGAGGAGGAGCTGGCCTACACGATGGAGCAGCTCGCGGTGCCGCCCGAGGCCATGCGCGCCCGCGTCGAGGAGGTGCTCGACGTGCTCGGTCTCGCCGACCTGCGCCACCGCCCGCTCGCCGACCTGTCCGGCGGGCAGCAGCAGCGGGTCGCCATCGGCGCCGCCCTCACCGCCCACCCGCGGGTCCTCGTCCTCGACGAGCCGACCTCCTCGCTCGACCCGGTCGGCGCCGAGGACGTCCTCGCCGCCCTCACCCGGCTCGTGCACGACCTCGGGATCACCGTCCTCGTCGTCGAGCACCGCCTCGAGCGCGTCCTGCCGTACGCCGACTCGCTCGTCCACGTCGGCGGCGAGGGCGGCGTCGTGCACGGCGCCCCGGCCGACGTCCTGCCGCTCGTGCACCTCGTCCCACCTGTCGTCGAGCTCGGGCGGCTCGCCGGCTGGTCCCCCGTGCCGCTCTCGGTGCGCGACGCCCGGCGTCGCGCGACGGCCCTGCGCCCCCGGCTGGCGCCCGTGGCCGGCGTGCCAGCGGTGCCCGAGCGGCCCGGGGCCCCCCGCGACGGCGGTCTCGCCGCCCGCGGCGTCACGGTCCGGTACGGCGACCTGCTCGCCGTCCGCGGGGTCGACGTCGACGCGCCCGCCGGCGTCGTCACCGGCCTCATGGGCCGCAACGGCTCGGGCAAGTCCTCGCTGCTGTGGGCCCTGGCCGGCGCGCGCAAGCGGGCGGGCGGCAGCGTCGCCGCCGGCCCGGACGGGGCGGACCCGGCCACCCGGTCCCCCGCCGCCGCGCGACGCCTCGTCGCGCTCGTCCCGCAGACCCCGACCGACCTGCTCTACCTCGACACCGTGGGCGCCGAGCTGGCCCGCGCCGACCGCGACGCCGCCGAGGGCGGCCGACCCGCCCGCGAGGTGCTCGACGCGATCCTCCCCGGGCTGGCCGACGACGCGCACCCGCGCGACCTGTCCGCCGGTCAGCAGCTGGCCCTCGTCCTCGCCGTCCAGCTGTCCGCCGGCCCCGCCGTCCTGCTGCTCGACGAGCCGACCCGGGGGCTGGACTACCGCGCCAAGGCGGCGCTCTCGCGGGTGCTGCGCGACCTGGCCGCGCAGGGCCGCGCCGTCGTCCTCGCCACCCACGACGTCGAGTTCGCCGCGACGACCTGCGACCGCGTCGTCGTCCTCGCCGAGGGCGACGTCGTCGCGCAGGGCCCCGCCCAGGACGTCCTCACCGCCTCGCCGTCCTTCGCCCCGCAGGTGGCCAAGGTCCTCGCGCCGTCGCGCTACCTCACCGTCGCGCAGGTCCGCGCCGAGCTCGGCGACGACGCCGCACCGGACCCCGCGGCCGCGGACCGGGGGTCGTCGTGGCGCTGACCCTGCCCCGCGCACCCAAGGCCCCGCACGACGCCGTACGGCGACCCGGGCGCGACGACGTCCACGCGGTGCGGCTCGGCCGCACCTCCGCCCTCGCGCTGGGTCTCGCGACCCTGCTCGGGGTCGTCGCCTTCTGCTGGCCGTTCCTCGTCGCCCCCGGCCGCGCCGGCTCGGGCGCGGTCGCGCCGCTGATGTTCGGCGTGCTGCTGCTGCTCGTCCTCGCCGTCGTCTTCGCCGCGGTCGCCGACGGCGGCATCGACGCCAAGGCGCTGGCCATGCTCGGGGTGCTGTCGGCCGTCGAGGCCGGCCTGCGGCCCCTCGGCGCCGGCACGGCCGGGATCGAGACGGTGTTCTTCGTCCTCGTCCTCGCCGGCCGGGTCTTCGGCCCCGGCTTCGGCTTCGCCCTCGGCTGCACGTCGCTCTTCGCGTCCGCGCTGCTCACCGGCGGGGTGGGTCCCTGGCTGCCGTACCAGATGTTCGGCAGCGCCTGGGTGGCCATGGGCGCCGGGCTGCTGCCCCGCGCCCGCGGGAAGGTCGAGCTGCTCATGCTGGGGGCGTACGGCGCCCTCTCGGCCTACCTCTACGGCTTCCTGCTCAACCTGTCATTCTGGCCGTTCTCGCTCGACCCCGGCAGCGGCATCGCCTACCAGGCCGGGCTGCCGTTCGCCGAGCTGTGGCGGCGCTACCTCGTCTTCGACGCGACGACGTCCCTCGGCTGGGACACCGGCCGGGCCCTGACCAACCTCGTCCTCGTGCTCGTCACCGGCCCGGCGCTGCTCGCGGTGCTGCGCCGGGCCGCGCGCCGGGCGGCGTTCCGCCCGCCGGTGGAGTTCCGGCCGCCCCCCGGCGGCCGGACCCCCACCCCCTGACGAGCCCGTCCTCGGACGAGGTCAGGGGGCCTTGATGCTCGGGGCGGTGCCCGCCCCGAAGGCCCAGCCCTCGACCGTGCCGGGGGTCGGGACCGAGCTGCCGGCGCCCTGGCTGCTGTAGCTCCAGGCCCCCTTGTGCGGGGCCTTCCAGTAGGACCAGTAGGCGTTCGCCGGGGGCGTGACGACGCAGGGGTCCTGCGCCTTGCTCGGCTTGTTGTTGATCCGGCAGACGAACGCCAGCCCGTAGCGCTGGGTCCCGGTCAGCGTGTAGCCGACGTCCTGGAGGGCCTTGAGCCCGGTCGTCGGGTGCGCGGTGTCGCACTTCTTCTGCACGCCGCCGCCGAAGGCGGTGAAGTCGACGACGACGGTGACGCCCGAGCAGGCCCAGGCCGCCTCGGCCGGCGCGGCCGGGACCGCGACGGCGAGGCCGGCGACCAGGCTGGTCCCGGCGACCAGCCCGGCCAGACGACGGCGGCCGCGCCGCGTCCGGGTGCTCACGACGCGCACGCGAAGGTCGGCTCGGCGGCGCGCTGCGACGCGGCGTCGAGGTGGCCGAAGGGCACGCCGGCGAGGCCGAGGATGCCCTGGACGGTGGCGCGGGTCGCCGTACCGGCGTCGAAGCCCGTGGCGTCGTAGGCGAGGGCGCCGCGCTCGTCGGCGGGCCCGGAGCAGGTCACCTGGACCGTCCTGAGCCAGGCGCGGGCCTTGTTCGCGGCGCCGCCGCGGCCGGCGCCCGCGAGCGCCTGCGCCGCCAGGCCGGTGGTGTTGGCGTTCTCCGGCCCACCGGCGGCCGCGAACCCGCCGTCGGCGCCCTGGTGGGCGACGAGCCAGCGCATGCCCGCCGCGGCGGCCGTCGACCGGCCGGTGGCGGCGAGGGCCTGGACGGCGAGCGCGGTCGCGTCCGGGTCGCTCGTGCAGGTGGTGGCGCCGAAGGACGAGGGGTAGCCGCCGTCGGCGCAGCGCGCGCCGGCGAGGAAGGAGACGGCGCTGCCGGGGGCGCCCTTCGCGGTGCGGGCCAGCGCGAGCAGGGCGTAGGACTGCCCGAAGGAGTTGCTGAAGTCGCCGTACTGCGAGCGGTCGGTGAACCGGCCGCTGGGGGCGAGCAGCCCGCGCAGCTGGGCGACGAGGTCGCGACCGCCGACGGCGGTCGGGTCGACGTGGCGGACCTCGGCGGTGAGCGCGAGCTTCGCGGTCGCGCCGGCGTACGCCTCGGTCGTGCCGTCGCCGGTGTAGGCGGCGACGTTGTCGGGGGTGCTCAGCCAGCCCCAGGCCCGCGCGGCGGGGGCCGCGTTCGTGCCGCTCGCGGCGAAGGCGAGCACGGCGTCGGCGGTGAGGCCCTGGTCGGGGTAGTCGGTGCCGCCGAAGGAGACGACGAGGTGGTCGCCGTCGACGAGCTGGTGACCGACCCAGGTGGCGGCCGCGGAGGCGCGGCCGGCGATGGCGAGCCCGGCGGCGGGGGACGCCGACGTGCCGGGCGCGCCGGGCGACGCGGCGGAGGCGGGGGCCGCGAGCGCGGCGCCCAGGGTGCCGGCCACGAGGGCGGCGAGGGCGCCCGCCGCGAGCGGGCGCCGGGTGGTGCGGGTGGTGAGGGGCACGGGGGGCCTTTCCGGGCCCGAGACGGCGGGGCCGGGTCCGGTCCACCCACGGGACCGCACGGGGCACCCGCCCCGCAGACCTCGACGGGGGTGGTGGTGACGCTGGAGGAGCGGCGCGGGCATCCGGACTCGCCCGCGACCGTCTCCGGCCGGGGCACACCGTTGCGGGTCAGTGCCGGAGTCCCACCGGCTTCCCCCACGACGAACCGTGTCGCAGTCTGGGGCACGACGCCCGGCCGGGTCAACGCGGGTGGGTCGAGCGCGGGTCGCGGACCCGTCCGGACCCGTCCTGGGGAGCGGAACCGCTGCCGCTCTGCCTACGATGAGTCGACCGTGCGGCCCTCCTGCCGCCCCGGCGGGTGCTTCACACACCGTGGCGCTCCAGCCCTCGCGAGAGGACACGTGGCCCAGGCATGACGTCAGACCCGGTGCAGACCGACCCCCTCGCCCTGCTCGTGGGACCGGCGGCCGACTACGTCGGGGCGGTGGACCGCGCGCTGGAGGAACAGCTCTCGCAGGTCGCGCTCATCCTCGATCGCGTCGCGGGGGCCGACGCCGGCCCGGACGCCCTGCCCGAGGGTGGGGCGGGCGACGACCTGCGGGTCGACGTCGTGGAGGAGCTGGGCACGCGGCTGCGCCACCACGGCAAGCGGCTGCGCCCGCTCTTCGCGCGCTGCGGCTGGGAGGTCGCCGGCGGGGACGAGGACACCTTCCCCGAGCTCGTCGACGTGGCCGCCGCGCTCGAGCTGCTGCAGCTCTTCGCCCTCGCGCAGGACGACGTCATGGACCGCAGCGCCGAGCGCCGCGGCCGCCCCACGCTGCACGTCGAGGCCGCCCGGCGCCACCGGGCGGCCGGGGGGCTGGGCGACCCCGTGCTCTTCGGCGACAGCGTCGCCGTCCTCGTCGCCGACCTCGCGCTCAGCGAGGCGACCCTGCTGGCGGCCTCGGTCGGCGGCGCGGTCACCGAGACCTGGCGGGTGATGGCGACCGAGCTCGTCGAGGGGCAGCTGCTCGACATCACCCACACCGCCTCGCGCCGCCGCGACGTCGCCACCTCGCGGCGGATGGCCCGGCTCAAGAGCGGCCGCTACACGATCACCCGGCCGCTGCAGCTCGGTGCCGCGGTCGCCGGCGCCGATGCCGAGCAGCTGGAGGCCCTGGGCCGCTGGGGCGACCTCGTCGGCGACGTCTTCGCGCTGCGCGACGACGTCCTCGGCGTCTGGGGCGACCCCGCGCGCACCGGCAAGCCCGCCGGCGAGGACCTCTCGTGCGGCAAGGCGACCGTGCTGCTGGTCTGGGCCCGCGAGATGGTCCCCGCCCACGAGCACCACCTGCTCGACGCGTGCGACGCCGGCGAGCTCGACGAGGTCGGGGTGCGCCGGCTCCGCCGCGCCATGGAGGACGCGGGGGTGCGCGAGCGCGCCGAGGCGCAGGTCACGGAGCTCGTCGCCCGCGCCGCCGACGACCTCACCGACCTGTGCGGCCCCGACGGCACGCACGCCACCCTGCGCTCCGCCCTCGATCTCGTCGCGTGGAGGACCCGTTGAACGTCGTCGTCGTCGGAGCCGGGCTGTCCGGTCTCGCCGCCGCTTGCCACCTGCGCGCCGACGGCCACGAGGTGACCGTCCTCGAGCGCGACCCCATCGTCGGCGGCCGCGCCGGGGTGATCGAGCGCGGCGGGTACCGCTTCGACACCGGGCCGGTCGTCATGACGATGCCCGAGCTGCTGCACCGCCCGCTGGCCGCGATCGGCGCCGACGGCGAGGCGCTCGTGCCGATGCGCCGGCTCGACCCGGCCTACCACGCGCACTACGCCGACGGCTCGCAGCTGCTCGTCCGGGGCGACATGGGTGACCTGCGCGAGGAGATCCGCCGGCTGAGCGGTGACCGGGACGCCGCGGGCTTCGACCGCTTCCTCGACTGGCTCCAGGCGCTCTACGACGTCGAGATGGACACCTTCATCGACCGCAACATCGACAGCCCGCTCGACCTCGTGCGCTCACCCCTGACCGCCCTGCGGCTGCTGCGGCTCGGCGGGCTGCGGGCGCTCGGACCGCGGGTCGGGTCCTTCTTCGAGGACGACCGGCTGGAGAAGATCTTCGGCTTCCAGGCCCTCTACGCCGGTGTCGCCCCCGCCGCCGCGCGCGCCGTCTTCGCCGTCATCACCTACATGGACACCGTCCGCGGCGTCTTCTACCCCGAGGGCGGCATGCACACCATCCCGCGCGGGATGGCGCAGGCGCTGCGCGATGCGGGCGTCGCGGTCGAGTGCGGCGTCGAGGTCACCGAGGTGCTGCGGCGCGGCGACGGCGCCGTGGCCGGGGTCGCGCTCGCCGACGGCACGCGGGTCGCCGCCGACGCGGTCGTCTGCACGGTCGACCTGCCGGTCGCCTACGCCCGGCTCCTGCCCACCGTCCCCGCCCGGCGCACCGTCCGCCGCGGCGACTACTCGCCGTCCGCGGTCGTCTGGCACGTCGGCGTCCGGGGCCGCGTCCCGGCCGGGACCGGGCACCACAACATCCACTTCGGCGCGCAGTGGGACGAGGCCTTCGAGGCGCTCATCGACCGCCAGGAGCTGATGCCCGACCCGTCGCGGCTCGTCACGGTCCCGTCGGTGACCGACCCGACCGCCGCCCCCGAGGGCTGCTCGACGCTCTACGTCCTCGAGCCGGTGCCGCACCGCGGGTCGTCGCTCGACTGGTCGCGCGAGGCGGGCCCGATGCGCGAGCGGCTGCTCGCCTTCCTGGAGGAGA
Organism: Lapillicoccus jejuensis; assembly: GCF_006715055.1. NCBI lineage: Bacteria > Bacillati > Actinomycetota > Actinomycetes > Micrococcales > Intrasporangiaceae > Lapillicoccus > Lapillicoccus jejuensis. The sequence continues at coordinate 1,156,631 of NZ_VFMN01000001.1, forward strand.
AGGGCTACCCGACGGACATCGAGCAGGAGCAGCTCGTCACCCCCGACGACTGGCAGGACGCCGGGATGCACCTGGGGACGCCGTTCGCCCTGGCCCACACGTTCCGCCAGTCGGGGCCGTTCCGGCCGCACAACATCGACAAGCGGGTGCCGGGCCTGGTCTTCGCCGGGTCGGGGACGACCCCCGGCGTCGGGGTCCCGATGGTCCTCGTCAGCGGCCGGCTCGCCGCCGAGCGGGTGCGCCAGTACGCCGGCCCGGCCGCGCCGGCGCCGCGCCCGGCCGCCCCGGACGACCGTGCGGCGAGCGTGGGGGCGCGGTGAGCACCCTCGCCCCGCCGGCCCACCTCGAGTCCGGTTACGCCACGTGCGCCGGCCTGACCAAGCGCCACGGGACGACGTACTACTGGGGGGCGCGGCTGCTGCCGGCCGCCCAGCGCCGGCACGTCTTCGCCGTCTACGCGCTCGCGCGGCTGGCCGACGACCTCGTCGACGAGGCCGCCGGGCAGGAGCCGCACGAGCGGGCTGCGGCGCTGGACGCCTTCGAGCGCCGCTTCCGCGCGGCGGTCGACGAGGGCACCTCGGACGACCCGGTGCTGGCCGCCGTCGCGGCGTCGGTGCGCGAGTGCCGCATCCCCGACGAGGCCTTCACGCGGTTCTTCGACGCGATGCGCCGCGACCTCACGTGCGGCGAGTACGAGACGTGGGCCGACCTGCTCGGCTACATGGACGGCAGCGCCGCGGTCATCGGCGAGATGATGCTGCCGGTGCTCCGGCCGGACACCGAGGCCACGCAGCCGGCCCGCGCGCTCGGTCTCGCGTTCCAGCTCACCAACTTCCTGCGCGACGTCGCCGAGGACCTCGACCGCGGCCGGGTCTACGTCCCGCAGGAGGACCTGCGCCGCTTCGGGGCCGACCCGTGGGCGCGCACCGCGACGCCGGAGTGGAAGGCGTTGATGGCCTTCGAGATCGCCCGCAACCGCGACCTCTACCGCGAGGCGGACGACGGCTTGGCCGCGCTGCCGTCCGGCTCGCGCCGCTGCGTCGCGACCGCGCGGGTGCTCTACGCCCGGATCCTCGAGCGGATCGAGGCGGTCGACTACGACGTCTTCTCCGGCCGCGCCCGGGTGCCCACCCCGACCAAGGCGTCGCTGGCGGCGCGGATGCTGGTCGCCCGCGACCCCGAGCGGATCGTGCGGCGCGACAGGGCCGCCCGCTCGCTCCCCGTCACCTCACCCCTGACCACCGACCCCGAGGAGCAGACCACGTGACCACGCAGGACTGGGTGCTGGCCGACGCGTTCGACCGGGCCGCGCCCACCTACGACGCCATGGTCGCGCTCTCCCCGGGCTACCACCACCAGCTGCGTACCGCGGGGCTCGCGCTCGTCGACGCCATGGGCTCGGCCGCCGTGACCGCCGGCTCGACCCGGGTGGACGACGCACCGCACGTGCTCGACCTCGGCTGCGGCTCGGGCGCGAGCACGCAGGCGCTGCAACGGGCCTGGGCGTCGCGCCACCCCGGACGACCGCTGCGGGTCACCGGGGTCGACGCCTCCGCCGGCATGGTCGGCGAGGCCCACGACAAGCCCTGGCCGGCGACGACGTCGTTCGTCGTGCAGGACGCCGTCGGCTTCCTGCGCGACCTGCCGGACGGCTCGGTCGACGGCGTGCTCGGCGCCTACCTGCTGCGCAACGTCCCCGACCGGGCCGAGCTCGTCGCCGAGGTGGCGCGGGTGCTGGCGCCGGGGGCGCCGTTCGTCGTCCACGACTACTCGGTCGCCGGCAACCGGCGGGCCCGGGCGGTGTGGGCCGCCGTCTGCCACGGCGTGATCATCCCGCTCGCCGCGGTCAAGCGCTCCGACGTGCCGCTGCACCGCTACCTCTACACCAGCGTGCGCGACTTCGACTCCGTCGCGACCATCTGCCGGCGGCTGCAGGACGTCGGGCTCGTCGACGTGCGCCACCGCTCGTTCCCGGGCTGGCAGCGGCACGTCGTGCACACCGTCGTCGGCCGCCGGCCGCTGTGAGCCCGCTCCGCCACCGGGCGACGTACCGCCCGGGACGGGACCCGCGCGCCGTCTTCCACCCGGCCCCGCCGCCCGCTCACCCGGCCGAGGGGCAGGACGCCGCACGGCGGGTCGTCGTCGTCGGCGGGGGCATCGCCGGCATCTCCGCCGCCGTCGCGCTCGCCGAGCGCGGGGTCGACGTGACGGTGCTCGAGCGCGAGGCGCAGCTCGGTGGGCGGGTCCGTTCCTGGGACATCACCCTGCCCGACGGGTCGGCGTCGCGGATGAGCCGCGGCTTCCACGCGTTCTTCCGCCAGTACTACAACCTGCGCGCGCTGCTGCGCCGCGCCGACCCCACGCTGTCCGCGCTCCGACCGCTGGAGGACTACCCGCTGGCCCGCGCCGACGGCCCCGGCGACTCGTTCGCCGGCATCCCTCGCACGCCCCCGCTCAACCTCGCCGCGTTCGTCGCCCGCAGCCCCAGCTTCACCGCCGCCGACCTCGCCCGGGTCGACCTCGACCAGGCCCTCGGCCTGCTCGACCTGGAGTTCCCGCGCTCCTTCCACGACCTCGACGGGGTGAGCGCGTCGGAGGTCCTCGACCGGCTGCGCTTCCCCGCCGGCGCGCGCGACCTCGCCCTCGAGGTGTTCGCACGCAGCTTCTTCGCCGACCCGAAGGAGTTCTCCGGCGCCGAGCTGCTGGCGATGTTCCACCTCTACTTCGTCGGCTCCGCCGAGGGCCTGCTCTTCGACGTCCCCCGCGACGACTACGACCGCACCCTCTGGGCGCCGCTCGGCCGCTACCTGCACGAGCAGGGCGGGCGGGTGCGCGTCGGCGCGAGCGTCACCGGCGTCACCGAGGGCGACGACGGCGGCCTCCGGGTGCACGTGGGGGAGGAGACCCTCGAGGCCGACGCCGTCGTGCTCGCCCTCGACCCGCCGTCGCTGCGCGACGTCGTCGCCGCGTCGCCGGCCCTCGGCGACGCGGACTGGCGGGCCCGGGTCGGCGGCGTCCGCTCGGCCCCCGCCTTCGCCGTCGGGCGGCTCTGGCTCGACGGGCCCGTGCGCGGGGACCGCCCGCCGTTCCTCGGCACGAGCGGCTTCGGCCCGCTCGACAACGTCTCCGTCCTCGAGCGCTTCGAGGACCACGCCACGACGTGGTCGCGCGAGCACGGCGGCTCCGTCGTCGAGGTCCACGCCTACGCCCTCCCCGCGGGGTACGACGAGCCGCAGGTGCGCCGCGACCTGCTGGCCGCCCTGCACGCCGTCTACCCGGAGACGCGCGACCTCACGGCCGTCCACGAGGAGTGGCTGGTGAAGGCCGACTGCGTCCTCGTCGGCACCGAGGACTGGGGCTCGCGCCCCGGCGTCGCGACCCCCGACCCGCGGGTCGTCCTCGCCGGCGACGCCGTGCGCTGCGACCTGCCGGTCGCGCTGATGGAGCGCGCGGCGACGACCGGGGTGCAGGCGGCCGACCTCCTGCTCACCGGCTGGGGCCTGACCGGCCACGGCGTGTGGTCGGTGCCGATGGCGTCACCGCTGCGCGGGGTCACCGGCCCCGCCCGCCGCGGGGTGCGGGCCGCGCGACGGGTCCTCGGCTCTCAGTCGCGGGCCGCGGCCTCGCGCCGGCGCAGCAGGTAGCGCCGGGCGGCGTACTCGAGGTCGTCGGCCCACAGCTGGCGCTGCGAGGCCTTCATCCCCGGACGGACGAGCGGCGCGAGGGCGCGGGCGACCTGGAAGCCGCGCCGGCCGGAGGTCGCGACGACCGCCTCGGTCATCACCGTCGTCGCCCGGTGCGTCCCGGGCGCGGTCACCGGCGTCGCGTGCGTCTCGACGACGCTGCCCTCGCCCTCGCCCCCGGTGATCGTCATGACGACCGTGTGCGAGTCGGGGCAGGCGAACTCGGCGCGGACGGGCACCGCGAAGCGCTTCCCGAGCCGGTAGGCGACGTCGAGGACGAGCAGCTCGTCGCTCGACGCCTCGTCGTCCACGCTGAGGTCGCTGAACGCGTAGGGGTGCAGCCAGGCGCCGTGCCAGGGGTCGAGCCGGTTGGCGACGATGTCGCGCGGCTCGCAGCGGGCCACGAGCGAGACGACCGACGAGAGGGCGCTCGCTGCCTCCGGGCGGGCCGCGACGACGGGGCGCTCGGTCGGCTCGGCGCCCTCCTCGAGCGGGCCGACGCGCACCCAGACGAGCACGCCGTCGTCGTGCGCCGTGTAGGTCGCCCACCGCGGGCGGGTGTCCTTGCCGAGCGGCATGCCGTGCCAGCGGCACAGGACCTCGCCGCGCACGACGTCGCAGTCCGCCAGCAGCGCGCCGAGGTGCGGGCAGTGCCCGGGGCCGGCGAGCAGCGAGCCGTCCTCGTCGCGCCACAGCACGACCTCGCGGCCGGCGAGGGTGCGCACGAGCGTGCGCCCCGCGCGGACCTCCTCGGACGCGCCGGCGACGAGCCAGCCGTGGGTCGGCCGCGACATCGCGACGGCGACGGCCGCGTCGATCCGCGACGGCTTCGCGTCGCGCCACGTGCCCTCGAGCCGGTCCGGCGGGGTCTGGGGCATGAGGCGGACGGGGATGCGCTCGCGCGCCTCCCGCTGCAGGTCGGTGCGCCACAGGGCCATGCCTCCACGCTACGCGACGGGCCTCAGGCCCTCACCCGTGCGTACGACGGTGCTCGGCGCGCCAGGTCGTGTAGGCCTCGACCTGCTCGACGCCGTCCCACTGCTCCTTGAAGATCCGGGCCGACTCGGCCTTGGTCTCGTCCTGCGGGCCACGGGGCAGCTCGGCCCGGCCGTGCGCCCCGCTGACGCCGCGCCGGCCGGCCGGCACCGGGCCGTCGTACTTGCGCCCACCGGGGTGGTTCGCGTAGCGCCGGGCGCGGGTGAAGCCCATCTGGAGGAACTTGCGGGCCATGTCGGCTCCGACCAGGTCGCCGTCCGCGAGGTAGGTGTCGAAGGCCGCGCGCAGCGCGTCGGCCGAGGTGCGGGCCACGTCCGGCGTGCGGAAGCGCCACAGCGGCAGCAGCTCGCTCTTGTACGGCTCGACGGTGAGCACCCCCTGCTCGCCGCGGCCGACCCGGTAGGTCTCGGGGCGGGCGCGCGCGTCGCCGGCTCCGCCGCCGCCCGCCCCCTCGCCTCCCACGGGCCCATCCTCGCCCCTCGTTCCCCTCACGTCCCCCCGGCGACGGCCGATGACCCCGGCGGAGTCGGCCCTCCCCTCCCCCACCCGGTCGGCTCGGCCCCCGAGAACGTCCGGAGTCCCTCCATGCCCCTCCCCACCCGACGGCTGCTCGTCGCCCTGACCTCGCTCGTGCTGCTCGTCACCGGAGCCTCCGGTGCGGCGGCCGCGATCTACGGCCCGGACGTCTCCAGCTACCAGCACCCGAGCGGCTACAGCATCGGCTGGAGCTCGGCCAAGGCCAGCGGGAAGGCGACCTTCGGCTTCGTCAAGGCCACCGAGGGGACGGGCTACCGCAACCCGTGGTTCTCGACCGACTTCGCGAGCATGGCCTCCAACGGGATCATGCGCGGGGCGTACCACTTCGCGAACCCCGCGCAGAGCGCGTCGGCGCAGGCGTCGTACTTCGTCTCGGTGGTGGGCAGGCTCGACCGCGTCGGCGACCTGCCGCCGGTGCTCGACCTGGAGACGACGGGCGGGCTGAGCCCGACGTCCCTCGTCGCGTGGACGCAGACCTGGCTGCAGACGGTCCGCAACCTCACCGGGCGCACCCCGATGATCTACACCGGGCCCTACTTCTGGCAGTCGGCGATGGGCAACAGCCGGGCCTTCACCGGCTACCCGCTGTGGATCGCGTCGTACGGCGTCTCCTCGCCGCAGGTCCCGGGCGGGTGGCCGACGTGGACCTTCTGGCAGTACACCTCCTCGGCGTCGCTGTCCGGCGTGTCCGGCGCCGTCGACATGAACGTCTTCAACGGCACCATCGACCGGCTGCAGGCCCTCGCGAACTACAGCGCCACGCCCCCGGCGCCCCCGCTGCCGATCGGCCGGCTCGACGCCGTCACGTGGACCTCGTCCGCGCTGCAGGCCTCCGGCTGGGCGATCGACCCGACGACGAGCGCGCCGATCCGGGTGACCCTCGTCCTCGACGGGGCACCGTTCACCGCCCTCACCGCCTCCGCCTCCCGCCCCGACGTCGGCGCGGTCTTCCCGAGCGCCGGACCGAACCACGGGTACGTCGTCCCGTTCCGGGCCAACCCGGGACCGCACACGATCTGCGCGATGGCGACGGGCAGCAGCGGCAACCTCGCCGTCATCGGCTGCAAGAGCGTCACCGTCCCGGCCGCCGCCCCTGTCGGCACGCTGCAGAGCGCCACCTGGAACGGCACCGCGGTGACCGTCACCGGCTGGGCGCTGTCCCTCGGCACCACCTCCAGCGTGCCGGTCACCGTGACGGTCAACGGCCGGACGGCCGTGACGGCCGTCGCGTCGGTCTCGCGTCCGGACGTCGCCGCCGCCTACCCGGTCTTCGGCGCCGCGCACGGCTACCAGCTGACCTTCCCCGCGCCCTCCGGCGCCCAGCAGGTCTGCGTGACGGTCCCGGCCGTGGGCGGCTTCCCCGGCGGCCAGGTCGGCTGCCAGACGGTGGGCGTGCCGACGACCCCGCCGTTCGGCGGCGTGGACGCCGCGGGCTGGACCGGCCGGGCCCTCTCGGTCGCCGGCTGGGTGGCCGACCCGGCCGGCGCGACGTCGGTGCCGCTCAGCGTCACCGTCGACGGGGTCGCCGGCGGCAGCGGGGCCGCGAACGGGGCGGCGCCCGCGGCCGTCGCCGCGCAGTACCCGGCGTTCTCGTCGCTGCACTCCTACGCGACGCTGCTGCCCTCGCCCGCCGGCACCCACAACGTGTGCGTCACCGCGACGACGGTGATGGCCGCGCAGGTCGGCTGCCGTCAGGTGACCATCCCCTACACCCCCGCCGACGGTCGGCTGGACACCGCGACCTGGACGGGCAACGCCCTGTCCCTCACCGGCTGGGCCATCGACTGGTCCACGGCCGCGCCGACGACGGTCCGCCTGCTCGTCGACGGGAAGGTCGCCTCGACGCTCACCGCGTCCGGCAGCCGCCCCGACGTGGGCAAGGTCTTCCCCGCCAACGGCCCGCAGCACGGCTTCTCGGTCCTGCTGCCCGCCGCCGGCGGCACCCACCAGGTCTGCCTGCAGGCGACCGACCGCACCGCGGCGACCCTCGGCTGCCGCACCGTCGTCGTCCCCGCGAACCCGCCGATGGGCCGGGTCGACGGCGCGGTGTGGAACGGCTCGTCGCTCGACGTGCACGGCTGGGCGCTCAGCTTCGCCGCCGCGTCGCCGCTCCCGGTCTCCCTCCTGCTCGACGGCAAGGTCGCCCGGACGCTGACGGCGTCGGCCCTGCGCACCGACGTGGGCACCGTCTTCCCCGCCCAGGGGGCGAACCACGGCTACGTGACGACGCTCGCGGCGGCCCCCGGCCCGCACACCGTCTGCCTGACGACGCCGTACGGCTCGTCGTCGCTGACGCTGGCCTGCCGCGCGGTCGTCGTCCCCGCCAGCACGCCCGTCGGGCAGCTGGAGTCGGTCACGGTGGCCCCGGCCTCCACGACCACGGTGACGACCCGCACGGCGCGGGTCGTGGGCTGGGCGATCGACCCCGACGTGACCGCCCCGTCGTCGGTGTCGATCGCGGTCGACCGGGCCGCCCCGGTGACGGTGGTCGCGTCGGTCTCGCGGCCGGACGTCGCGACGCGCTACCCGGCGTACGGCGCCCTGCACGGGTTCGACTGGTCCACGACGCTCGGCCGGGGCACGCACACGGTGTGCGTCACGGCGCTCAACACGGGCGCGGGCACCACCGCCACGGCGCTCGGCTGCCGGACGGTCGTCGTCCCGTGACGGCGGCCTAGTCTCGCCGGGTGACCGGCACCCTCGACGACCTCCGCTCCGTCGAGCTGACCTTCCGCGTGACGTCGGGCCTGCGCCCGTACGTCGACGCCGAGGTCGGCGGCCTGCCCGTGCGGCTCATGGTCCACGCCAACGCGTCGTTCACGGCGATGGTCACCCACGACGTGGCCCGGCGCGCGGGCCTGGCACTCGGCCCGGCGGTGCGCGACGGGTACGGGATCAGCGCGGTCGGGCGCCTCGGCGGCCGAGGCCGGACGACGGCGACCGTCGCCGCCCTGCGGGTCGGCCCGGACGTCGCGCCGGACGTCGCGCTGGCCGTGTTCGACGTGCCGCAGGACCCGCCCGTCGACGGGATGCTCGGCCTCGGGTGGCTGCGCGAGCGCGCGGTGGCGGTGGACCTCGGCGCGGGGCGGCTGCGCTTCGGCGCCGGGCCGCCGGCGCCGGGGGCCCGGGTCGTGCCGATGGCCTGGGACGAGGAGTGGGGGGCGTACGTCGTCGCGACGACGGTCGACGGCCGTCCGGCGCGCTTCGTCGTGTCGACGGTGGCGGGGGTGGTCGTCGACGCCGTCGCCGCCGACCGGTTCGGCCTCGAGCGGGGACGGCCGCTCGGGGACGACGGCGGGCCGACGGGCACGGTCGTGGCGTCGTCCGCGGTGGCGGGCGGCTGGTCGGTGGGTCTCGGCGGGGCGTCGTACCCCGTCGCCGGAGGCAGCGTGATGGACCTCTACGCGTACGCCGAACAGGAGCGGCCCGAGCCCGGCCGGGCGGTGGACGGCTTCCTCGGATGCGACTTCCTGCTCACGTACCAGGCGGTCGTGGACGTCGCAGGCGAGCGGCTCGTGCTGCCCGCGTAACGCGGACGGCCCTCAGCGACCGGAGCGCTCGCGCTCCTCGCGCCGGCGCCGCGCCTCGGCGACCTTGGCGGCCCGCTCGCGGTCGAGGCGCTCGTGCGGGTCGCCCTGGCCGGAGAGCTGGGCCGGCCCGAAGAGGTGCATGACGACGTACCGGATCCGCCAACCCAGCCGGTAGGCCAGCGAGAGCCCCTCGTCGTCCTGCGCCACCTTGTCCTCCACCCGATCGCCGGCACCTGCGACCGGTCGCGCCGGTCGTGATCGTCCCGGCACCATCCTGTCAGCCGTCGGGCCCCCTGTGTCGTCCGGGGAGGCCTACGGTCGGTCGGTGACGACCGGGGAGACCGACCACGAGGTGACGGTCCCCGACGTCGTCGGCCTCGACGTGGACCTCGCCCGGCGCGTGGCGAGCGACGCGGGTCTCACGCTCGCGCAGCCCGACCCCGACGGACCGCCCCTGGGCGCGCTGACCTGGGAGCAGGGGTTCGTCGTCCAGACCCAGCGACCGGCACCCGGGACGCGGACCTGGCGTCACGACTCGCTCGTCATCACGTGGCGGCGCCCCGGTGGTGGTGACCCGTCGGGCGTGCGCGAGCCGCGCCGGCCCGGGCCGCACCACCTGGACGCGCAGGCCGCGCCGCCGGGGTGAGACTGGTCCGGTGGGAGTCACGCGCGAGGACGTCGTCGAGGCCGGCCGCCGGATCGAGGGGCACGTGCGCCGTACGCCGGTGCTGGGTCCCGGTGCGGGGGACGTCGCCTGGTTCAAGCTCGAGCTGCTCCAGCACTGCGGCGTCTTCAAGACGCGCGGCGCCTTCAACCGCCAGCTGGTCGGCCTCGAGCGCGGCGAGATCGGACCGGCCGGGATCGTCATCGCCTCCGGCGGCAACGCCGGTCTCGCGCAGGCCTTCGCCGCCCGCGCGCTCGGCGTCCGGGCGACGGTCGTCGTCCCGGAGTCCGCACCCGCGGTGAAGGTCGAGCGGATCGAGGCGTACGGCGCCCGGGTGCGTCGCGCCGGGGCCGAGTACGCGGCGGCGTACGTCGCCTCGCTGGAGATCGCCGAGGCGACCGGCGCGGTGGTGGTGCACGCCTACGACCAGCCGGAGGTCGTCGCGGGCGCCGGCACGCTGGCCGAGGAGCTGCTCGAGGACGTGCCCGACCTCGACACGATCGTCGTCGCCGTCGGTGGTGGTGGCCTGTACGCCGGTGTCGCGGCCGCCGCCCGCGGCCGGGCCCGGGTCGTCGCCGTCGAGCCCGAGCGGTGCCCGACCCTCGCGAGCGCGCTGGGCGCCGGCGAGCCCGTCGACGTCGCCGTGGGCGGCGTCGCGGCGGACTCCCTGGGGGCGCGCCGCCTGGGCGGGCTGGCCTTCGCGGCCGCGCAGGAGGAACGGCCGGTGTCGGTGCTCGTCACCGACGAGGAGATCGTCGCGGCGCGTGACAGGCTCTGGCGCGAGCTGCGGGTCCCGTCCGAGCACGGCGCGGCCGCCGCGTACGCCGCGCTGACGTCGGGTCGCTACGTCCCCGCCGACGGCGAGCGGGTTGCCGTCGTCGTCTGCGGCGCGAACACCGACCTGCGGACCCTCGCCTGAGGGACCCCGTACGGCGTCCGGAGGGTCACTCCCCGCGGCCCTCCCAGGTCGTCAGGCAGGCGCGGTTGCCCTCCGGGTCGGCGAGGACCCAGAACGCCGGCGCGCGGCCGTCGTCGACGACGGTCCCGCCGGCGGCGACGGCCGCGGCGATGCGGTCCTGCACGACCTCGGGCGCGATCCGCAGGTCGAGGTGCCACCGCTGGCGCGGCGTCGCGTGCGGGTCGGTGGGCTGGAACCAGACCGTCGGGATCCGCCCGGTCGCCTCCTGCAGCTGCAGCTCCCCCGACGCCTCGACGACCTCGGCGTCGAGCAGCGCGGCCCAGAACGGCCGGACCCGCGACGCGTCGACGGCGTCGAGGGCGAGCTCGAGGACGCTCAGCCGGTCGGGCCTGGCCGCGGCGCCCGCCTCGTGGGCGAGGGCGCTCACCCTCCGGGCCAGGGCGACGTCGCGCGCGGTCACGCCACCGGCGTCGTGGCTGTGCAGCCGGACGTCCAGGCGCCCGTAGGCCAGGTCGAGGGCAGGGTGGTGCGCGGCCTCCTCCGCGGCCGCGGCGACGGCCGCGACGAGGCGGGCCCCCGCCGCGAAGTCGCCGGTGTCGTAGCTGGCGTGCAGCCGGTCGAAGAGCATGCGCCAGTCGGGGAGGTCCGCGGCCTCGACGTCGCGGGCGGTGAGGACTGTCTCGCGGGACTCGTCGGTCATCTCCTCAGACTGCCGTACGGCGAGTTGTCAAGCAGATCGTCGGTCAGGGTGTCGAGAAGTCTGAATTGTCTATTCGGGCGAATCCTGCTGTGCAACAGCGGGATTGGCGTGCAACAGCCGGGTAGGGCTGTCGGTGGTCGCGTCTAGCGTGGGGGCATGGACGAGGACCTGACCCCGGAGCGCGGCGCGGCGGACGCCGCGGCTGCTGGTGCGGGGTCTTGGCGTCGGGTCGGGGACGTCCTGGGTGAGGCGGAGCGGTGGTCGGCGGGGTTCGGGAAGCAGCGTGACGGCGTCGCCCCTGGTGATCGGGGTGATCTCGGAGCCGAGCGGCTGCTGACCGACGCGACCGCCGTGGCGGTGGCGCACCTGCGAGCGGCAGCGGACTCGACGTCGACGTCGCAGGGGTGCCGGCTGTCCACCGGTCAGGTCCTCGCCGGGTTCGCGGACATCGGGGAGGCGCGGGCGCGGTTGGAGGTGCTCGAGCAGGTCCTGCTCGGGGAGGTCCTCTCGCGCGGCCTGGCCGCGGAGGCGGGATTCTCGGTGCCAGACTACCTGAGGCAGGCGCTGGGGGCGCGGGCGCCGCTGCCGGAGGTGAACGTGGTCGCGGCCGCGGTGCAGGTCGCGCGGGCCACCGCGGTCCTCGCGGACGGCTGCGAGCTTGGGGGCGCGTCCCGGGACCGGGTGCCCGGGGCGGACGTGGTGCGGGCGGCGATCTTCTCGACCGCGCTCCCGGTGGGGCGGGCCGCGCAGATCGTGCGGTTCGCCCAGCAGATCCAGCCCGTCGCGGACGAGGAGGACCTGACGACGTGGGTCGCCGGGTTCGTCGTCGGCGCCTCCGACGTGCTCCCCGAAGGGTCGACCGAAACGCGCGAGGCGGAGGCGCCGGGGGTGTCCCGCGGCGTGGACGCGAAGCTCCTGGCCCGGCACCTGCGCCAGGCCGCGCAGGTGGTCAAGCCGGCGAAGGACCTCGAGGACGACGAACGCCGCGCCCGGCTGGCGCGGGCGTTCACCCGCACCGACGGCGGCTGCTCCGCCTCCGGCCTCGCCTCCTACAAGCTGACCCTGGACGCCGAGGGCGCCGCGATCGTCGACGCCGCCGTCTCCGCCCTGTCCGCACCGCGCCGGTTGCAGGACGGCACCCTCGAACCGGGCGAGATGAGCGACCCCCGCTCGGCCGCGACCCGCCGCGCCGACGCCCTGCTCGACCTCGTCTCGCGCGCCGTCGCCGCCGGCGGAGGAGACCCTGGCGGCAGCAACGGTGGCGGCGCCAGCAGCAGCGGCAGCAGCGGCAGCGGCGGCGGCGGCTCGACCGATGGCCCGACCGGTGGGTCGACCAGCGGCACCACGGCTGCGCCGAAGGCGGATGCGGGTGCCGGGACGGGGGCTCATTCGGGCGCGGCTTCGGGCGCGGCTTCGTGGGCGGGCGCAGCGTTCGGGCCGCGGCCCGGGCTGAACGACAAGGCCCAGCTGCTCGTCACCATCGACCTCGAGGCCCTCACCGGCGCCCTCGACCGCGCCGGCATCACGAGCACCGGCGAGGTCCTGTCCCCCGCGACCGTGCGCCGCCTGGCCTGCGAAGCCGGGATCATCCCCGCCCTCCTCGGCACCGACGGACAGGTCCTCGACCTCGGCCGCACCAAGCGCCTCTTCACCCCCGCCCAGCGGCTGGTCGTGTGGCGACGCGACAAGCACTGCACCTACCCCGGCTGCACCGTCCCCGCCACCTGGTGCGACGTCCACCACGTCGACTGGTGGTCACGCGGCGGCACCACCGACCGCACCAACGCCGCCCTGCTCTGCCGACGCCACCATACCCACGTCCATCAGCACGACCTGCACGCCACCGTCACCCCCACCGGCGTCACCTGGCACGCCCCACCACCGACCCCACCACGACCGACACCCCCACTGCGTCGGTGAGAGGCGTGGCGCGCGGGTCGACCCCCGTCCGGTCAGGCCGAGGGGGGCGCCAGCCAGCCCGAGGTCGCGCCGAGGACCCTCGACCCGTCGAGGTCGGCGAGCGAGAGACCGACGAACTGGCGCGCGCTCTGCGACGTCTGCCAGCGGAACCGGTCCTCGTCGCTGGTCACCGCCTCGACGACGGCCCGCGCCGCGTCCTGCGGCGATTGCGCCGACGCGAAGGCGCCCGCGGTGCGGTCGAGATAGGCCTGCAGCAGGGCGTCGTACGGGCCGGGGTCGCTGTGCTGGACCGACCCGACGAACGACGACGCGACGGCGGCCGGCTCCACGATGCGCACCTGCACCCCGAACGGTGCGACGACCGGGGCGAGCGACTGCATGAGCCCCTCGACGGCGAACTTCGCCCCGCAGTAGGCGTCGGCGAACGGCTGCCCGACCGCGCCGCCGACGCTCGTCACGGTGACGACGCGACCACGTCCTCGCTCGCGCATCCCCGGGAGGACGAGGCGGGTGAGCCGCGCGACGGAGAGGTAGTTGGTCTCGAGCTGCGCCTGCAGGTCGGCGTCGGAGAGCTGCTCCAACGTGCCGACCGCGCCGCGGCCGGCGTTGTTGACCAGGACGTCGACCTCGCCCACGGCCGCGACGAGGGCTTCCGCCGCGGCGGAGTCCGTGACGTCGAGCGCGCGCACGTCGAGCGTGACCCCGGCCTCGTCCGCGGCGGCCCGCAGGTCGTCGGCGCGACCCACGTCGCGGACGGTCGCGACGACGTCGTACCCGGCCCCGGCCAGGCCGACGGCGGTGTGCAGCCCGATGCCGCTGGAGGTCCCGGTGACGATCGCGGTGCTCATGGGGCGAGTATGGCCCCGTGGAGGGTGGGAGCGGGAGCAGCGAGATCCGCCTGCGGATCTGGGGGACCTGGCCCCGGTGGCGTCGGGTCTGGGCCGTCGTCGGTGCCGTGGTGATCGTGGGCAACACCCTCCTGGGCCTCCTCACCCACGCACCGCGGGGCACGCTCGTCCTGCGCCTCGTCGTCCTCGCGGTGGCGCTGGGGCTGGCCGTGCACACCCGTCGGACCGTCGTCGTCACCCAGGACGACATCCGGGAGCCCGGGCGCCGACCCGTGCCGTGGAGCGAGGTCGCGCAGGTGCGGCGACCGACGGCGTTCAGCGACCAGGTGGTCCTGCGGATGACCTCCGGCCGCGAGCGTCAGGTCCAGCTCCCCGCCCGGCTGGCCCCGGACGTCGCGAGGCTGGGCGGCAAGGAGCTCTTCTGACTCCACCCGCCCGCCGTCGGCAGCGGCCCTCAGCGCCGGCGGGCGGGCGCCGGGAGCTCCTCGGCGATGAGCCGGACGGCGGCCCGCAGCCGGTCCGGCGGGTTCGCGGCGAACCCCAGCACGAGCCCGGGCGGGCCGTCGGCCCACCGGTGCGCCCCGAGGGTCGAGACCCGGACCCCGCGCTCCTCGAGGGCCTGCCGCACGGACTCCTCGTCGAGACCCCCCTCGGGCCAGGTCACGACGACGTGCACCCCGGCGCGGACCCCCGTGACCGTGCAGCCGGGCAGGGTGCGGGACAGCTCTTCGACGAGGGTGTCCCGGCGCAGCGCGAGCCGTCTGCGCTGTCGGCGCAGGTGACGCTCGTAGTCCCCCGACCCGAGCAGCCGCGCCAGGGTGAGCTGGTCGATCACGGGTGACCCGAGGTCGGCGTACCGGCGCGCGGCGACGACGTCCTCGCGCCACCGGTGGGGCACCACCATCCACCCGAGCCGCAGCCCGGGCGCGAGCGACTTCGACATGCTCCCCGTGTGCACGACCCGCTCCGGCGCCGACCGGTGCAGGGCGACCACCGGGGTGCGGTCGTAGCGCTGGTCCGCGTCGTAGTCGTCCTCGACGACGAGCAGGTCGTCCCGGTCCAGCCGGTCGAGCAGCCTGCGGCGCCGTTCGCCCGACAGCACCACCCCGGTCGGGAACTGGTGCGCCGGGGTGAGCAGGACGGCGGGGTCCTCGACCCGGTCCACCCGCAGGCCCTGCTCGTCCACGGGCACCGGGCGCGGTCGCATCCCCCAGTGCCGCAGCAGGTCCACCGCGTTCGGCGAGCCCGGGTCCTCTACCGCGATCCCCCGGCGGTCGGCGGCGACGAGCACCTGCGCCGTCACGGCGAGGGCCTGGGCCACGCCGGCCGTGACGACGACGGCGTCCGGCGAGACCCGCAGACCCCGGTGCCGCGCCAGCCAGGCGGCCAGCGCCGTCCGGAGCGCGAGGTGCCCGCGTGGGTCCCCGTACGCGAGGTCCGACGCGCTGGCCGCGGCCAGCGCCTCACGCTGGTGACGCAGCCACGCCGCCCGCGGGAACGCGTCGAGGTCGGGGCGGCTCGGGCTGAGGTCGAGGACGACGGGCGCCGGGGGCGCCGGCTCCGCGGGCGCGACGGGCGCCGGGTGCCGCCGCGCGACGACCGTCCCCGCCCCGGCGCGCGCGGTCGTCAGCCCCTCCTCGGCCAGCTGCCCGTACGCCTCCACCACCGCGCCCCGGCTGAGGCCGAGCTCGGCGGCCAGCTGCCGGCTCGGCGGCAGCGCCGTCCCCACCGGGAGGCGGCCGTCGGCCGTCGCCGCGCGGAGCCGGTCCGCGAGCCACACCGCCTTCCCCCCGCGGGGGGCCTCGGCCGCGTCGAGCTGGAGGAAGACCATTGGTCCAGTAGAACGTGCCCTCGTTGGTTCTTCTCGTCGGACCACCGCTCGGCCACGGTGGACCCATGACCACCACCACCCGACACCGCGGGACCGCCGTCGCCGGCGCCCTCACCGCGATGGCCCTGTGCGGCAGCAGCGTCGCCGTCGTCGGGCTCGTCCCGACCCGCAGCGCCCTGCTGTGCCAGGGGCTGCGGTACGCCGTCGCGGCCGCCGTCCTCCTCGCCGTCACGGCCGCCCGCGGCCGACCGGTGCGCCGGGTCGCCCCCCGCGACCTCCCCCGGACCCTGGCGGTCGCCGCCGTGGGGCTGGTCGGGTTCACCCTCGCGCTCACCGTCGCCGCGTCGCACGCCGACCCCGCGGTGACGGGGGTGGCCCTCGCCGCCGTCCCCGTCGTGCTCGTCGTGAGCGGGTCCGGCGCCCGAGGACGGGGAGCGTCGCCCCGTCCCCTGGTGGCCGGCCTCGTCCTCCTCGTCGGAGCCGTCCTCGTCGAGGGGGCCGGGAGGGCGGACGTCACGGGGACCGCGGCCGCCCTGGCCGCGCTCGCGTGCGAGGTGACCTTCACGCTCGCGGCCGTCCCGCTGGTCCGCCGGTACGGCGCCCCGTCGGTCACCACCCACTGCTGCCTCCTCGCGGCCGCCGCCCTCGTCGTCGTCGGGCTCCTGCGCGGCGAGCCGCTCCCGGACCAGCCGGGGGCGTGGCTGTCCACGGCCTACCTCGCGGTCGCGGTCACCGCTCTCGCCTTCGTGCTCTGGTACGACGCCGTCGCGGTGCTGGGGGCCGCGTCCGCCGGGGTCTGCGCCGGCCTGGTCCCGGCCGGTGCGGCCCTCACCCACCTCGCCACGGGCGGTCCTACCCCGTCACCGGGGGTATGGGCCGGGATCGCCGTCGTCGTCGTCGGCCTCGTGGTCGGTGCCCGCCCGATCGCGCGCGACGGTCTGCCGTCGTGAACCGGGCCGCCCTCGTCGCCCTGCAGGCCGTGACGGCCGTCCTCTCGGGGGGCACCGCGGTCGTGTACGTCGTGCTGTCCGCCCGGACCATGCCCCGGCTGGCCGTCCTCGCCGACCGGGTCGGCATCGAGCGGATGCAGCACATCAACCGCGTCGCCCTCCAGCCGCCGTTCATGACCTGCTTCTTCGGTGCGGCGCTCGGGTCGGTCGTCCTCGTGGCGCTCGTCGTCGCGGGCCGCGGCGGGCCCGCCGCGGGGGTGGCGGTGGCCGCCGCGCTGCTCTACCTCGCCGGCTTCGGGCTGACCGTGGCCTACCACGTGCCGCTCAACGACCGCCTGGCCCGGCTGGACCCCGGCGCCCTCGACTCCGTCGCGGTCTGGCGCGCCTACCTGGTGGGGTGGACCCGCGCCAACACGGTGCGGGCCGTCCTGTCGGCCGGCTGCGCGCTCCTGCTCGTCGGCGCCGCCGTCGGGTCGGCCCGGTCGGGTCGCTGACCCTCCCGGGTGTCAGGCGTCCTCGAGCCCGAGCGCGTCGCGGACCGCGTCCACGAAGGCCTCGGTCGACGTGTCCACCGCGGTCAGCACGTCGTTCGCCTCGGCCGTCGTCAGGGGTCCCCGGTGGCGGCGGACCTTGACGAACCGCGCCAGCTCCATGAGGCGCTCGACGGCCGCGTCCAGCTCGGGCGACTCGGCGACGGCGCGGGTGCGGTCGGGGAGCCGGTGGACACGGGGCCTCGGCCCCGGTCCGCCGCTGATGGGCGGCAGGGGACCGGGCGGATTGCTCACACACCACAGTCGCAGAGTCCGGCACCCCTGTCCGATCGGGTGGCTCGTCGGGTGGCTCGTCGGGCGGGAAGCCGCACCGCCCGGCGCCCTCGGCGGCGTACGCTCGCTGCCGCGCCGACGAGAGGGAGAGCGGATGTCCGAGCGGGCCGTGGACCCGAGCCGTCCGTCGGCGAGCGCGCGGGGCCACCGGGTCCACCCGGCCTGGTGGGTGGCCGCGGTCGTCTTCCTCGCGATCTTCGGGGCCGCCGGCTTCCGTGCCGCCCCCGGCGCCCTCATGGTCCCGCTGCACGACGAGTTCGGCTGGTCGACGACGGTGATGTCGGCGGCGGTGAGCGTCAACCTCCTGCTCTTCGGGCTGATGGCCCCGTTCGCGGCGGCGCTGATGGACCGGCTGGGGATCCGCCTCGTCGTCTCGGGGGCCCTGACGCTCATCGCGCTCGGGTCCGCCGGCAGCGTCGTCATGACCGCCTCCTGGCAGCTGTTCGTGTTCTGGGGCCTGCTCATCGGGACCGGGACGGGGTCGATGGCGCTGGTCCTCGCCGCCACCGTGACCAACCGATGGTTCGTCCGACGCCGTGGCCTCGTCATGGGCGTCCTCACGGCCGGCAGCGCGACGGGCCAGCTCGTCATCCTGCCGCCGGTCGCGGCCCTCGCCGACGGGGTCGGCTGGCGGGTCGCGTCGCTCGTCATCGGCGGCGTCGCGCTGCTCGCGGTGCCGCTGGTGTGGCTCGTCGTCCGCGACCACCCCGCCGACCGCGGCGCCCTCCCCTACGGCGCCGACGAGGCGACGTACGTCGCCCCTCCGGTCGCCACCGGGGGCGCGTTCGCGCGGGCGGTCGACGGCCTGCGGTACGCCGTCCGGCAGCGCGCCTTCTGGGCGCTGGCGGCCGCGTTCGCCATCTGCGGCGCGACGACGAACGGCCTCATCGGCGTGCACTTCATCCCCTCCGCGCACGACCACGGGATGCCCGAGACGACCGCCGCCGGGCTGCTCGCCGTCGTGGGGGTCTTCGACATCGTCGGCACGATCGCGTCGGGGTGGCTCACCGACAGCGTCGACCCGCGGCTGCTGCTGCTCGCCTACTACGCGTTCCGGGGCGTCGGGCTGCTCCTGCTGCCCTCGCTGCTCAGCGCGACGATGCACCCGAGCATGGTGCTGTTCGTCGTCGTCTACGGGCTCGACTGGGTGGCCACGGTCCCGCCCACCGCAGCGCTGTGCCGCGAGCTCTTCGGCGAGCGCGGCACCATCGTCTTCGGCTGGGTCTTCGCCTCGCACCAGGTCGGCGCGGCGCTCGCCGCGTTCGCCGCCGGCGTCGTCCGCGACACCTTCGGCACCTACAGCTATGCCTTCTGGGGCGGCGCAGCCCTGTGCGGCGTCGCGGCCGTCGTGTCGCTCCTCGCCCGGCCCCGGCCCGCAGCCGCACTCGCGGACGCCTGATCGACGCCCCGTGACGGGGTCAACCACATGCCGATGACCGAGAAGTGCTCGCTCGATCGACCGTCCGGTCGCGCGTTCTGGTGGACACCGACCCTCTGGGCGGCGTCGGGTTCTCTGCCGGTGCGTCCCGTGCCCGTCTCCGACTTCCCGGAGCTCGATGAGGACTGCTGGTTCAGCGGGCGCGCGCCGAGCGTGCGGGAGGTCGCCGAGCACGCGCGCCGCATCGAGAGGGCGGACCTCGCCCACCCCGTCATCCTCTCTGCAGCCGGTGAGCTGATGGACGGCGGGCACCGGCTGGCCAAGGCGTGGTTGCTCGGCCTGAAGCATGTCGACGCCGTCCGGTTCGCCGTCGACCCCGAGCCCGACTGGGTCGAGTCCTGAAGGAGAGCGGCCAGGGCGGCCGGCGCAGGCCCTGGCGACGCGGCGGGCCGTCAGGCCAGCAGGTCGTCGTCCACGAGGTCGGCGTTCTCGCGGTGGTTCTCACGAGGGGTGCTGTCGGGGGTGCTCGGCACCGCGTCGGCCCCACCCTGGGCCGTCTCCGGGTCGGAGAAGGAGGACCCGGCCTCCGAGACGGTCAGCCCGTCCTCGCGGTCGTCCTGGTCGGCGTCCTCGGCGGGGACGGGCGGCTCGGGCGTGGACTGGGCGGGCGTCGAGGTGTCGTGCGGCGTGGGGTCGGCGGTCACGGGCGGGGACGTACCCGGCCCGGCCACCGACCACACGCCGCGCGCGGGAGCCTCAGACCGTGGTGGCGAAGCGGAAGTGGCAGGTGTCCATCCGCTGGGCGACGCCACCCACGGCGGTGAGCTTCACCTGGGTCCAGTGGCCGTCGACGTCCGGCCCGGCCCATCGCAGGGTCGAGACGAGCTGGTACCGGCCGACCGGGAGCGGGCCCCCGTGCTCGCCGGTGCAGTGCAGGACGCGGTTGGCGCCGGCGACCGGCTGGACGACGCCGCAGCTCGCGCCGCGCGCGGGCGCGTTGGTCCCGATCTGGGTCCAGGGCCCCGAGCCGGGCAGGCTGACGTCCACGGACGCGATCTCCTCCCCCGGCACGACGGTCATCGAGATCGGCACGGTCGCGGTGCCGCTGAGGACCGTGTCGGGGTCGGCGACGAGGGGGGCGGTGCGCAGCTCCGCCGTGGAGTAGTAGTGCGAGCCGTCGACGACGGGGAAGGCGTCGCCGCCGTAGCGGCCGACCTGCCCCGTGGCGTCACGCGCGTCGACCCAGGTGTGGCCGAACACGCCGGCCGGCAGGACGCCCGTGTGCGTGACCGGGAGGGTCACCTGGTAGCCGCCCGACGGCAGCGACGGGGCGTCGGCGGCCCCGGACCGGTCGCCGCAGACGTAGGCGAGGTTGCGCACGCCGACCGAGCGGCAGTGGATGCCGAGCTCCCGGACGTCGACGTCGGGGGACCCGGTCCAGGTCTCGTCGGTGCCGGCGGGCACGTGCACCTCGAACCCGACGACGCTCGTGGCCTGGACCCGGACCTGGACGGTCAGCCAGCCGCGGCCGTCGTCGACGGTGAGCCGGGTGACCAGCGCGGACGTGCCCGAGTCGGGCACGTCGGTGACGGCGTGGGCCGGGGCGGCGCCGAGGGCGAGCGCACCGGCGGTGAGCAGGGAGCCGAGGGCCAGCCGGCGCGAGAGCCGGGTGCGGGAGCGGGGGTGGAGGGACCGGAGGGCGGTCAGGGGGGACGAAGGCATGGGGAGTCCTTGTGGTCGATCGTGGGGGAGAACGACTATATCGGACAACTCGGACTAAAAGGATGTCGTGGGACCGGGCAATCGCCGCCGTCGGTCACGGGGCACGAGTAAGGCCCCGACCAGCGTCTCCGCCGGCCAGGGCCCCGTCGTCTGTCTCAACACAGAGTGCGCCCGAAGGGATTCGAACCCCTAACCTTCTGATCCGTAGTCAGATGCTCTATCCGTTGAGCTACGGGCGCGGGTGCTCCGCCCGAGGGCGGAGCAACGATCGCCAAGACTACCGGCCCCCCCCACCGGACACGAAATCGGTTCGGTGCCAGGGCCGCCCGCGGGGCGCCGTACGTCAGTCGTGTGATGTAAGCGTTGCCGCCCTGACCTGCGCAAACACCTGTGACGGGACTCACGGGTGACCGGGACCTCGGACCGCTCCGCGGGCCGTCGGAGCCGGGCTACGTTGACCCATCACTGCTCACCATGTGGACACCGAGGTCCCGGAGCACCATCCAGCGACACGACCGGGGCCGCCGTTCGGCAGCCTGTGAAAGGGAACGGGACGGATGACGATCGAGACGAGCCGGCAGCACGGCCACGGGCAGGACCACTCCGGACGCGACGCCGGCCCGGAGCGCGACAAGCCCGTCGGGGGCACGACGCACGCCGGGCTGCAGGCCTGGGTCGACGAGGTCGCCGCCCTCACCACCCCCGACGAGGTCGTCTGGGTCACGGGGTCCCAGCAGGAGTGGACCCGCCTCACCGACAAGCTCGTCGCGGCGGGCACGTTCACCCGCCTGGACCCGGAGAAGAAGCCGAACTCGTTCCACGCCGCCTCCGACCCGACGGACGTCGCCCGGGTCGAGGACCGCACCTACATCTGCTCCGTCGACGAGCGCGACGCCGGTCCCACCAACAACTGGATGGCGCCGGAGGAGATGAAGGAGATCATGCGCGGGCTCTACGCCGGCTGCATGACCGGCCGCACGATGTACGTCGTCCCGTTCGTCATGGGCCACCTCAACGCCGAGCACCCGATGTTCGGGGTCGAGATCACCGACAGCGAGTACGTCGTCGTCTCGATGCGGGTCATGGCCCGCACCGGCGTCAGCGTCCTGCGCCGCATCGAGGAGCTCGACGCCGACTACGTCCCCGCGCTGCACTCGCTCGGCGCCCCGCTGCAGCCCGGCCAGGCCGACGTGCCGTGGCCGTGCAACGAGACGAAGTACATCGTCCAGTTCCCCGAGCAGCGGATGATCTGGTCCTACGGCTCCGGCTACGGCGGCAACGCGCTGCTGGGCAAGAAGTGCTACGCCCTGCGGATCGCCTCGGTCATGGCCCGCGACGAGGGCTGGCTGGCCGAGCACATGCTCATCCTCAAGCTCACCTCGCCGGAGCAGCAGACCTACTACGTCGCCGCCGCGTTCCCCTCGGCCTGCGGCAAGACCAACCTCGCGATGCTCGCGCCCACCATCCCGGGCTGGACGGTCGAGACGCTCGGCGACGACATCGCCTGGATGCGCTTCGGCGAGGACGGCCGGCTCTACGCGGTCAACCCCGAGTTCGGCTTCTTCGGGGTCGCACCGGGCACCAACGAGCACACCAACCCCAACGCGATGCGCACCATCAACCTGGGCAACTCGGTCTTCACCAACGTCGCCCTCACCGACGACGGCGACGTGTGGTGGGAGGGCCTGGAGAACACGCCGGCCCACGCGACGTCGTGGAAGGGCGAGGACTGGACCCCGGACTCGGGAGAGCTGAGCGCGCACGCCAACAGCCGCTACTGCACCCCGATCGAGCAGTGCCCGATCCTCGCCGACGAGTACCACGACCCGCAGGGGGTGCCGATCTCGGCGATCTTCTTCGGCGGTCGCCGCCGCGACACCGTCCCGCTGGTCACCGAGTCGCGCGACTGGGTGCACGGCACCTTCATGGGCGCGACGCTCAGCTCGGAGACGACGGCCGCGGCGACCGGTCAGGTCGGCGTCGTGCGCCGCGACCCGATGGCCATGCTCCCGTTTATCGGGTACGACGCCGCCGACTACTTCCAGCACTGGATCGACCTCGGCAAGGACGCCGACGCCACCAAGCTGCCGAGGATCTTCTACGTCAACTGGTTCCGCCGGGACGACGACGGCGACTTCCTGTGGCCCGGCTTCGGCGAGAACGCCCGCGTCCTCAAGTGGGCCATCGAGCGGATGGAGGGCAAGGCCGCCGCCGTCGAGACCCCGATCGGCCACGTCCCGACGCCCGAGGCGCTCGACACCACCGGCCTCGAGATGACCCCCGAGCAGGTCGAGGCCGCCCTGGCCGTCGACCCCGAGGAGTGGAAGCAGGAGATCCCGCAGATCGAGGAGTGGTTCGCCCGGTTCGAGGGCAACCTGCCGACCCAGCTCCAGGTCGAGCTCGACGGCCTCAAGGCGCGCCTCGGTCTGCTCTGACGACCCGTACGGCGCCCCGCGCGGGCGCCGTGCGGCACCAGGACGCGACGACGCCCCCCGGCCGGAGCCGGGGGGCGTCGTACGTCAGGCTGTGCGCGGTCTCAGACCGGGCGGACCTTCTCGGCCTGCGGGCCCTTGGGGCCCTGCGTGACCTCGAACTCGACCCGCTGGGCCTCGTCGAGCGAGCGGTAGCCGCCCGAGTCGATCGCGGAGTAGTGGACGAAGACGTCGGGGCCGCCGCCGTCCTGCGCGATGAAGCCGAAGCCCTTCTCGGCGTTGAACCACTTCACGGTGCCTTGTGCCATGGGAACAATCTCTCTCTTCGTGCGATGGGCCGGCACACCTCGTGACGACCCAGCTGCAACCCTGTCCCACACCACTGCCGGGCGGACCCGGACCGTGCTGCAACACCAGAAAAAAAGGCCCGCGTCTGGCGGGCCGGTCTTCGACATGCGAGGAATGAACTGCAACCGAGAGCAGGGTAGCAGGTCGGGTCGGCGCGGCCCGGTGTCGGCGGGGAACCGACCCCGGGCCGCGCGCGCTCAGCCCAGGGTGCGGCGGTAGAGCTCCTCGAGCTCGGTGAAGGATCGCTCGGCACCGGCTTCCTGGTACATGGACGTGTCGGCCATCGAGTACCCGTGGGGCGCGTCGGGGTAGATCTCGTTGCGCGCCCGCAGGCCGGCCTTCTCGAGCGCCTCGCCGAGGGCCTGCACGGCCTCCGGGGGCATCGACCCGTCGTGGTCGGCGTGGCCGAGGACGAACTCGGCCCGGGCGTTGGCCAGCCCCAGGTGCGGGCTGTCCGGCTCGTCGGTGACGAGACCGCCGCCGTGGAAGCCGCCGACGGCGGCGACCCGCTCGGGGTGCCGCGAGGCGGCCCGCAGGGCGAGCCGCACCCCCATGCAGTAGCCGACGACGCCGACCTTGTCGCCGACGACGCCGTCGAGGCCGGCGAGCGCGTCGAGGTACGCCGCGATGTCCGGCTGCGCCTGGTCGGTCGTCAGCCGGCCCACCCGACCCATGGCCGAGCCCATGAACTCCTCGCGGGCTCCGGGCTCGCGCAGGTCCGCCGTCGGCGAGGTCTCCTGCGCGCTCCCCTCCCGCCAGAAGACGTTGG
The DNA here is from genome assembly GCF_006715055.1 of Lapillicoccus jejuensis. NCBI lineage: Bacteria > Bacillati > Actinomycetota > Actinomycetes > Micrococcales > Intrasporangiaceae > Lapillicoccus > Lapillicoccus jejuensis. The sequence continues at coordinate 1,180,682 of NZ_VFMN01000001.1, forward strand.
GCGCGAGGACGACGTACCCCCACCCGGCGATGCGGTCGGCCATCCGCGCGATCTGCGGCCGCAGGCCGATGGCGTCCATGAAGAGCAGCACGCCCGGGCCGGAGCCCGAGGCCGGCCGGGCGACGTACGCCTCGGCGGTCCCGTCGTTGACGGGGATCTCGATGAGGTCCATGAGGGGGACGCTAGCCCCGGTCGTCGGCGCGTGTCCTGGGAGGGTCGGCGCTCCCGGCGGCCTCGCGGCGGGCGTTGAGGTGCGGGAACGGCTCCGCCGGTACGGCGACCCCCAGCGCCCGCGCCAGCGGCTCCCACCCGTCGCCGACGCTCCACTCCACGAGCCGCTCCGGCGGGCAGGTGGCGCGCACGTCGGCGACGTGCCGCTCGTACGCCGCCACGGTCGCCTCCTCGTCGAGCACCGCCTCCCAGGAGCCGAACTCGGTGTCCCACACCAGCTGGACGAGGGCGAGGCCCTCGGGGGCGGGCTGGTCACCGGGGAACACCCGGCCCGGGCGGCTGCGCGGGTGGACGGTCGTCGTGAGACTGGCGTACCACTCGTGCGGGTCGCGGACGGTGAGCAGCACCGGGGCGTCCGGGTGGCGCTGCGCCAGCTCGCGCCAGGCCCAGCAGAACGGCCAGTCGACGCCCGAGCGGTAGAACGGCTCGAGGCGGTCGAGCGCGGGCTCCCCGCGCCGGTACGCCGCCCACAGCCGCGCCTCGTCCGGGTGGGTGAACATGCGGCTCATGTGGCACACCGGGCCGGCGCCGAGGCGCTCGAGGGCGGCCGCCACCGAGGTGGTCCCCGTCCGGCCCCAGCCCGCTCCGATGATCCGCACCGCGTCGTCGGTCATGACCTCGATGCTGTCAGGAGCCGGGGGCCTGCCGCGCCCCCTGCTGAGCCTGCGGCCCGAAGCCCTGCTGACCCTGTTGCCCGAAGCCCTGCCGCCCCTGCTGACCCTGTGGCCCGAAGCCCTGCTGGCCCTGCGGCCCGAGGCCCCGCTGGTGCCGTCCGCCGAACCCGCCGCCCGGGAAGCCGCCGCCCGGGCCCATCCGGCTCTCCCCCGACCCGGTCGAGATCCCGTCCGGCGTCAGCGCCGCGGCGGCGACGCCGCCCGCGGTGGTGAGGGCGAGAGCCGCGCCGAGCACGGCCGCCGTACGCCGCCCCGACCACCGCCGCCGGTCCGCCGGCGTCGCGGCGGTGCCGCCGGGCGGCGGGAGGACGGCGTCCTGCGGGGGGCCGGGCGGGGGCGGGACGGCGTCGTACCGGCGTCCGTCGGCCTCGACCGCCCAGGCGCGGGTCGGGGGGACGAGCGGCGTGGCGGGGCGCTCGGGGTGCTGGGTCACGGGGACCTCCTGGGCGGCTGGGACGGGACGGAGGACAGGACGGGGGACGACGACGAACCTCTGCCCGCCGTCGCGCGTTCTGCTCACAGCGGGCCCCCAGCGGGACCGGCTCGGTGGCGGGCGGCCGTCGACGGCTGGAGACGGCCGACGACGACAACCCGTGACGGTGACGGCCCCGTCTGTGGTGGACCTGTGGCGGCCGTGTCGGCATGCTGTCGGCGCGGCACAGAGCGCCCACAGGATCGTCACAGGGAAGCCCTACCCCGCCCCTAGCCCACACACCGAGGATGCTCACCATGAACAAGGCACCGGCCAAGGCCCCCCAGCTGCAGCGCCCGGACGGGTCGGCCCCGCGCGTGCTCGTCGTCGACGACGAGCACAACCTCACCGAGCTGCTGAGCATGGCGCTGCGCTACGAGGGCTGGGAGGTCCGGTCCGCCGCGACCGGGATGGCGGCGGTGCGGACGGCGCGCGAGTTCGACCCCGACGCGGTCGCCCTCGACATCATGCTCCCCGACATGGACGGCCTCGAGGTCCTGCGCCGGATGCGCGAGCACGACGACCGGGTCCCGGTCCTCTTCCTCACGGCCAAGGACGCCGTCGAGGACCGCATCGCCGGCCTCACCGCCGGCGGCGACGACTACGTGACCAAGCCGTTCAGCCTCGAGGAGGTCGTCGCGCGGCTGCGCGGGCTGATGCGCCGTACGGCGATCCTCGCCGCCGACGCCGACGACAGCCGCCTCGTCGTCGGCGACCTCACCCTCGACGAGGACAGCCACGAGGTCACCCGCGGCGGCGACAGCATCACCCTCACCGCGACCGAGTTCGAGCTGCTGCGCTACCTCATGCGCAACCCCAAGCGGGTGCTGTCGAAGGCGCAGATCCTCGACCGCGTGTGGAACTACGACTTCGGCGGCAAGGCCAACGTCGTCGAGCTCTACATCTCCTACCTGCGCAAGAAGATCGACGACGGCCGCGAACCGATGATCCACACGATGCGAGGCGTGGGGTATGTCCTCAAGCCCACTGTCTGAGGGCGACACCCCCACCTTCTACTCCAGCCCGCCCGCACCGCGGTTCGTCTCCGGCGCCGTGCCGCCGGAGGGTCACCGCGCGTCGCCGTACGGCGTCGTCCGCGGCTGGGGCCGGGCGGTGGCCAGCCCCCACCGCTGGCCGCTGCGCACGAAGATCGTCGTCGCGATGCTGGCCCTGTTCACCGTCGTGACGATGGCCATCGGGGCGGCCTCCGTCATCGCGCTGCGCAACTACCTCTACGCGCAGATGGACCAGCAGCTGATGTCCACGCTGCAGCGCCCGCCGCCGCTCGAGCCCAACTGCGGCAACGGCGACGAGAGCTACCGCGGCCCGGGCAACGAGGGCCTCATCGCCGTGCAGTCGATCGACAGCTCGGCCGCGCAGGGCTGTGCCTCGGACAACGACAACCAGCGCTCACAGCTCACCTTCGCGCAGCTGTCCGAGATCTTCGCCGCGGGGCTGCGCGAGCCGACCAACGTCGCCCTGCCGTCGCTCGGCGAGTACCGACTGGTCGCCGCGCAGGCGACCATCCGCGGGACGAACACGGTCGTGACCGTCGTGGTGGGTCTGCCGACCATGCCGGTCGAGCGGGTCCTCGCCCGCATGACGACCATCGTCGTCCTCGGTGTCCTGGGCGGCCTGCTCGTCGTCCTCGTCGCGGGAACCTACATCGTGCGACGCAGCCTGCGCCCGCTCGACCGGGTCGCCGCGACGGCGACCCGGGTCAGCCACCTGCCGCTCGACCGCGGTCAGGTCGACCTGTCCGAGCGGGTGCCCGAGGAGGACACCGACCCGCGGACCGAGGTCGGACAGGTGGGCCTCGCCCTCAACGAGATGCTCGAGCACATCGACGGCGCGCTGCAGGCCCGGCACCGCAGCGAGGAGCGGGTCCGGCAGTTCGTCGCCGACGCGAGCCACGAGCTCCGGACCCCGCTCGCCTCGATCCGCGGCTACGCCGAGCTGACCCGTCGCGAGCCGGAGCCGGTGCCGGCGTCGGTCACCCACGCCATCGGGCGGATCGAGTCCGAGGGCGTGCGGATGAGCTCGCTCGTCGAGGACCTGCTGCTGCTCGCGCGGCTCGACGCCGGCCGGCCGCTGGAGACCGAGACCGTCGACCTCAGCCTCCTGCTCGTCAACGCGGTCAGCGACGCGCACGCCGCGGCGCCCGAGCACGTCTGGGAGCTCGACCTGCCCGACGAGCCGGTCGAGGTGCCGGGTGACGGCTCGCGGCTGCACCAGATCGTCGCGAACCTGCTGGCCAACGCCCGCACCCACACCGACCCGGGGACGATCGTGCAGACCAGCCTCGCCCGCGAAGGCGACCGGGTGCGGATCACGGTGCACGACGACGGGCCGGGCGTGCCGACGTCGTTGCAGGCCAACGTCTTCCAGCGCTTCGCCCGCGGTGACACCTCGCGCAACCGCGCCGGGGGCAGCACCGGTCTCGGCCTGTCCATCGTGGCCGCCGTGGCCCAGGCGCACGGCGGCACCGTCGAGCTGCGCTCGCAGCCGGGGGACACGACGTTCTCGGTCCTGCTGCCCGCCCCCGCCTGAGCCCCCGCCTGACTTCAATGTCCGCACCGCCGCGGCACCGGTGCCCCCGCGGTGCGGACGCCAGGATCGGGACGCCCGGGTCAGGTCGCGGCGCGGGCGCGGTGCGCCGCCGCCTTGACCCGGCTCTGGCAGCGCGGTGAGCAGTAGCGTCGGGTGCCGTTCCTCGTCTCGTCGAGGAAGACCCGGTCGCACGGGTCGGCGTCGCAGACCCCGAGCCGGCCCGCCCACGCGCTGCCCACGACGAGGGCGAGGGCCGACGCGATCCCCGCCATCCACCCGAGGACGACGCCGTCGTCGGGACCGTGGAAGTGCAGGCTCCAGCCGTCGTCGAACCGGTCGAGCCGCGGGCGCGCCGAGGTGTCGTCGAGCAGCGCGTTGACCAGCCGTGCCGCCTCGTCGACCCGGCCCGCGTCACCGGCGGCGAACACCGCCCGGACCCGTTCCGCCCACCCGGCCAGCTCGGCGGCCTGGGCCGCCGTCACCCGGCTCGCCCGGCCCTGCGACACCAGGGCCGCCCGGGCCGCCGCGACCGCGGCCGGACCGCGCGGGACGTCGTACGGCGTCGTGCCGTCGTGCCCGGGCGTCAGCCCGTCGACCAGCGCGCAGGCGGCGGCGAGCAGGGTCCGCACGTGACTGTCGAACTGCACTTGACCAGTCACTCCCTTCGTCGTAGCGTCCTCGGAGATGACTACCGAAACCCATGATGCCAGTCACGCGTCCACCACCGCACCCCGGTGGCGCGACCTGCCGGCGCCGCTCTGGGCGCTCGTCGTCGCCCGGGCGGTCAACCGGGTCGGCGCCTTCACGCTCCCCTTCCTCGGGGTCGTGCTCGTCGACCGGCTGGGCACCTCCGCGGCGGTCGCCGGCGCGCTCGTCGCCCTCTTCGGCGTGGCGACGATCCCGTCGCGGCTGCTCGGCGGGGTGCTGGCCGACCGCCTGGGCCCGGTCCCGACGATGACCGTCGGCCTGGTCGGCTGCGCCGTCGGCCAGCTCCAGGTCGCCGCCGCCGGGGGCCTCGCGGCGGCGGCCGTCGGGGTGGTCGTCCTCGGGCTGGCCTTCGAGGTCTACGAGCCGCCCAGCCAGGCCCTCGTCGCCGACCTCGTGGGCGACCGCCTGCGCCCGATCGCGTACGGCGCCCTCTCGGCGGCCCTGGCGGGGGCGGGGCTGGTCGCCGGTCCGCTCGCGGTGCGGCTCGGCGGGATCGACGTGCGCGGGCTGCTCGTCGCCGACGCGGTCAGCTGCCTCGTCGCCGCCGGCCTCGTCGTGGCCGTCGTCCGCCCCGCGCTGCGCCACCACGCTGCGTCCCCTGCGTCCGGGACGTCGGCGCCTCCGACCGCCGACCTCTCGGACGCACCCGCTCCGTCGACCCCGGCCACCACCCCATCGCCGACGTCGCCGTGGCGCGACCGACGGCTGCTCGTGCTGCTCGCGGCCGGGACGGCGTTCGCGACCGTCTACCTGGCCCTGGTCACCGTCCTGCCGCTCGCGCTGCCGCGGATCGGCCAGCCGCCGGAGCACGCCGGGCTCGTCGTCACCGTCGCCGCGGTCGTCGTCGTCGCCGGCCAGCCGCTGCTGCGCTGGGGACCGCTGCGCCCGACCGCCCGCGCCCTCGTCGTCGGGTACCTGCTGCTGGCCTTCGGGCTCGCCCTCCTCGCGGTCGCCCACGACCTGACGACGGTCCTGCTCGCGGCCGTGGTCTGGTCGCTCGGCGACCTGCTGCTCCTCGGCCACCTGCTCTCGCTCGTCAGCGGCCTCGCCCCGGCCGGCGCCCGGGCGCGGTGGCTCGCCGCGTACGGCCTGTCGTGGGGCGTCGCCACCGCCCTCGCCCCGCTGCTCGGCACGCAGCTGCTGGTGCACGGCGGACCCGCGCTGCTGTGGGGCACGCTCGCGGTCGTCGCCCTGGGCCTCGCCGCGCTCCAGCCGGCGCTCGCGCGACCCCGTACCCCCTAGCGTCCGCACCGCTGGGGCACCGGTGCCCCGTCGGTGCGGACGCTGCCGGGACTCAGCCGTCGCCGGCCGCGATCGCGGCGTGCTCGTCGCGCAGCTGCCGCTTGAGGATCTTGCCGCTGGGGTTCTTCGGCAGGGCGCCCGCGATCACGACGTACTTCGGCGTCTTGTAGCCCGCGAGCACCGACCGGGCGTGCGCGACGACGGCCTCGGCCGTCAGCGTCATCCCCTCCTTCGGCACGACCACCGCCGTGACCGCCTCGATCCACCGCGGGTGGCTCACCGCGAAGACGGCGACCTCGGCGACACCGGGCATCGTGTAGATCGCCTCCTCGACCTCGCGGCTGGCGACGTTCTCCCCGCCGGTCTTGATCATGTCCTTCTTGCGGTCGACGACGTAGAGCCGCCCGGCGTCGTCGACGTAGCCGAGGTCCCCGGAGTGGAACCACCCGCCGCGGAACGCCTCCGCCGTCCGTTCCTCGTCACGGAAGTAGCCGAGCGTCGCGTGCGGCGAACGGTGGACGATCTCGCCGACCGTGCCCGACGGCACCGGCCGGTCCTCGTCGTCGACGATCCGGGTCTCGACGTTGAGCGCCGCCCGGCCCGCCGACCCGGCGAACTCGAGCTGCTCGTCCGGCGGCAGGATCGTCGCGAGCGGCGCCATCTCGGTCTGGCCGTAGAAGTTCCACAGCCGCACCTGCGGCAGCCGCCGCTGGATCTCGCGCAGCACCTCCACCGGCATCGCCGCGGCCCCGTAGTAGCCCTTGCGCAGCGACGACAGATCGGTCGAGTCGAAGTCGGGATGGCGCAGCAGGCCGATCCACACCGTCGGCGGCGCGAAGAACTTGGTCACCCGGTGCTCGGCGATCGCCCGCAGCACCCCGCCCGGGTCGGGCGACGGCAGGACGATGCTCGTCGCGCCCAGCCAGACGTCGGTGCCCAGGAAGCAGTCGAGCTGGGCGCAGTGGTACATCGGCAGCGTGTGCAGCTCGACGTCGTCCACGCTCATCCCGCCGTCGAGCGCGCACGACGCGTACTGCCACATCAGCGCCCGGCTCGACAGCAGCGCCCCCTTCGGACGCGACTCGGTGCCGGAGGTGAACATCATCCGCACCGGGTCGTCGTCGCCCACGAGCACCTCGGGGGCGCCGGGCGCGTGGCCGAGCCAGTCCCCCAGGTCCACCCACCCGTCGCGACCGGCACCCCGCCGTACGGCGACCCGGTGACGCACCGACCCCGTGCCCGATCCCGTGCCCGACCCCGTGCCCGACCCCGTGCCCGCCGCCGCGAGCGCCGCGTCCGCCACCGGCACGAGGGAGTCCTCGACGACGAAGGCCACCGCCTCGCTGCGGTCGAGGATGAAGGCGATCTCGTCCGGGCCGAGCATGAAGTTGACCGGGACGAGGACCACCCCGGCCCGGGCCGTCGCGAAGTCGAGGACGACGTACTCCCAGCAGTTGTGCGCCAGCAGCGCGAGCCGGTCCCCGGGCGCCAGACCCGCGTCGGCGATCGCCGCCGCCGTCCGATCCACGAGGTCCTCCAGGTCGCGGAAGGTCAGCGACGTCGGGCCGTCGACGACCGCGACCTTGTCCGGCCACCGCGCCGCCGTGCGGCGGGGCAGGTCGCCGAGCGCGTGGGAGCGGGCGGCCCGGACGAGGGGGCTGGTCACGGTGTCCACGTCGACCTCCGTAGGGCGGGTGCTGGGTGCTGGGTGCTGGGTGCTGGGTGCTGGGTGCTGGCGACACCGTACGACGCCGTGGGGCACTCGGGGGTCGCTCAGGGTGGACCCCGAGTCATCACCGGGTCAGCGGCGTGCCACAGCGACCGCACAGTCCCCGACCGGACCGTGGTCGTCATGGATTCGATCACCCTGCACCGCACCGCGGAGGAGGCCCCGCTCGGCTCGAGCGAGACCCCCCGCGCGACGCGACCGTCCCCGGCCGGCGCCACGCCGGGCCTCGGCCAGCGCCTGTGGCGCGGGGCCGACACCGACCCGAGCTGGGCCCGACCCGCCCTGCTCGGCCTCCTCGTCCTCACCGCCGGGTTCTACCTGTGGAACCTCACCGCCAGCGGCTGGGCGAACTCCTTCTACTCCGCCGCCGTCCAGGCCGGGTCGACCAGCTGGGAGGCGTTCTTCTACGGCTCCTCCGACGCCGGCAACTCGATCACCGTCGACAAGCCCCCGGCCTCGCTGTGGGTCATGGCCCTGTCGGTCCGGGTCCTCGGGCTCAGCTCGTTCGCCATCCTCCTGCCGCAGGTGCTCATGGGCGTCGCGAGCGTCGGCGTCCTGTACGCCGCCGTCCGGCGCTCCTTCGGCGCGGTCGCCGGCCTCCTCGCGGGGGTCACCCTCGCGCTGACGCCCGTCGCGGTGCTGATGTTCCGCTTCAACAACCCCGACGCGCTGCTGACGCTGCTCATGGTCCTCGCGGGCTGGGCGACCCTGCGCGCCGTCGAGGCGACCCGGCACCGCAGCTCGTGGCGCTGGTTCGTCCTCGCGGGGGTGTTCCTCGGCTTCGCCTTCCTCACCAAGACCCTCCAGGCCTTCCTCGTCGTCCCCGGCTTCGGGGCGGCGTACCTCCTCGCCGCGAAGGGCACGCTGCGCCAGCGGCTCGGCGGCGCGGTCGCCGGTGGCCTCGCGTTCCTGCTCTCCGCGGGCTGGTGGGTCGCGATCGTCGAGCTGGTGCCGGCGAGCATGCGGCCCTACATCGGCGGCTCGCAGACGAACTCCTTCCTCGAGCTGACCTTCGGCTACAACGGCTTCGGCCGGATCACCGGTGACGAGACCGGCTCGGTCGGCGGCGGGGGCGGTGGCACCGGCACCGGGATGTGGGGCGAGACCGGCCTCGGGCGGCTGTTCGACTCCGAGATCGGCGGCCAGATCTCCTGGCTGCTCCCCGCGGCGCTGCTGCTGCTCGTCGCCGGCCTGTGGTGGCGAGGGCGCCGTCCGCGCACCGACGCCCGCCGGGCGGCGTACGTCGTCTGGGGCGGCTGGGTCCTCGTGACCGCGCTGACCTTCTCGCTGATGGCCGGGATCTTCCACGCGTACTACACCGTCGCCCTCGCCCCGGGCATCGCCGCGCTCGTCGGCATGGGGCTCGCGGAGGCCTGGGAGCACCGCGAGCAGCTGCTCGGCCGGCTCACCCTCGCGGTCGTCGCGGCGGTGACGAGCGTCTGGTCCTTCGTCCTGCTGTCGCGCTCGGTCGAGTGGAACTCCTGGCTGCGGGTCGTCGTGCTCGCCCTCGGGCTGGCCGCGGCCGTCGGCGTCCTCCTGCTCTCCCGCATCGCCCGGCGCGCCGTCCCGGTGGTCGTCGCGGCGGGGCTGCTCGCCGGGCTGCTCGGCCCGGCCGCCTACGCGGCCCAGACCGTGTCGGTCGGCCACAGCGGCTCCATCGTCGACGCCGGCCCGACCGTCTCGGGCGGCCGCGGCGGTCCCGGCGGGGGCTTCGGTGGTGGCGGCGCCCGGGGTGGCTTCCCCGGCGGCGCCCCCGGCACCCAGGGCGGCACCCAGGGCGGCACCCAGGGCGGCACCGGTACGGCGCCCCAGGGCACCCCGCCCGGTTTCGGCACCCAGGGCGGCACCGGCACCCAGGGCGGCACCGGCACCCGGGGCACGAGGGGTGGCGGGATGGGTGGCCTGCTCGACGCGACCACCCCGAGCACCGCCGTCGTCGCCGCCCTCAGCCAGGACGCGTCGCAGTACACCTGGGTCGCGGCCGCCATCGGCTCGCAGAACGCGGCCGGCCTCCAGCTCGGCACGCAGCTGCCGGTCATGGCCATCGGCGGGTTCAACGGCAGCGACCCGAGCCCGACCCTGGCGCAGTTCCAGGCCGACGTCAGCGCGGGGAGGATCCACTACTTCCTCGCCGGCGGCGGGTTCGGCGGCCAGAACGGCGGCAGCGACACGGCCTCGCAGATCAGCACGTGGGTGCAGGACAACTTCCGAGCCGTCACCATTGACGGCATGACGTTCTACGACCTCACCCAGGCGGCCTCGGGCGGCACGTCGAGCAGCGCCTCGACCTCGACCACCTGATGGCGCCCGCCGAGGCGACCCGACCCGTCCCCTCCCCGGCTCCGGCCGGGGAGGGGCGGTCCCGTGCGCGCTGGGTCAAGCTGGGCCGGTTCGCGACGATCGGCGTCGCGAGCACCGTGCTCAACCTCGGGCTCCTCGCCCTGCTGCACCGCCCCCTCGGCGACCAGGTGGCCAACCTCGTCGCCCTCGTCGTCTCCACGCTCTTCAACACCGCCGCCAACCGGTGGTGGACCTTCGAGGTCCGCGGCCGCGAGGGGATGGGCCGCCACCAGGTGCAGGGGCTGCTCGTCTTCCTGCTCACCTGGGGCCTGACGAGCGGGGCGCTCAAGCTCCTCGACGTCCTCGTGGACCGGCCGGCGACGATCGCGGTGGTCGCCGTCGTCGCGCTCGGCAACGTCGTCGCCACCGTCGTCCGGTACGTCGCCATGCAGCGCTGGATCTTCAAGCCCGCCCCCTGAGGGCTCCGGTGAGCCGACCGAAGAGCCGGCCGACGAGCCGGTCGACGAGCACGGGAAGGGCCCCGCGACCGGGTGGTCGCGGGGCCCTCCTCGTGCGGCTCGGCGGAGGCGGCGGGATTTGAACCCGCGAGGGGTTGTTGACCCCAACCCGCTTAGCAGGCGGGCGCACTAGGCCACTATGCGACGCCTCCCCGCCCCGAGCGCGGCGGGACGTCCTGCGGGAGGACGGCCGACCGGCGTGGGGCCAGCACAGCGTAGCGGCGGGGGGGAACGATGACCAAAGCGCCCCTGACGAGAGCCCGACGCAGGACCGGCCAACCATCCGGGCGCCTGCGGCGTCGAAGGGGAGGAGACACAGGACCCCCGGGTATCCTCGTCACGTTTCGGCACGGGCCCGACGCGACGGGGACCCCCGGACAGCCCCCGAACCCGCCGCCCAGGCCGGCCGACCGCGAAGGACCGACGTGCAGGTGACCCCCGAGCACCGCGACGACACCGTCGGCGCGCGCACCCGTCGGCTGCAGGACCGCCGCCGCCGCAGCCGCCGCAGCCTGGGGCTCACCGTCCTCGCCCTCGTGCCGGGCGCCGGGCTGCTGCCCACCCGGTACCGCGCGCTCGGGTGGACCCTGCTCGGTCTGCTCCTCGCCGCGCTCGCCGTCCTCGGCGTCCTCGTCGCGACCAGGGGCCCCCGCGCCCTGGTGAGCAGCGTGCTGCGCGTCGTCGTCGACCCGACCCTGCTCCTCGTCCTGGCCGCCGCCCTCGTCGTCGGCGGTCTGCTCTGGGTCGGCTCGATCGTGCTCACGCACCGGGCCACCCGGCCGGCCGACGCCGACCCGGCCGCCCGCTGGGGTCTGCGGCTGGCCACCCTGCTGTGCGCCCTGCTCGTCGCGCTGCCCGTCGCCCAGTCGGTGCGCTACGTCGGCATCACCCGCGACACGGTGCAGGCGGTGGCCGGGACGAGCTCGCTGCAGCCGAAGGTCGCCTCCACCGCCAAGCCGGCGGCGCAGAAGGAGGACCCCTGGGCGTCCGTCCCCCGGGTCAACATGCTGCTCATCGGCTCGGACGCGGGCACCGACCGCAGCGGGCTGCGGACCGACTCGATGGTCATCGCGAGCATCGACACGAAGACCGGGTCCACGGTCCTCGTCTCGATCCCCCGCAACCTCGAGCGGGTGCCGTTCCCGGCCGACAACCCGCTGCACCGCTACTTCCCCGACGGCTACTACTGCCCGCAGCGCGGCGTCGGCAACGAGTGCCTCATCAACGCCGTGTGGGAGGAGGCGCTCGGTCACAAGGACGAGTTCGCCGGCGACCGCAACCCCGGCCTGACCACCCTGCAGGGCGTGCTCACCGAGATCACCGGGCTGAAGATCGACGACACGACGATCATCGACCTCGACGGCTTCGAGCAGCTCGTCGACGCGATGGGCGGGGTCTACGTCAACAACACCGAGAAGCTCCCGATCAACGGCTACCACCTCAGCAACGGCGGCGTCGCCGGCATCGAGGGCTACATCGAGCCGGGCTACCAGAAGCTGAACGGCAAGCAGGCGCTGTGGTTCGCCCGCTCGCGGCTGCTGTCCGACGACTACTCCCGGATGCGCCGTCAGCGCTGCCTCATCGGCGCCATCGTCGACCAGGTCGACCCCGGCACGATGCTCACCCGCTACCCGCAGCTGGCCAAGGTGGCGCAGAACAACGTCGAGACCGACGTCGCCGTCGGTGACCTGCCCGCGTGGGTCGATCTCGTCGAGCGGATCCAGAAGGGCGGCATCCGCTCGCTCGTCTTCACGTACGACGTCGTCAACGTCGCCAGGCCGAACTTCACCAAGATGAAGGCGGAGGTGGCGGCGGCGCTCGTGCCGCCGAAGGCCCCCGCCACCCCGACGGGGCCGTCCACCCCGTCGACGCCGTCGCCGTCGACGACGACGCCCTCCACCCCGACCGCGCCCCCGACGACCCGAGCCCCCGACACCTCGGCCGCCGTCGACCTCAAGCAGGCCTGCTGACCCGGGCTGCACACGGAACGGCCCCCCGCACCGTCGTCGGTGCGGGGGGCCGGTCACGCAGCCGGGGCTGCGGTGGGACGCTCGGTCAGAGCGGACGGACGGCGTCCGCCTGCGGGCCCTTGGGGCCCTGGGTGACCTCGAACTCGACGGCCTGGTTCTCCTCGAGGGAGCGGTAGCCGTTGGACTGGATGGCCGAGTAGTGCACGAAGACGTCGGGGCCGCCCCCGTCCTGCGCAATGAAGCCGTAGCCCTTCTCGGCGTTGAACCACTTCACCTTGCCCTGTGCCATGGGGTCTTGTTTCCTTCTCTCTGGCCGAGAGGACGTGCACAGCACACGCCCCCGGCTGCGGTCTCACCCCAACCGGGCCAGCCCCCCACCAGCAAGTAACGAAAAGCCCGCCACAACCTTCGCAGCGGGCCGACTTCCCTGTCTCACGTGCGGGTACTGCAACTGCAACCGGCGCACACGCTAGCACGCAGGGTGCGGCCGGAACCGGTTGACGACGCAGGTTTCACCCACCGTCCGGAGGGTGGTCACCGGGCCCCGTCGGCCGGGGTCGAGGACGGTCCGAGGCCCCGTTCGGCGCGGGCCGGGGAACGGTCTCCGCGCACGCTCGCGACGAGGTCGAGGGCCCGCCGCGTGGCCCGGACGTCGTGGGTGCGGAAGACCGTCGCGCCGAGCCAGGCGGCGACGGCGGTGGCGGCGAGGCTGCCCTCGAGCCGCTCGTCGGCGGGCAGGTCGAGGGTCTCGCCGACGAAGTCCTTGCGCGAGATCGCCTGCAGCACGGGGTAACCCAGCGCGACGACGTCCGCGGTGTGCCGCAGGACCCGCAGCGAGTGCGCGGTCGTCTTCCCGAAGTCGAGGGTGGGGTCGACGAGCACCCGCTCCGGCGCGACCCCCGCCGCGACGGCCCGGGCCGCGCCGTCGGCGAGGGTCGCCACGACGTCGCGCACGACGGCGAGCGGGTCGGGCCCGTACGTCGTGTCGACCGGGTCGGTGCGCGGCGGGAGACCACCGGTGTGCGAGACGACGTAGCCGGCGCCGGTGCGGGCGGCCACGTGGACCAGCTGCGGGTCGTGCCCGGCCCAGGTGTCGTTGACGAGGTCGAGCCCGACCTCGGCCGCCGCCGCGGCGACCTCGGCCCGCCAGGTGTCGAGGCTCAGCGCGAGGTGCGGGTGGGCGTCGCGGACCCACGCGAGGAACGGGACGACCCGCGCGATCTCCTCGTCGGGCGAGACCCGCTCGCCCTCCTGTCCGGCCCGCACCCCGCCGACGTCGACGAGGTCCGCGCCCTGCGCGACGGCCTCGTCGACGGCCCGCCGCGCCGAGTCGTCGTCGGCGTGCCGGTTGCCGGCGAAGAAGGAGTCCGTGGTGCGGTTGACGATCGCCATGACCGCGGGACGGGCCGCGTCGAACTCGCGTCCGCGCAGCACGAGGGGCGCCGGCCGCGGGAGCGACGGCGGGACGAGCTCAGCCATGGCGTCACTGTAGGCAGACGCCGTCACCCTTCGCCGGGCTGCTCCTCCCGCCCGTCCACCCCGGGTGCGACCGGGTGGGGGACCGCGTCGAGCAGGCGCTGGGTGTAGTCGTCACGCGGGTGCCGGATGACGTCGAGGGCGCGACCCTGCTCGACCACCCGGCCCTCGTGGAGCACGACGACCTCGTCCGCGATCATCCGCGCGCTGAGCAGGTCGTGGGTGATGTAGAGGATCCCCACCTCCGACTCACGCACGAGCGACGCGAGCAGCTCGAGCACCTCGGCGCGGATCGACACGTCGAGGCTGCTGACCGGCTCGTCGGCGACGATGAGCTCGGGCTGCACCGCGAGGGCGCGAGCGATGACGACCCGCTGCCGCTGGCCCCCCGACAGCTCGTAGGGGTACCGGTTGGCGAACCGGTCCGACGGGGTCAGCGCCACCCGCTCGAGCAGTGCGTCGACGGCGCGGTCGAGCTCGGAGCCGCGCAGCCCGCGGTAGTTGTGCAGCGGCCGGGCGAGCGCGTGCCGCAACGTCTTCGCCGGGTTGAGCGACGAGTAGGGGTCCTGGAAGACGAGCTGGACGTGCGAGCGGTAGTCGCGCAGCGCGCGGCCGCGGTACGACGTCACCTCACGATCGCCCCCGGTGCCGGCGCCGCCGGTCCCCGCGCCGTGGAACACGACCCGCCCGGAGGTCGGGCGCTCGACGCCGGTGATCATCCGGCCGAGTGTCGTCTTGCCGCTGCCGGACTGGCCGACGAGCGCGGTGACCTCACCGCGGCGCAGGACGAAGCTCGCCTCCTGCACCGCCGTGGTCCGGTCGACCCGGAAGCCGCGCCGCCGCTCGAAGACCTTGGTGACGTCCTCGACCGTGACGAGCGGCGGCCGGGCCTCCACCCGCTCCACGCTCTCGGCCGTCTTGACGAACTGCGGGCCGGCGAAGCCACGGACCCGCTCGCCCGCCTCGTCGGCGCCCTCCCCACCCCGTCGCTGCAGGACGGCCACGTGGCAGGCGACCCGGCCGCCGTCGAGATCCTCCAGCGTCGGCTCGACGCTCGTGCACCGGGCGATCCGCTCGGGGCAGCGCGGCGCGAACGCGCAGCCGACCACCGGCCGGCTGAGGTCCGGCGGGCGCCCGGGGACGTAGGTGATCCGCACGGTCTCGGCGCGCGGGTCGCCGTACGAGCCGAGCAGGCCCTTGGTGTAAGGGTGCAGCGGGTCGCGCAGGAGGTCGGCGGCCGTCTGCTCCTCGACGACGCTGCCGCCGTACATGACGAGGATGCGGTCGCTGAGGTCGAGGACGGTGCCGATGTCGTGGCTGATGAACAGGACGGCGAAGCCCTGCTCGGCCTGCAGCCGCCGGACCGCGGCGAGGATCTCGTGCTGGACGACGACGTCGAGCCCGGTCGTCGGCTCGTCGAGCAGGACCAGCCGCGGCTCGTCGGCGAGGGCCAGCGCGAGGTTGACGCGCTGCTTCATCCCGCCGGACAGCTCGTGCGGGTAGGCCGACATGAAGCGCGGGTCGATGCGCACCATCTCGAAGAGCTCGCGCACGCGGGCGGTGACCGCCTCACCGCGCCGGTCGCTGTGCAGCTCGATGACGTCACGGAACTGGTCCTCGACGCGGGCGACGGGGTTGAGCGCGTTCATGCTGCTCTGGAAGACGGTGGAGATGTCCTTCCAGCGCAGCGGGCGCAGCGCGTCCTCGTCGAGGTCGGTGATGTCGCGGCCGTCGAAGACGATCCGGCCGCCGCTGATCCGGCCCGGCCGCTCGAGCAGCCGCAGCAGCGCGGTGCCGAGCGTCGTCTTGCCGGAGCCGGACTCGCCGATGACGCCGACGAACTCACCCTCGCGCAGCGAGAAGGAGACGTCGCGGACGGCGTCGACGGCGTGGCCGCGTCGCGGCTCGTAGCGGACGTGGAGCTCCTGCACCTCGAGCAGGGTCGATCGGTCGGTGAGCACGTCGGTCACGTCAGTCCTCCCTCAGGTGCGGGTTGCTCAGCAGGTCGACCCCGAAGTTGACGAAGGTCATGGCGGTGATGAGCACGGCCAGCGCGAGTCCCGGCGCGAAGACCCACAGCAGCAGGCCCTGGGCGATCGCCCCCTGGGCGTTGGACTGGTAGAGCATCGTGCCCCACGACACGGCGTCGGAGTTGCCGAGGCCGAGCACCGCCAGCCCGGCCTCCGCCCCGATGGCCCCGGTGGCCGAGGCGACGAAGCTCGCCGCGACCAGCGACGTCATGTTGGGCATGATCTCGCTGAAGACGATCCGCCAGGTGCCTTCCCCGGAGAACTTGGCCGCGGTGACGAAGTCGCGGTTGCGCAGGGTGATGATCTGCGCCCGCTTGGCGCGTGCCGCACCGGCCCACGAGGTGATGGCGATGACGCCGACGATGAGGCCGATGCCGCGCACGTCGGAGTAGGCGACGAGGGTGATGATGAGCGGCAGGGCCGGCACGACGAGCGCGACGTTGGTGACGAAGGACAGCGCGTCGTCGACCCACGTCCCCTCGGCGTAGCCGGACACCATCCCGATGACGAGCGCGATGACGGTGGCCAGCAGCCCGCCGAACAGGCCGACCAGCAACGAGGTCCGGGTGCCGTAGACGAGCTGGGAGAAGATGTCCTGACCCGTCGTCGTCGTGCCGAACCAGTTGGTGGCACTGGGGTCCGCCAGCGGCGCGAAGGTCGAGTCGTTCGGGTCGTGCGGCGCGATGAGCGGCGCGAGGACCGCGACGAGGACGTAGACCGCGAGGACGACGATGCCGACGCGCGCCTTGCGGCTGGACCAGACGACCTCGTACCAGCGCTCGGGGCGGGCGACCTCGGGGACGTCCTGCGTGGTGGGCACGGGGGTGCCGTCCGACATCGCCCCGGTGGTGGTGACGGCGCTCATGCCTGGGCCCTCCTGGCGCGCGGGTCGAGGACGCCGTACAGGAGGTCCGCGACGAGGTTGGCGAGCAGGACGCCGGTGGTGGTGAGCAGCAGCAGCGCCTGCAGCAAGGGGTAGTCCTTGTTCTGCACGGCCTCGCCCATGAGGCGACCGAGGCCGGGGTAGTCGAAGGCGGTCTCGACGAGGATCGCCCCGCCGAGCACACCGCCGAGGGCGAGCGCGAACCCGGTCACGCTCGGGAGCAACGCGTTCCGCGCCGCGTAGCGCAGGGCGACCACCCGGTCGGGCAGGCCCTTGGCGCGGGCGAGGCGGATGTAGTCCTCGCCGAGGTTCATCACCATCGTGTTGCGCATGCCGAGCACCCACCCGATCGGGGTGACGATGAGCAGCGCGACGGCCGGCAGCACGGTGTGCTCGAACGACTCCTTGAGGAAGAGCCAGTTCCAGCCCGGGGTCGCGCCGGCGTACCCGCCGGACGTGGGGAAGATGCCCGTCGCGTAGCCGAGCACGTAGAGCAGCAGCAGCGCGATCCAGAACGGCTGGAGCGTGCCGAGGAAGGTCGAGCCGAGGGTGACGACGGTGTCGAAGCGGCTGTTGCGCCGCCACGCCGCGAACGCCCCGAGCGTGACGCCGACGAGGAAGGACAGCACCTGCGTGGCCGTGACGAGGACCAGCGTCCACCAGATGCCCTGGCCGATGACGGCCGTCACCGAGTAGGGGTAGTAGGTGTAGGACAGGCCCAGGTCGCCGTGCAGGAGCTGGCCGAGGTAGCCGACGTACTGGCTCCACAGCGAGCCGTCCGGGGCACCGAGCATCGCGCGGATCGCCTTGACCTGGGCCGGGTCCAGTGCCGCGTCGCGGCCGGCGAGCCGCTGGACGAGCTTGGTCGCCGGGTCGCCGGGCTGCAGCCGCGGGATGAGGAAGTTGAGCGTGACGACCGCCCACAGGGTGAGCAGGAAGAAGCCGATCTTGCGGACGTAGTACCTCATCGCGTCACCGGGCCGGGGTGAGGTGGGTGAGGATGAGCAGCTTGTCGTCCGACGGGTTGGCGTACGGGTTCTGCTCGCTGGGCCAGCCCTGCGCCTTGTCGGTGCGGTAGAGGATCCGCGAGGGCGCGTAGATGAGCGGAGTCACCGGGTACTGCGTGAGCATCGTGTCGACGAGCCGGCCGGCGAGGGTGGTCTGCTGCGACCGGGCGGCGGTCTTGTCGAGGTCGGCGACGACCGCGTCCGTGGCCGGGTCGTCCCACCGCTGCACGTTGGGGAAGATGTCGGTCTTGGTGGGGATCTGGCTGCTGACCAGCTTGGCGCCGAGGCCGCGGGCGACGTCGCAGCCGCCGTAGAGGAACTCGAACATCATCTGGAAGTCGCCCGTCTTCTTGGCCTGGTCGACCGAGTCCGGGGCGGTCGCGGTGACCTGGGTCCGGACGCCGATCCTGTTCAGACCCGCGGCGACGACGTCGGCCATCGCCTGGTAGTCGATGAACCCGGCCTGGACCGTGAAGGTCACCGCCAGCGGCGAGCCGTCGGGCTCGGTCCGGTAGCCGTCGCTCCCCTTCCGGTAGCCGGCGGCGTCGAGCAGCGAGCCGGCCTTGGCGACGTCGTACGGGAGCGGGGCGGAGGCGGCCCGGTCGCGGCTGGGCAGCAGCGAGGACTGGTAAGGCAGCTTGAGCCCGGTCTGGCTGGCGGGCTGCATGATCCCGTACGTCGCCTTGAGCGACATCGCGTCCTTGTCCATGGCGTAGGAGATCGCCTCGCGGAACCTCTCGTCCGAGAAGGGCCTCTTCTGCGTGTTGGTCGTCAGGACGGTCGAGCCGTTCGGCGCGTACCAGAACTTGTTGGTGCGCGGGTCGGCGCCGACGAAGGTCTTCTGCGGGTTGGGGATCTCGCCCCAGTAGGCGTCGAGCTGGCCGGCGCGCAGCTTGAGGGCGGCCGACGGGGCGTCGTACGTGCCCTCGAGGACGATCTTGGCGACCTTGATCTTGTCGGCCTGCCAGTAGTCGGGGTTGCGCTTCAGGGTGAGCCGGCGCCCGTTGTAGGAGTCGACGAGGAAGGAGCCGGTGCCGACCGGGCTCTTGTCGATGTACTTCGTCGGGTCGCCGACCTTGCCGTAGACGTGCTCGGGGAGGATCGGCGTCTTGATGATCCCCTCGTACTTGCCGACCGCCGGGCCCGAGAACGTGAGGACGACCTGGTCGCCCTTCGCGACGACCGAGGACGCCTTGGCGCCGAAGGTGTCGTTCCAGACGCCGGCCTTGTCCGCGGCCTGGTACTGCTTGCCGAGGTTGAAGGTGAAGGCGACGTCCTGCGCGGTGAACGGCTGCCCGTCCGACCAGCGCACCCCCGGGCGGATGTCGAAGGTCAGCGTCGTCGCGCCGGTCCACGTCGCCTTGGTCGCGAGCCACGGGGTCTCCGTGCACGACAGGTTGTTGCGCACGATGAGCGGCTCGTAGAAGAACGGCGTCTGGACCAGCGGCTTGGCCGCCAGCGGGTTGTAGTTCGCCAGCCCGCCCACCGAGTTGTCCGCCTCGGCCGGGAAGGTGAGGACGGGGATGACGTTGCCCCCCACGCCGCTCACGCCGGTGCCCGACACCGAGGTGTCGCGCCACCCGCCGCAGGCGGCCAGCCCGGTCGCCAGCCCGGTGGCCAGCACGGCCGAGAGCAGGGCCCTGCCCGGCCGGGGCAGACCTCGTCGTCGCGTCATCACCGCTCCTTCGCGGTTCGGGGCACGGCTCGTGCCGTCGGTCCGGATGCCGGAGCCGGGACGCCCCAGGGCGCTCGCGGACGGCTCCGTCCTGGATCAGTCCTACCCCAGTCCGGTCTCGTTTGTCGAGACGCATGACGTCCCCCTGAAGGAGCTGGGGAGGGTTGGTCCGGTCCGCGGGGGTGTGGTTGTCTGGACGGCGTGAGCCGGTCGACGACGACGTACGCACCCTCCGCGGACACCCTGACGTGGGCGAATCCCGTTGGCGTGCAACTGGTCTGTACGCGATCGGGGTCACCTCTCGCCCTGCGGTACGGCGACCTGGACCTCCTGCAGCTGCCCGCCTCCGAGCTCGAGGACGGGCTGGTCCGTCTCGTGCTCCGAGTCCGCGGAGTGGGACGCGACGGCACCCCGACGGGTGAGCGGCGGCTCGTCCCGCTCGTCGGGCAGCACGCCCCCGCCCGGGTCGTCCCGGGCCCCCACGGGCCGGTGGCCGCGGGCACGGACGGTGGGCTGTCCTTCCGCGCCGTCCTGCGCCCGGCCGTCGCCGTCGCGGGGTGGGTGTGGCACGTCGAGGTGACCAACGTCGGCGACGAGACCGTCGAGGTCGACGTCGTCCACACCCACGACGTCGCGCTCGCCCCGCACGGGGCGGTCCGCTCCAGCGAGGCCTACGTCAGCCAGTACCTCGACCTCACCCCGGTGGCCGTCCCGGGGCACGGCACCGCGGTGGCGGTGCGCCAGAACATGCCCGGGGAGCGGCAGCCGTGGGCGCTGCTCGGTGGCCTCGGCCGGGTCGTCGCGTGGTCGACCGACGCGCGCCAGCTCGCCGGCGACGGCGCGGGCGGCCTGCCCGGGCTGGCCCACGACCTGCCGTCGACCCGCCTGCAGCACGAGCACACCCTCGTCGGGCTGCAGAGCGAGGCGGTGCGGCTCGCCCCCGGGGACCGCACCCGCACGGGCTTCTTCGGCCTCGTCCGCGACGACCACGCGCAGGCCAGCGGCCCGGCGGACGCGGACCGCGCGCGGGTGGTCCTCGACGACCCGGCCGCGGCGCTCGTCGAGCTCGACGAGCCCGGCGACCTCGACGAGGGCGTCGGGGGCGCCGTCGTCCGCTCGGCGTTCACGCTCGCCGACGACCTCGCCTGCCGGGTCCTGGGCGACGACGAGCTGGTGACGCTGACCGGGGTCCCCCGCGAGCGGTGGGCGCAGGTGGAGACCGGGCCCGACGGCGCGCTGTGGTCGGCCTTCCTCGAGGACGGCGCCCACCTGGTCACCGCGGCCAAGGAGTCGGCCGTCCTGCGCCCGCACGGCCACGTGCTGCGCACCGGCAGCCACCTCGTGCCCGACGAGCGCGGCGTCACCTCCACGGTGTGGCTGGCGGGCGGGTTCGCGGGCCAGGTGACCCAGGGCCACGTCGCCCTCGGCTCGGTGCTGTCGCTGCGACGGACCCACCTCGGCCTCCAGCAGGCCAGCGGTCTGCGGATCCTGCTGCGGGAGGACGGTCGCGGCGACGAGCCGTCGTCCTGGCGGCTGCTCGGCCGCCCGTCGGCGTGGGTCGTCGAGCCCGGACGCTGCCGCTGGTTCTACGCGGTGGAGCAGGCGCCCGGCCGGCCGGGGCCCGTCGTCGAGGTCGCCACGACCGCACCCACCGACCGGCACGAGCTCGAGGTCGACGTCGTGGTGCACGGCGGGGCGTCGTACGTCGTCCGCGCGGCGCTGCACGTCGCCCTGGGCGGCGACGACGGCGCGACGCCCGTCGACCTGCCGGTCGAGCACCGTGTCGGTGGTCTCGTGGTCCGCCCCCCGGCGGGCAGCGACACCGCCGCGCGCTACCCGGGCGGCCGGGTCGAGCTGGCCTGGACGGGGGCGGTCGAGGTCGGCGACGACGGCACGCTGCTCGAGGACGGGCGCTCGGTCGGTCTGCCGTGGGTCACCCTCACCACCGCGCCCACCGACCGCTGGCGCCTCACCCTGCGACCGCACCTGGTCGCCGACGACGCCGCCGCCGACGACCTCACCCACGCCCAGGACCTCCCGGCCGGCCCGCAGACGGGCGACGCGTGGGCGCGGCGGGCGGCCGCCCTCGTCCTCGACCCGCCCGCCGGCGAGGCGGGCGAGGAGGTGACGCGGCTCCAGCGGGTGCTGCCGTGGTTCGCCCACGACGCCCTCGTGCACTACCTCTCCCCCCGCGGGCTCGAGCAGTACACCGGCGGCGGGTGGGGTACCCGCGACGTGTGCCAGGGACCGGTGGGGCTGCTCGCCGGGCTCGGCGAGGCGGACGCCCTCGTCGACGTCGCCCGCCGGGTCCTCGCCGCGCAGAACGCCCGTGGCGACTGGCCGCAGGCCTTCGACTTCCTCGCGCGGCACAAGTCCTTCGGGCAGTGGGACAGCCACGGCGACGTCGTCTACTGGCCGCTGCTCGCCCTCGCCGACGTCCTCGAGGTGACCGGGGAGCGCGCGCTGCTGCGCGAGCGGCTCCCCTTCACCGGCGACGGCGGTTGGACCGAGCCGGCGGAGGTGCTCGAGCACGTCCGGCGCGCGCTCGACCTCGTCGAGGGCACCTTCGTGCCCGGCACCCACCTGCCGCGCTACGGCCACGGGGACTGGAACGACTCGCTGCAGCCCGTCGACGCCGACCTGGCCCGCCACCTCGTGTCCACGTGGACCGTCGTGCTCCAGGCGCAGGCCCTGCTGGCGCTCGAGGCCGCCCTGCTCGACCGCGGTCACGAGAGCGACCCGCCGGTCCTGGCCCTCGCCGCCCGCTGCCGGGAGGTCGCCGACGCCGGGGTCCGCGACCTGCGCACGCACCTCGCGCCCGACGGGGTCCTCGCCGGCTACGGCGTCTTCGACGACGACGGCCGGCTGCAGGGCCACCTGGTGCACCCGCGCGACACCCGCACCGGGCTGACCTACAGCGTGCTGCCGATGATCCACGCCGTGACCGGCGACGTGCTCACGGCCGGCGAGGCGCGCCGGCACCTCGCCCTCGTGGCGAAGCACCTCACCGGCCCCGACGGCACCCGGCTCTTCGATCGGCCGGTGGCCTACCGTGGTGGGCCCATGGAGGTCTTCCAGCGGGCCGAGGCCAGCACCTTCTTCGGCCGCGAGATCGGGATCATGTACACCCACGCCCACCTGCGGCACGCGGAGGCGCTGGCCCGGGTCGGCGACGGGGCCGGTCTGCTGCGGGGGCTCGCGCTGGCCAACCCCGTGGGGGTGACCGACCGGGTGCCGTCGGCGCGGCCGCGCCAGGCGACGACGTACTTCTCCTCCTCCGACGCGGCCTTCGCCGACCGGACCGAGGCCGACCGCGGGTACGCCGGCGTCCTCGACGGCACCGTGCCGCTCGAGGGCGGCTGGCGCGTCTACTCCTCCGGGCCGGGCCTCGTCATGCGCCTGGTCACCGAGACCCTGCTCGGCGTCCGCCGGCGCGGCTCCGTCGTCGAGCTCGACCCGGTCCTCGACCCCGGCCTCGACGGGCTGCGGGCGACGGTGACGCTGCTCGGTCGCCGCTGGCGGGTCTCGTACGCCGTGGCCGGACGGGGGTACGGCGTCACCCGGGTCTCGTTCTCACCCGGCGCCCGCGCGGAGCCGGCCGAGCTGGCGACGCGCGCGCTCGAGAACCCGCACCGCACCCCGGGGGTGGCCGTCGACGTCGACGTCCTCACGGCCGCCGTCGCCGCCGCTCCCCCACCCGGGCCCGGTGACCGGGCCGACCCGTCCGACCCCGACGACCTGCCGCACCTGCACGTGGAGACCTCGTGACCCCGACCCGCCGCACCGCCACCGCCCCCGACCGCCCGTGGCTCGACCCCGCCCTCGACGTGGAGCGCCGCGTCGACCTGCTCGTCGACGCGATGACGACCGAGGAGAAGGCGGCCCAGCTCACCCAGGTCGACAACCTCGAGCCCGGCCGCGACGCGGACCTCCTGCGCCGCGGCGTCGGCTCGAGCCTCTACGCGAGCGGGGCGACGGCGGGCAACGTCCGCGACGGCGGCGTGCTCGCGTCGGCCGTCGACGAGTGCCAGCGGCTCGCGGTCGAGGGGTCGCGGCTGGGTGTCCCCGTCCTCTTCGGCCGGGACGTCATCCACGGGCACCGCACCGTGGCCCCCATCCCCCTCGGGCTGGCCGCCACCTTCGACGTCGACCTGCTGCGCCGGGTCAGCGCGCTCGCCGCCCGCGAGGCGAGCACCGAGGGCGTCGCCTGGACCTTCGCCCCGATGATGGACATCTCCGAGGAGCCGCGCTGGGGGCGGGTCGCGGAGTCGCTGGGCGAGTCCCCCGTCCTCGCCGGCCGGCTCGCCGCCGCCATGGTCGAGGGCTTCCAGGGCACCGCGCGCGAGCGGCGCGACGGGGCCCGCGAGCAGCAGGGGGGGCGGCCCACGCTCGGCGCGACGGCCAAGCACTACGTCGGCTACGGGCTCGTCCAGGGCGGGCGCGACTACGACACGGTCACCGTCGGCGAGAACACCCTGCGCAACCTGCACCTGCGACCGTTCCGCGACGCCGTCGACGCCGGCGTGATGGCCGTCATGGCCGCCTTCAACGACGTCGACGGCGTGCCCATGCACGCGCACCGGCACCTGCTGCGCGACGTCCTCAAGGGCGAGTGGGGCTTCGACGGCGTCGTCGTCGCGGACTGGAACGGCATCGGCCAGCTGGTCAACCAGGGCGTCGCCGCCGACCTGCGCGACGCCGCCCGGCAGGCGCTGCTCGCCGGGGTCGACCTCGACATGTGCTCGGGCGCCTACCTCGACCACCTGCCCGACCTGGTCGAGGACGGCGAGGTCCCGCTCGACCTCGTCGACGACGCGGTGCGCCGGGTGCTGCGGATGAAGCTGCGGCTCGGGCTGTTCGAGTCGCCGTACACCGACCCGTCGCGGACGCTCGCCGCCCCCGGACCGCAGGAGCGGGCCCTGGCCCGCGAGGCCGCCGCCCGCTCGATGGTCCTCGTGAAGAACGACGGGCTGCTGCCGCTGCACGCCAACATCGGCAAGATCCACCTGGCCGGACCGTTCGTCCACGACGGCGACGCGCTGCTGGGGACCTGGGTGCTGGACGGGCGGGGCGAGGAGGTCGTCACCCCGGCGCAGGCCTTCGCCGAGCGGCTCGCGGCCGAGGACCTCGTCGTCTCCGACGGACGCTTCTCCGACGTCGCCATGTCGATGGTCCGCGAGGCCGAGGTGACCGTCGCCGTCGTCGGCGAGCACCGCAGCCGCAGCGGCGAGGACCGCTGCATCAGCACGCTCGAGCTGCCCGCCGGCCAGCTCGAGGTGCTCGAGGAGATGGCCGGGCTCGGCAAGCCGCTCGTCGTGGTCGTGCACACCGGCCGGCCGCTCGAGCTGGGACGGGTCCTCGAGCTCGCGGACGCCGTCCTCGTCGCGTGGCACCCCGGCACCGAGGCCGGCCACGCGCTCACCGACGTCGTCTTCGGCGACGTCTCCCCCAGCGGGCGGCTCCCGATGACGTTCCCCCGCACCGTCGGCCACATCCCGAGCAGCTCGCACGAGCGCCCCACGGGGCGGCCGATCGACCGCGACCGCGACCGCCAGCTCGGCCGCTACCTCAACTCGCTCGTCTTCCCCGAGCTCACCTTCGGCTACGGGCTGACCTACACGCACATGGAGTACGGCGACCTCGAGGCCTCGCGGACCACGTTGCCCGTCAAGGGGAACGGCTCGGTCAGCGTCTCCGTCGAGGTGACCAACACCGGGGTGCGCGCCGGTCGCGAGGTCGTCCAGCTCTACGTGCGCGACCTCGTCGCCGACGTCACCCGGCCGCTCGTCGAGCTCGCCGACTGGCGGGTGGTCGACCTCGAGCCGGGCGAGTCGACCAAGGTCGTCTTCAAGGTGACGCCGCGGATGTTCGGCTACCACGACCGCGAGCTGCGCTGGCGCGTCGACCCCGGCGAGGTCGACGTCATGGTCGGCCCGAACGCGGCCTACTTCAGCCGGGTCCGGCTCACCCTGGTGGACGGGAAGTGACCGTCGAGCTCGCCCGCCACCGGATCCTCGAGGACGGCGAGCCGCGCCTGGTCCTCGCGGGCGAGGTCCACTACTTCCGGGTGCCGCGCGAGCAGTGGGGTCAGCGGCTCGACCTCGTCCGCGAGGTCGGGTGCACGACCGTGGCGTCGTACGTGCCGTGGCTGTGGCACGAGCTGCCCGACGGGAGCATCGACGTCACCGGCGCCACCCGTCCGGAGCGCGACCTGGGTGCGTTCCTCGACCTGTGCCACGAGCGCGGGTTCGACGTCCTCGTGCGACCCGGGCCGTTCCAGATGGCCGAGCTGAAGAACGAGGGGCTGCCCTACCGGCTCCACCGGGAGCACCCCGAGATCGTGCCGACCGGCTGGGACGGGGTGCCCGCGACGACGGACACCGTCGACTACCTCGCGCCGGCGTTCCTCGCCGAGACGCGGCGGTGGTTCGACGCGGTGCTGCCGGTCGTCGCGGCGCGGACGGTGGACCGGGGCGGTCCGGTCTCGATGCTCCAGCTGGACAACGAGATCGGGATGCTCGCCTGGGTGAGCAACTCCCCCGACCTCACCGACGACCTGCTCGCCGACCTGCGGCGGTGGTGCGGGGCGACGTACGGCGACGCCCTGGGGGACCGCTACCCGCTGGACGCCGACTGGCGCTCCGTCGTCGAGTCGCCGGACGAGGAGTGGGCGGCCGCGCTGCGCGTCGACCTCACCCGGTTCGTGCGCGGCCGCTTCGCGCGCTACGTGCGGGCGCTGACCGCCCTGGTGCGCGGGCACGGCATCGACGTGCCGCTCTGCGTCAACGTCCACGGCACCGAGGGCGGCAACGGCGTCCCGTTCGCCATCGGCGTGAGTCAGCTGGTCGAGACGTGGGCCGGCGTGCCGGGGCTGTTCGCCGGGTCGGACCACTACCTCGGCGACCTCAGCCTCGACGTGACGACGGACCTGCACTTCGTCTCCGCCGTGATGGCCGCGGTCAACGGCCCGGACCAGCCGCTGACGTCGCTCGAGTTCGAGGCGGGCACGGGCGACTACGGGGGCGGTGCCGACCGGCTGTACGACGCCTCGACCGTCGACCTCAAGGCGCGGCTCGCCCTCGCGCAGGGCAACCGGCTGATCAACTACTACCTGCTGGCGGGCGGGGTGAACCCGCGCCTCGACGAGCCGGTGGGCGACGGCAACGACCGGATCAGCCACACCGGCGAGCGGCACGGCACCGCGGCCCCGATCGGTCCCGAGGGGCAGCAGGGCATCGCGTTCGCGTCGACCCGCGACGTCACCCACGTCGCGGCGCGGCACGCGCAATGGCTCGCCGACGGCGACGAGGAGCTCGACGACCTCGCGGTCGGGTTCTGGGCCGACGCCTTCGCGACCGAGTACCGGTACCCGGGGTCGGCGGCGATGTCCGCCGTCGTCGAGGACCTCGAGCGGCACCGGGGGCCCGGGCCGCGCAAGGCCCTGTGGCGCTCGCTCCTGTTCTCCGGATACCGCTTCTCAGGAGTGGACCTGACGAGCGAAGCACCGTGGCCGACGGTCGTCGCGCTGTCCGTCGGCCGGGTCCTCGACGCCGACGTCCAGCGCCGGCTGGCCGCGCACGTCACCGGCGGGGGCGCGCTGCTGCTGCTGGGGAAGGTCCCGACGCTGGACCTCCAGGGGCGACCGTGCACCCTGCTCGCCGACGCGCTCGGCGTCCGCGCGGGCGAGGTGGTCGCGGATCGACGGCACCGCTACGGCTCGGTCGTCGGGGTCGGGGCGGCCGCCCCGGCGGGCGCGGAGCGGACGAGCGAGGTGCGCGCCGGCTGGTTCGAGCTGCTCGAGGCGGTCGACGACGCCGCGGCCGAGCCGGTGCTCCGCGACGCCGACGGTCGCGTGTGCGGGCTCGAGGTCCGCGCCGGCGCGGGTCGTGCGGTGCTGCTCTGCGCCGAGCTGCCGTCGTGGCCCGAGGTGTTCGCCCGGTTGGCCACCCACCTCGGCGCCGCGCCCGGGCTGGTGCTGAGCACCGACGTCCCGGGGGTCGTCGTCACGACGACCCGCACCCCGTCGGACGACCGGCTGCTGCACCTGCTCGCGCCCCAGGGCTACGACGCCCACGTCACCGTCACCGAGGACGGCTCACCGCTCGCCGGCGGCCCGCTCCTCGTCCCGGCCCGCACCGGTCACCTGCTCGCCCTCGGGCTCACCCTCCCCTGGGGTCGGCTGCTCGCCTCCAGCGCCGAGCTGACGGCGTACGACGACACCTCGCTCACCCTCGCGCCCGGGCTGGGCGACGGCCGGGGTGGTCCCGGCATCTGGTGCGTCCTGCAGGTGCCCGTCGGCTCCCGGGTCGTCGCACCCGACGCGGACGTCGAGGTGGTGGAGCGCGCCGACGACGTCGGCACCGGCGGCGACGAGGCGGGGCACGGGTCGTCGTACCGCGTCGTGGTCCGCCGGTCGGGCCCCCCGGCCCCCCTGCGGGTCGAGGTCTCCCCCACCTGACCCGGACTGCTGCGGGAAGGGGACGTCGACGTCACCCCAGGATCCGGACTGCTGCCCGACCGGGACCTCGACGTCACCCCACGATCGGGACTGCTGCCCGACCGGGACCTCCCCTCCCCGCAGCAGTCCGGATCAGGGGGTGGTGGCGGTGGGTGTGGGATTCGAACCCACGAGAGGTCACCCTCTGGTCGCTTTCAAGGCGACTGCACTCGGCCACTATGCGAACCCACCCGAGCGGGGCCAGTCTCCCAGACCGAGCGGCCGGTGGGGCACGGGAGGTGCGGTGCCGCCCACGCTCGTCCGCCCGGACCCCGATCCCGGCGGAGGGTGCTGCGGCACCGCACCCGTCGTCGGCGCCTCCCGATGTGACGCCGACTCCGTGTGGTTCCGACGCCCCCGATGGGCCGGAACATCGGGGAAGGAGCGGGGCCCTACCGTCCTGATACACGGTTCTCGGAAGAAGTTCGGCGGGCCGCGCACGTATCAGCCGACGCCGATCGCGCTCCTTGCGCTGCAGACGCCCCTACCCTGAGCCGGACGGGGGACCCGACGAGCACGCGCACCGAGGAGACCGGGCCATGCCCTACCGCACCACCCCCGTCGTCCCGCCCGCCGCGGGCGAGGTCGCCCGGCCGCCGCAGCCGCCGATCCTCGGCGACACCCTCGCGCGGGTCAACGGGCACGTCCTCGTCCCCGAGCGCGCGGGGACGGTCGCCGGGCACCCGGTCAACCCGACGGCGTACGTCGGCGACGAGCTCCTCGTCCAGGGCCGCACCGAGGGCGAGGCGATGGCCGCGCTCGTCGAGGCGGCGACCCGGACGGGGCAGCGGCTCGCGCCGTCGACCGCCGCGAGCGGCAAGCGGCAGGCGTACGTCGACGCGCTGTCCGACCGCGCGCTGGCCGAGGTCGCGGAGCGGGTGTGGGTGACCCGGCTGCGGCTGACCCCGCCCGAGGACCCGCGAGCGCCCCGACCCGATGCCTGGAGCGTGCTGCAGGCCTACCGGGAGCTCGTGGGCCCGCAGGAGCAGGAGCTCACCGTCGGGCTCAACCACCTCGTCACCCTGGCGGGCGGGCCGACGATCACCGGCGAGCCCTACATCACCGGCCCGGCGACGACCGGGACGCCGTACATCACCGGACCCGCGACGAGCGGGCTGCCCTACATCACCGGACCCGCCGGCGGCGGGCTGCCGTACATCACCGGTCCGGGCGCGCTCGGGAACCGCCAGCCGGTCACCTGGCTGGGCGAGCTGCCCGCCCCGACGGTGGCCGACCTCGCCACCCGCCGTCCCGTCGTCGCCGTCCTCGACACGGGGCTGGGGCAGCACGACTGGCTCGTCGCGCCGCACGCCGTCCTCGGCGCTCAGGTCGGCGGCGAGTCCATCGGCCTCGGCTCCGACGTCGTCGACGCCGAGCTGCTCGGGGTGCGCAACCCGTTGGCCGGGGACCTCGACCTCGACGCCGGGCACGGGACGTTCATCGCGGGCATCGTGCGCCAGATCTGCCCCGAGGCGCAGGTGCTGGCCATCCGGGTCATGCCGAGCGGCGGCGTCGTCGACGAGCACCAGCTGACGATCGCCCTCAACAAGCTGCTCGTGCGCCAGGCCCGGGCGCAGCTGCTCGGGCACGCCGACGAGCTCGTCGACGTCCTCAACCTCTCGCTCGGCTTCTACCACGAGACCCCCGACGACGTGGCCTTCAGCGGGGTCCTCGGCGGCACCCTCGACCAGCTCGGACGGCTCGGTGTCGCCGTCGTCGCCGCGGCCGGGAACGACGCCTCGTCGGTCCCGATGTTCCCCGCCGGCCTGGCCTCGCGGCAGCAGGGCGCCGACGAGCCCGGCGACCGGGTGCCGCTCCTCGCGGTCGGCGCCCTCAACCCGTCCGGCTCGATCGCGATCTTCTCCAACGCCGGGCCGTGGGTCAGCTGCCACCGCCCGGGCGCCAACGTCGTGAGCACGCTGCCGACGACGTTCAACGGCTCGCTCCAGCCGCAGCTGGCGACCGCCGACGGCCGCTCGTCGATCGACCCCGACAACTACTCGGGCGGCTTCGGCATCTGGAGCGGGACCTCCTTCGCCGCACCGGTGCTCGCCGCCGAGCTGGCGTGCGAGCTCGCCCGCGGCGGAGCCCTCGACGGGGCCGGCGCCGCGGCCGCCGTGGACCGCGGCTGGGCCGCCGTGAGCGCCTGCGTGGGGTGGCGACGCCCGTGACGACCGACGTCCCCGCCGACCGGACACCCCCGGCGGCCGCCCCCGCGTCGACCCTCGCGCAGCGCGCGGCCACCGCCTTCGCGGCCTACCAGGGCGGCGACCGGCAGCGCCTCGCCGAGCTCGTCGACCTGCTCACCCCGCTGCTCTGGCACACCGTGCGCGCGCAGCGGGTCCCGTACGACGTCGCGGAGGACGTCGTCCAGACGACCTGGCTGCGCCTCGTGCACGGGGCCGACGCGATCCACGACCCGGCGGCCGTGCTGGCCTGGCTCGTCACCACGGCCAAGCGGGAGAGCTGGCGGGTCGTGCGCGACCTGCGGCGGACGCAGGCGCTGCCCGACGAGCAGGAACGCGACGAGCTGCCCGACGAGACCGGTCCGGGACCGGAGGCCGCCACCCTCGCGGGGCTCGACGGACGGGTCCTGTGGGAGCACGTGCGGGCCCTGCCCGAGCGGTGCCGCAGCCTGCTGCGCGTCGTCGCCTTCTCCGACCGACCCGACTACGCCACCGTCGCGCAGGCCCTCGGCATGCCCATCGGCAGCATCGGCCCCACCCGGGGCCGCTGCCTGGCCAAGCTGCGCCACCTGCTCGACGCCGACCCGCACTGGGGGGACACCCGATGACCGACGACCTCACGACCCCGTCGCCTCAGGAGCAGGCGCTCGCCGCCGGCACCCTCGACACCGTCGACCTCGACGCGCTCACGCACCTGCGCCGGCTGTGGGAGGCGGTCGATCCCGTCCCCACCGGTCTCACCGAGCGGATCCGCTTCGCCATCAGCCTCGGCGACCTCGAGGCCGAGGTCGCCCGGCTCCAGCGCGAGGGCGTGCCGGAGCTCGTCGCCCGGGGCGACGCCCGGCTCGACGACGCGCAGCGCGCGCGGACGGTGACCTTCACCTCCGACACGGTGACGACGATGGTGACGATCACCGACACCGGCGGGACGGCGCCCGCGGGCACCCCGTCCGCCGGCGGTGCGCCCGGCACCGTGCGGGTCGACGGGTGGTCCACCCCCGGGGCCGGCCTGCGGGTCGAGCTGCGGACGGGGGGCGCCAGCCACGAGACGGTCGCCGACGACCACGGCCGCTTCGTCATCGACGGGGTCCCGCACGGCCTGGCCCAGCTGGTGCTGCGGCCCGCCGAGGGCACCGACGGGCCCACCGTCGTCACGCCCGCGCTCGAGATCTGACCACTCGCCGCCGGGGGTGCGGCGGCGAGCGGTGGGCGGCCCGACGCCCTGGCTAGGCTGGCGGCCTGACCAGCGACGTGGCGCGGGTCCTGGCCCGCGCGGAGAGCGACCGCCTCCGGGCGCGCGACACCAACGACTCGGGGCGACCGGCCAGGGGCGCCTCGATCGCGCAGCGTGCCCTGGCGCGCCTCGACCGGCTCGACGGCGGGCCCGACGGCGGGCCCGACGGCGGGCCCGACGCCGCGCGGGTCCGTGCCCGGCTGCTCATGACCCTCGCCTTCGCCGAGCACGAGGTGCACGGCATCGGCCGCGCCCTGAGCCGGATGGACGAGGCCGAGCGGGCGGCCCGGGCCGTCGGCAGCCCCGAGCTGACGACCATCGGGCACGACCTGCGCGGCCTGCTGCTCTTCCGGGCCGGCCGGCTCGACGAGGCCCGCACCCACCTGGACCGCGCCGTCGCCGGCCTGCACCACCTCGACGACTTCGACCGGACCGCGCTGCTGCTCAACCGGGGCTCGCTGCGCCTCCTGCGCCACGACGTCGCGGGCGCCCGGGAGGACCTGCAGGGGGCGGCCGACCTGGCCGGACGCACCGGGCTGGCCCGGATGGAGTTCAAGGCGCGGCACAACCTCGGCTACGCCGCCCACCTCGCGGGCGACGTCCCGGCCGCCCTCGCCGCCTTCGCCGACGCCGACCGGCTCGACGTCGACGTCTCGCGCAGCGTGTGGCACCTCGACCGCGCCCGGGTCCTGCGCGAGGCCGGTCTGCTCGCCGAGGCGGCGGCCGCCCTCGGCGCGGCCGAGCGGTTGCTGGCCTCGGAGCGCGCCCGTCAGGACGCCGCCGAGGCCCGGCTCGAGCTGGCCGAGCTGGCCCTCGCTCGCGCCGACTGGGACGGCGCCCACGCGCTGGCCCGACGAGCCGGACGGGACTTCGCGCGCCGCGGCGCCACCGGCTGGGCCGCGCGCGCCGACCTCACGCGGTGGGAGGCGGACCTGGCCCGCCCCGGCGGGCCCCGCCGGGTGGCCGGCGAGACCGCGCGGGTGCTGGCCGACGAGGACACCGGGGGCGTCGGGCTCGGCCCGGCCGACCGGCGCCGCGCGCAGCTGCTCGCCGCCCAGGCCCTGCTGGGCTGCGGCCGCCCCGAGGAGGCCGCCCGCCGGCTCGCCGACGCCGGTCCGGCGCGCCGCACCGACCCGCTGACGACGCGGCTGCACCGGCACCTCGTGGTGGCGGGGGTGGCGCACGCCACGGACCGCCCGGAGGCGGCCCGACGCGAGCTGCGCACGGGCCTGCGGACCCTGGCCACGGCGCAGGCCCGTCACCACAGCCTCGACCTGCGCACCGCGATGGCGGTGCACGGCGCCCGGCTCACCCGGCTCGACCTGCGCCTCGCGGCCGGGTCCGGTTCGCCGGCGCGGGTGCTCGAGGCCGTCGAGCGGTGGCGGGCGATGTCGCACCGCCGCACCGCGGTCCGGCCCCCGGCCGACCCCGAGCTGGCCGGCCGGCTGACCGCGCTGCGGCTCGTGGACGAGCGGCTGCGCGCCGCCGTCGACGACCCGACGACGCAGGCGCTGCGCCGCCGGCGCGCCCGGCTCGAGGACGAGGTCCGCGAGCGCGAGTGGCTGCTCACCGGCGACGCGCGCACCGAGGACCCGGTCCGGCTGGGTGACCTGCGGCCGCTCCTCGCGCAGGAGGGCGCCGACCTCGTCGAGCACGTCGTCCTCGACGAGGTGCTGCACGCCGTGACCGTCCGGGACGGTCGGTCGCGGCTGGTGCGCCTTGCCGCCTGGCCGGCGGTGCAGGAGCTGCTGTCGCGGGTGCTCGCCGACCTCGACGCGCTGTCCGGGCCGATGCTCCCCGCCCCGCTGCGGGTCGCCGTCGCCGCCTCGCTCGAGGAGGACCTGGGCCGGCTGGGCGCCGCCGTCCTGCCGGCCGGGCCGGCCCGGGCGGACCGCCTGCTCGTCGTCCCCTCCCGGACCCTGCCGACCGTCCCGTGGTCGCTGCTGCCCGAACGGCGCGGGCGGTCGACGACGGTGAGCCTGTCGGCGACCGCCTGGGCCCGACACGCCGCGGCGGCCGGCCGGACCCGGACGGGAGCCCCTCGCGTCGCCGCCCTCGCCGGTCCCGGGCTCCCGGGCGCCGCCCGCGAGGTCGAGGACGTCGCCCGGCTCTGGTCGGGCGCGGGGGCGCCCGCCGAGGCGGTCGACCCGGCCCGCGCGGACGCGCACCGGCTCGCGACCGCGCTCACCGACCACGACCTCGTCCACATCGCCGCGCACGGCCGGCACAACCAGGACAACCCCCTCTTCAGCAGCGTGCTGCTGACGGGCGGGCCGCTCTTCGCGTACGACGTCCCCCAGGACACCGTCCCGGCCGCCCACGTCGTCCTGTCCGCCTGCGAGCTCGGGCTGGCCACCCCGCGCCCCGGCGGCGAGGTCCTCGGCCTCACCGCGGCCCTGCTGTCGATGGGGACCCGGTGCGTCGTCAGCGCCGTCTCCCGCGTCGACGACGAGGTCGCCCACGCCGCGATGCGGCACTACCACCGTGACCTCGCCCAGGGGGCGGACGCGGCCGGCGCGCTGGCCGCGGCGGTCTCGGCCGCCCGGGACGCCGACCCCACCCGACCGGCCCCGTTCGTCGCCTTCGGGTCGACCTGGTCGCTCGACCGCCCCTAACGGGTCGACGGACCCGGCCGTCACGACGGCAGCCGGTGCACGTGGCCACCGGTGGGCGCGCGGCGGGCCTCCGGGTCGTCGTACGGCGGGGGGACCGGCACCCCGGGCGGCAGCGGGAGCCCGCGCAGCCCGGGGGCGAACGGCGGCGGGTCGGTCCAGGAGCGTGCGCGACCGGGCCCGTCGACGACCATCCCCTCACCGGCGAGGTCCTGCCCGTGCCCGGCCGCGACGGCGCCGAGGCTCCACAGGGACTCCGAGCCGGGGTCGTAGTAGCGCGAGTGGTCGGCGACCCCGAGCGCGTCGAGCAGCCCCGGGTCGTCGCGGTGCACGCTCTCGGCGGCGAAGCGGACCGCGCCGACGCCGGGGGCGAGCGGGTCGGTCCCGAGGGTGGTCCCGCTGGCCAGGTGGATGACGTCGCGTGACGCCGACCCGACGTAGAGGTGGGCCGGGGTCACCCCGAGGCCCTCGACCGTCGTCGCCGTCCCCCCGAGCCCGGGGCTGCCGATGACGACGACGTCGTCGACCGAGGCCGCGAGACCCGAATGCTGCAGCGCGAGACCGGTCGTCGTGCTGCCGTAGGAGTGGCCGACGACGGTGAGGTGCGGATCGGGGTCGGCGTGACCACCGGCGTGCGTCGCGACGAGGGCGGCCACGTCCACGGCCAGCAGGTCCCCGCCCGCCCGCGCCCGGGCCTGCCCGACGACACTGGTCCACTCGGGGGCGTCGTACCCCTGCCAGGCGACGACCGCGCTCGAGCGGGTCGGGTCGACGGCCTGCGCCTCGCGCTGCAGGCGGACCGCGTCCTGCCCGACCTGGTCGAGCTTCGCCGCGCTCGACTCCAGCCCGGGGACGCACACGGCGACGTCGCTCGCGGTGTCCGGGTCGCCGTAGGCGACGGCGACGCGCCCGTCGGTCCGCGAGCCGTGCGCGAACGCGCGCGGGGCGTAGAGCAGCAGCAGGGCCGGCACCCCGGCGGCGAGACCCAGGGCGCCGGCGGTGCCGAGCGCCGAGCCGTAGACCGACAGCGCCCGCAGCACGTCCGGGGGGAGCAGCAGGGTGCCGGCCCCGAGCGGCGACCACGGTGGCGCGACCCCCGCGGCCCCGGCCAGCCGGACCCGCTGCTCGAGGGTGAGCCCGCGCAGGAGGGCGTCGAGCTGCTCCGGGTCGCCCACGCCCGGCAGCCCGGCCCGGGCGAGCAGCGCCGCCCCCGCGGCGAGGTCCGCCTGGAGCAGGCGGCGGTTCGCCAGGTCGCGGTCGCGGACGGGGACCCCGTCGGTGGCGCCCCACCGAGCGGGGTCGCCGGCCAGCAGCCGGGCCCGCTCGCTCCCCGTCAGGGTGGCCCAGAAGGCCCGCACCCCCGCCGCGGTGGTCGGCACCGCGGCGAGGCCGACCCGGGCCAGGGCGGCGGCGAGCGGGTCCGGCTCTTGCCCGAGGAGCAGCAGCGCGCCGCCGTACGACGACGCACCCGCCGGCCCACCGGCCCGGGCCGCCCCCCGGCCCACCCGGACCAGCTCGGCGGCCACGTCGTCGCGCAGCAGCCGCACGCGGCGCACGAGCGCCGCGTAGGCCGCGTCGACCTCGGTGGTCGTGCGGAACCCGCTGAGCCGCCGCGCCACGGCGAGATCGGTGTCGGCGCGCTCCCACTCCGTCGACCGCTCGGGCGGCGGCGGGAAGGCCAGGTGGGCGAGGACCTGCTCCGAGGGCGCGAGCACGGCCCAGGCCTCGTCCAGGTCCTCGAGCCGGCGCCGCTCCCGGTCGAGCTCGCCGGCGTAGTCCCCGATGAGGCCGGCCGCGGCGGTCAGCCGGGGCGCGACCCCGGACACCCACCGGGAGGTCACCTGCACGTCGTGGACGGCCGCGTTGCCCGCCGGGCCGACCGGCCACGCCGAGCGCAGCGCCCCGAGGACGGCCCGGACCGCGGCGGCGAGCGCGACGACCCCCCGGGCGGCCGCGTCGAGCTCGGCGACCAGGCGGTGGAGCAGCGGCGGGTCGTCGCCCGGCCACCCGTAGTGGGCGGTCTCCTCCGTCGACGGCGGCCGCATCAGCCCAGCGCCTCACGCAGGGCGGCCGAGGTGGGCCGCGCGAAACGCTGGGCCGCGGCCGCGTCGGCCGCGGCCACCGAGGCGGCGCCGGCGTCGGCCGCGTCACGCAGCAGCCCCAGCTCGACCGCGAGCGAGCGCAGCCCGTCGGCCTCGACGTCGAGGAAGGCGCCGATCTCGGCGCCCGCCGAGAGGTCGGGCGCCCCGCGCGGCACCGTCGCCCCCTGCAGCCGGGCGGCCACCGCCCGGGCGGTCCGCGACGGGCCCTCGAGCCCGTCGCCGGCGCGTCGTACCCCCGCCGGGTCCATCGCGAACACGTCGTCCACCTCCCCGCGCCCCGGGCGGGGCGACGGGTCGAGCATCGCCGCTGCGGGCGGCCCGGCTCCGGGCCCTCCACAGGGGCCGCGGACCGCCTGACCCGCCCCCGGGGGTTGGGGACAGGGGGTCGCGGACCCGCGGGACGGGCTCAGATGAAGATCGCGGGGATCTCCTCGAGCATCTCCTCGGGCGTCAGCCCGGGGACGGCGGGGCGCACCTGCGCGGGGATGCCGACGGCCACCGAGCCGGCGGGCACGTCCTTGGTGACGACCGAGTTCGCGCCCACCTGGACGTCGTCGCCGATGGTCACGTCGCCGAGGATGCGGGCGCCGGCACCGACGGTGACCCGGTCGCCGAGGGTCGGGTGGCGCTTGACCTTCTTCAGCGACCGGCCCCCGAGCGTGACCTGGTGGTAGAGCATGACGTCGTCGCCGACGACGGCCGTCTCGCCGATGACGACGCCCATGCCGTGGTCGATGAAGAAGCGCCGGCCGATCGTCGCACCGGGGTGGATTTCGACGCCGGTGACGGCCCGGGACAGCTGCGCCAGCAGCCGCGCCGGTAGCCGCCACCCCGGCGTGCGCCACAGCCGGTGGGCCAGCCGGTGCACCCAGATCGCGTGCAGGCCGGGCGAGGCGAGGAACGTCTCGAGCCGGGACTGCGCGGCCGGGTCGCGCGCGATCGCGGCGTCGACGTCCTCGCGGACCGTGGCGAGGGCACGCCGCACCAGGGCCGGGGCGGTGTCGCCCCGGCCGGTCGCGCGGCGTCGTACGTCGTGCACGTCGGTCACTCCCGCTGGGTGGTGGTGGTGGTCGTCGACGTCGCCGACGTCAGTCGACGAGGCCCTCGAAGAGGACGGTCGAGAGGTAGCGCTCGCCGAAGCTCGGGATGATGACGACGATGGTCTTGCCCTCGTTCTCGGGGCGCTGCGCGACCTGCGCCGCGGCCGCGAGCGCCGCGCCGGACGACAGGCCGACGAGCAGGCCCTCCTCGGTGGCGGCCCGACGGGCGTACGCCACCGACGTGTCGATGTCGACGTCGATGACCTCGTCGTAGACCTGCGTGTCGAGGATCTCCGGGACGAAGTTCGCGCCGATGCCCTGGATCTTGTGCGGACCGGGCTGCCCGCCGTTGAGGATCGGGCTCTCCTTGGGCTCGACCGCGATGACCTGCAGGCCGGGCTTGCGCTCCTTGAGGACCTGCCCGACCCCGGTGATGGTCCCGCCGGTGCCGATGCCGGCGACGACGATGTCGACCGCGCCGTCCGTGTCCTTCCAGATCTCCTCGGCCGTCGTGCGGCGGTGGATCTCCGGGTTGGCCTCGTTGGCGAACTGGCGGGCGAGGATGCCGCCGCGCTCCTTGACGATCTCCTCGGACGCGTCGACGGCGCCCTTCATGCCCTTGCTCGGGTCGGTGAGGACGAGCTCGGCGCCGAACGCCCGCAGCAGCGCGCGCCGCTCCTTGCTCATCGACTCCGGCATCGTGAGGACGACCTGGTAGCCGCGGGCCGCGCCGACCATCGCGAGGGCGATGCCGGTGTTGCCCGAGGTCGCCTCGACGATCGTGCCACCGGGCTGCAGCTGCCCGGACCTCTCCGCGGCGTCGATGATGGCGACGCCGATGCGGTCCTTGACCGAGTTCGCGGGGTTGTAGAACTCGAGCTTCGCGGCGACGGTGGCCTTCGCGCCGTCGGTCACCTTGTTGATCCGGACCAGCGGGGTGTTGCCGATGAGCTGGGTCACGTCGTCGTGGATGGGCACGGGTGCTGCCTTCTTCCTTCGGAGGTCGGGACGGAGTCCGGTGGCGGTCCGCCGGACCGGCCACCCCTGAGAACTCACATCTGGTTATCCATGTTCCAACCTGACGTTATCGATCGGCAAGCGGGTCTCAGGAACGCGCGACGCCCCGCCCGGGTGACCCGGGCGGGGCGTCGTACGGAGCCGCTGGTGTCGCGGGCGGTCAGGACCGCGCGGGGGTCACCGTCCAGATGCCGCGGCCGTGCGTCCCGAGGACGGCGCTGCGGCCGTCCGCGGAGAGCGACACGTTGTTGACGACGACGGTCGGCAGACCCGCGACCCGCGACCAGCGCATCGGCGAGGACTGCGAGGCCGTGAAGGCGCCGAGGTCGGTGCCGAGCACCAGCGTGCCCTTGACGACGGCCAGCGCGTCTGCGGGGGCGTCGGGCAGGTTGCCGCTGATGTTGCGCCACGTCGAGCCACCGTCGGTGGACTCGAAGACGCCGCCGACACCGCCACCGGGGATCCACCGGCGCGAGTAGCCGCTGAACGTCGCGTAGACGTGGGCCGGGTTGGCCGGGTCCACGGTCAGCCCGGTGACGAACCGGTTGGGCAGGACCGGCGAGGAGATCCGGTGCCACGAGCCGCCGTAGTTGGTGTCGATGCCGGAGGCGAACGCCGGGCCGGGGTTGCCCCCGCCGCCGACCCACCCGGCGTACGTCGTCACGCCGCTCACCGCGATGGCCGAGGCGAGGTTGTCGCCGCCCGCCGCGTCCTTGCCAAGGCTGTGCACCTGGGTGAAGTCGCACGTCGCGCCGGCGCAGCTGGTCGCCCAGCCCTTGGTGGTGTCCCAGATGGCCGAGCCGCCGACGACCCAGTGGTTGCTGTCGTGCACGTCCATCGCGATGGGGGCGATGAACCGGGCGGTCGGGTCGCAGTCGGCGCCGGTGTAGACGCCGCAGACCGGGCTGAGCGTCGTGAAGGAGTGACCACCGTCGCTGCTGCGGTACATCTGCAGGTTGGTGTACTCGCCGACCATGCGCTGGTAGCTGCTCGGGTCGACGAGGACGGCGCCGCCGTCACCACCGGCCGGCTCGACCGTCCGGCCGCTCGGCTGCACGAGGGCGGTGCCGTTGTCCTGCAGTCCACCCCAGTAGCCGACGTTGCCGCCGGCCGCGCCGGCGCCGCTCTTCGCGTCGTAGAACTGCAGGGTGCGCAGGCCGTCGTTGAGGTCGCTCCACCGGCCGTAGCCGGTCACCGACAGCGGGCGGCGGTAGACGCCGCCGTCGTTGCCGATGACGATCTGGCCGTCGCCGGTCACGGCGAGCGCGTGCTGGTCCGGGTGCGTCGTGCGCGGGCACGAGTCGCCGCAGGCCAGGCCGTAGTTCCAGTACGGGCTGGCGGTCGTGAACGTCGTGCCGCCGTTGCGGGTCTGGAAGACCTCCTCGAGGCTGACGTAGACGTGCATCGGGTCGCTCGGGTCGACCTGGAGCGCCTGGTTGTACCAGGACTGGATGCCCACGTGGTAGCCCGGCATGTTCATCAGCGCCGAGCCGGAGGCACCGAGCTTGGCGCTGTCGGCGACGAGCTGCCACGGGCCGGTCGGGGCGCCGGACGGGGAGACGAAGACGCCCTGGAGGTTGGTGGCCCCGCCGGCGAGCAGCGCCTTCGGCGACTGGACGATCGCGTAGAGCCGCGAGCCGTCGGCGGCGTACTGCAGGGTCGTGCGGCCGATGTCGGTCGCGTCGATGGCGCCCGCCGGCGTGAACTTCTTGAACGACCCGGCGCCGCCGCCGGTCGTCGAGCGGTAGAAGCCGTTGTACGACGACCCGTTGCGCCACCCGAGGACCGCGGTGACGTCCTGCCCGTTCGTGCCCGGACGGACGACGACGTCGGTGATCTGCGAGGTGAGGTACGGCGACCCGGTCGGGTTGGGGTCCGGCTTGAGGACGGACTGCCACTGGCCACCGGTGCGGTCCGAGCGGTGACGCCACAGGCCGTTGCTCGTCGCGGCGTAGACCCAGCCGTCGCCGGCGTCGCGCAGCCGGTAGACCTGGGCGTTCTGCAGCTCGGTCCCGCCGACGCGGGTGAAGGTCGCGCCCTGGTCGGCCGACCAGTAGACGCCGACGCCGAGGTAGGAGTCGCTGTTGGTGTTCGCCTCGCCGGTGCCGACCCACAGGTGGTGCCCGGCGTCGACGTACAGCGCGCCGATCGACTGCGACGGCTGGCCGTCCCAGATCGGGGTCCACGTCGCGCCCTCGTCCTTGCTGCGCCAGACGCCACCGTCGGCGGCGCCGGCGTAGATGGTCGTCCCGTCGGTGGCCAGCGCGGTGGTG